>NZ_WSRP01000003.1 GCF_009767915.1 Parasutterella muris
CCCGTGATTGTCAGTTGATAATCACGGATTTGATAGCCGTTGCGGCCGACATAGAACGTTCGATATCTCCTCCTATAGCCCGGTAGCCGAGGCTTCCCCTGAAACTTCTCAGGGTGCTTCGAGTATTCAACGGCCGCCTTGGAGAAACCTTTGAACTGTTTGGCTATGACTTGTCCTTGCCTCTGCGCGGAAGCCGCCGACGGCATGGCTCGATAGTCACTGCCGTATTGATGCCTGAGTTCAGTATCAAGTTCTTTGCGTGTCAGTACAGGCGCCTTTTCAAAGACACGATGTCTAAGCAGATAGACTGCGCAGTTGCCGAGCTTGCGCGACAATGAACAAAGCTTGTGGCAGGCTTGCCAGTTAGCATTGTTTTTACGAATAACGTGTCGCTCGACTTTTTGAATCATATGCAGTTATCTACCGGTTCTCATTGTGTTTTCAATCTCAAAGCTCATTTGATCTTCGTCGTAGCTTACCGACGAAAAGTTATTTCATCAACGATCTTGGAAAGGCTCAAAGAAATTTTTGCTGACTTGTGTCAACGGGATCAAGTCAGGTTTTTGGAGTGCTCTGGAGAAGAGGATCATGTTCATCTATTGATCTCTTACCCTCCGACAATTTGCCTTTCAAATCCGGTACGTAAACTAAAAACCATATCATCTCTGAAAATTCGTCAAGAATTCTTCAATCAGATTCGAAGGATGCTTTGGGGCAAACGCTTTTGGACAAAAAGTTACTGTGTAATATCAGTTGGAGACGGAGCAACAACTGCCATTATTGAGAGATATATCAAAAATCATCGGCTGAATTGACATTCGGCCGGCCGCTATCCATCCCGCGCTTACGCACGGAGAATTCCGCGGAATTCGTTAAAATAGACGCCAATAAGGAGTCGTTTTATGTGTGCTGCGATATTATGTTTGGAATCTTCGGGAACGCTTTGCTCAGCGGCGGTTTCCGGTTTCAATTCGGAAATCTTTATTCAGTCGGAAGTCGATCAGAAACATACCGAAGTATTTATCGGAATGATTCGCAGAGCGCTCGAATCCGCAGGCGGATCCGCCGATAAACTTGACGCGGTCGCCTTCGGCAACGGTCCGGGCGCCTTTACGGGCGTCCGCGTGGCGTGCGGCCTTGCACAAGGCATCGGCTGGGCGCTTAACCTGCCGCTTATTCCTATCGGAACCCTTACGGCGCTCGCCTACTGCCACCGCAATGTCATTGCCGACGGATGTCGACTGCTTTCGGCGATCGACGCGCGCATGCATGAAACTTACTGCGCGGCCTACCGCTATGAAAACGGCGAGTTTGTCGAAATCCTGGCTCCCTGCACCCGCAAGCCCGAAGAAATTACAGCGCTGTGCGACGACTACAGTATTGAATATGTCTGCGGTAACGCGTTTCGCGTATACGAAAAAGAAATCGGTTCGCTCGGCTCCGTAAAACTCCTTTCTGCAGAAGACGTGAACGCCTCCATGCTGATGCCGCTTGCGCAGCAGGCATTTGCCGAGGGCCGGCTCACAAGCGCGGAAAACGCCTCTCCCCTTTATGTCCGCGACCATGTCGCGATGACAATCAAAGAAAGAGAAGCCGGATTATTTCTCTAGGCAGACACAATGACGGACTTGTTTAAAGTTCTCCCGATGACGGCGGCGCACCTTGACGAGGTCGTCCGCATTGAAGCGCTCTCCTTTTACGAACCTTGGAGCAGCGCTTCCGTCGAATCCTCTTTAAATAAAGACGGATGCTTCGTCGCGGTAGATTCATCCGACACGGTTGTCGGATATTTGATCTTCAGCTATATCTTTGACGAAGGCGAACTTTTACGCATCGCGGTGCATCCTCTGCATAAACGCAAAGGCATCGCATCCCTTCTGATTCGTCAAATGCTTAATGAAGCGAAAGCGCGCAATATTAAACATTGGTTTCTTGAAGTGCGCGCAAGCAACTCTCCCGCCATCCGCATCTATGAGAAGTTCGGCTTTACCGTGATGGGACGAAGAAAAAGCTATTACAAAGGCCCGCACGGCAAAGAAGACGCCATAACCATGCACCTGAACGGAAGCTGACATCGTGCTCGATAAAAGAAAAACCGAACTCTGGAACGCCCTTAATCTCGGACCTCAATGGGTAGAAAGAGGTGAACTGCTCAGTCTCGCAGAGCAAGCGGAGGAGCCTGAAGCCGCTCCCGCGCTGACCGAAGCGCCAAAACCCGCGCCCGAGAATCGTGCGCCTGTACGCTCTGAAGCAGTGCAGAAAGATGCGCCGCAGGCAACTCTGCGTACCGCTTCCGCTCATAGCGTTCCGCGCGAAATGCCGCACCGCACGCCCCCTCAGCCTGTTCGTAAAGCGGCAGCTGAACCGCAGAACACTGCGCACGGCATGAACGACAGAAGCGTCTCCGCGGAAGGCTTTTCTTCTGAAAGACAGGAAAAAATTCTCCATGCGGATTGGACTGAGCTGAAACAATTGGTGCATGACTGCAAAGTCTGCGCGATCAGCCGTCAAAGAATTCAGCCGGTTTTCGGCGAGGGTGAACCGAAGCGGCGCCTGATGCTGATCGGCGAGGCGCCCGGTCGGGAAGAAGACAGTCAGGGTAAGCCTTTTGTCGGCCCCTCGGGAAAGCTGCTTGATCATATTCTGGAAGCCTGCGGACTCGATCGTCAAAAGGATCTCGGCATTTTCAATATGCTCAAATGTCGTCCGCCGATGAACGCGACGCCCGAAAAATCTGAAAAAATCGCCTGTCAGCCGTTCCTTGATCGGCAGATCGAGCTGATCGATCCTGATCTGATTGTCGCGATGGGCAAACCCGCCGCATCCCGCTTCTTTGGTGAAGCTAAGGCGCTTAACCCGCTGCGCGGCAAAGTACACGAATTTAATGTCGGGGGAAGAAACCGTAAAGTCATTGTGACTTTCCATCCGTCCTACCTGCTTCGCTCGCCCGGAGAAAAGCGCAAAGCATGGCTCGACTGGTGTCTTATCCTCGACACGCTGGAAGGTTTAACTTCAAATGTCGAAAGAAACAGCCTTTAACGCACTTCCCGTCGTCGGCAAGTCCGCCGCGGATCTGAACCCTAAAGAAAGATACAAAGAAAAAGCACCTGCAGGAAGCGCGCTAGCGCTTTCCGTCGCTCAGAACGGCGCCCGCCTGAAAGCTTCCGGTCGGCTTCTCACCGTCATTTGCTCCGATCCGGGAGATGTGATTCGTCTTGCCGAAGAAGTCCGCTGGTTCGATCCCTCACTTCGCCTGAGCGTTTTTCCGGATTGGGAGACTCTTCCCTACGACGTTCTCAGTCCGCATGCCGACTTGGTGGGCGAGCGGCTTCAGACCCTCTTTAAACTTCTCAACCGCCATTCCGTCAAGGATGGCGTCGATGTGCTGCTGATTTCCGCGAGCACCGCTTCTCAAAGGCTCTCGCCTCGGGAATTTATCGGCGCAACGACGTTCTTCTTCCAAAAGGGCCAGCGCGTTGATCCGACCGAACTTCGCAGAGATCTGGTCGCCCGCGGCTACGAGCATGTCTCTCAGGTGGTCGCGCAAGGTGAGTTCGCCGTTCGCGGAGGACTTCTTGACTTATTCCCGATGGGCGCCAAAAAGCCGTACCGACTGGATTTCTTTGACGACGAGATCGACGAAATCCGCATCTTTGATCCAGATAATCAGCGCTCAGTTGAAAAGGTCGATGAAATTCGTCTGCTTCCCGCGCACGAATTTCCGATGGACAAAGATGCGAGAAGCCGATTCTGCGGACGCTGGAGAGAAAAATTTGACGGCGATCCTTCTAAAGTTTCGCTCTACAAAGACATCGAAAACGGGATTGCGCCCGCCGGAATTGAGAACTATCTTCCGCTCTTTTTTGATAAGACGGAAACCCTCTTTGACTACATCGGCGAAGACTGCACTTTGATGCTGCTCGGAGATGTCAACGAAGCGATTATTCAGTTCGATAAAGAAACCGAGGAGCGCGCCCGTTTTCTTCGCGCTGACGGAGAACGCCCGCTTCTTGATTTGAAAGAGCTTTATCTGACGGCAACAGAATTCTTCGAACACGCGGGAGAATATCCGCGCTTAGTGCTTCTTGACGGACTGCACGAGGCGCCCGATCTTCCGAATGTTTCCATCGAAAGACGCAAGGAAGATCCGCTTGAAGGCCTTAGAGCCTACCGGGATCTTTCCAAGGTTCGAGGCTGCAGGCTCCTGATCATGGCCAATTCCGCAGGACGCCTCGAAACCATTTCCGAAGTCCTGAAAGAAAATCGACTTGCGATTCCTACCACGAAGAATTTCGAGTCTTTCCTTGAAAGCGGCAAGGACTTCGCGCTCTGCTACGGACCTCTCTATGACGGAATGCATCTTGAGGATCCGGCGATCTCCATTCTGACGGAAACCGAACTTTATGCGGGCAGCGAGCGTTCGGTCAGAAGAAAGCGCAGACGCACCGAACGCGAAAGCAACATCGACATGATGATCCGTGATCTGTCGGAGCTGAAAGTCGGTGATCCGGTGGTGCACTTGGAGCACGGCATCGGCCGCTATCGCGGTCTTTCCACAATGGATACGCCGGACGGCCCGGCTGAGTTCCTTCAGATCGATTATGCCAACGAAGCCAAGCTTTACGTTCCTGTCGCGCAGCTGCACTTAATTTCCAGATATTCGGGCTCGGATCCGGAAACCGCTCCGCTTCATTCGCTCGGACGCGGCGAGTGGGAAAAGGCTCGTAAGAAAGCCGCAAAACAGGTCCGTGATACTGCGGCCGAACTGCTCAATATCTATGCGCTGAGAGAGTCCCGCAAGGGTTTCGCCTTTAAGTTCAGTCTGGCCGATTACGAAGCATTTTCCGAGGCTTTCCCGTTTGAAGAAACCGCCGATCAGAGTGCTGCGATCCGAGCGGTTTATAAAGACATGATTTCCGATAATCCGATGGACAGACTCGTCTGCGGCGACGTCGGCTTCGGCAAGACTGAAGTCGCGCTGCGAGCGGCGTTCATGGCAGTTATGGGCGGCAAACAAGTCGCGGTTCTTTGTCCGACCACTCTGCTTGCTGAGCAGCACGCTCAGACATTTAAGGACCGCTTCGCGGATTTTCCGGTCCGCATCGCCGAACTCTCCCGCTTCCGCTCGACTAAGGAGACCCAGGCTGCGATCAACGGCCTGAAGGACGGCTCTATTGACATTGTGGTCGGCACGCACAAGATTCTTTCCGACAAGGTCGAATTCAAAGATCTCGGTTTAGTCGTCATTGATGAAGAACACAGATTTGGCGTGCGGCAGAAAGAGCAGCTGAAATCGCTTCGTTCGGAGGTGGACATTCTGACGCTGACCGCGACCCCGATACCGAGAACGCTTTCCATGTCGCTTGAAGGCATTCGCGACTTCTCTGTGATTGCGACGGCGCCGCAGAAACGTCTTGCGATCAAGACATTCGTTCAGCGCGAAAGCGACTCTCTGATTCGTGAGGCTGTGCTGCGTGAACTTAAACGCGGCGGTCAGGTCTATTTCCTGCATAACGAAGTGGAAACAATTGAGAACGCTCGGGCTCGACTCGAAAAACTGCTTCCCGAAGCTCGTATCGGCGTCGCCCACGGACAGATGAATGAGCGTGAACTTGAACGCGTCATGAGGGACTTCTATGCACAGCGTACCAATGTGCTTCTGTGCACGACCATTATTGAAACCGGCATCGACATCCCGAACGCCAACACGATCATCATGCACCGTGCGGATAAATTCGGTTTGGCGCAGCTGCATCAGCTGAGAGGCCGTGTCGGCCGCTCGCACCATCAGGCTTACGCGTATTTAATGACGCCGGGCGAAGGCGCAATTACCAAAAACGCCGGCAAGCGGCTTGAAGCGATTAAGGAAATGGAAGAACTCGGAAGCGGTTTCTATCTGGCGATGCATGACTTAGAAATCCGAGGAGCCGGCGAGGTCTTGGGAGAGCATCAAAGCGGGAGCATGACGGGTGTGGGCTTTGACCTCTACACCCAAATGCTTGACTCGGCGGTGACCGCGCTTAAAGAAGGACGTGAACCTGATCTGCTTTCGCCGCTGGAAGCGACCACGGAAATCAACCTGCACTCGCCTGCCCTGCTGCGTTCGGACTACGTGCCGGACGTCCATAACCGTCTGATGTTCTACAAGCGTCTTGCGCAGGTCAAGACACGTGAAGATCTGTACGAAATTCAGGAAGAAATCGTTGACCGCTACGGCAAACTGACCGAAGAGGCAAAGAATCTCATTCTTACCCATCGCATTCGTATTGAAGCTAAGCCGCTCGGCGTTAAAAAAATCGATGCGGCCGATGAAGCCATCATCATGACATTTGTGGATAACCCCAGTTTTGATCCTCAAAAATTCTTTTTCATGCTTCAAAAGAATAGAAATATGCGCATGATGGGACCGAATCGGTTACGATTAGAGGCTTATAACGAGACCCCTGATAAACGAGGGGATGCCATTCTCAGAATTCTCAAGGAGCTGACGTGAACCAGGATCTAGTTCTCCAAACCAAGATCGGACATGAAGAGACTCTGCAAAAATTTCTGCATACCATCGGCCGGAAGGGAGTCATAAAAGAGCCCTGCGCGGTTCGTCTTCAGCGAATGAATCGAGAGGAATTTGAGACGCGATGGGCAGGCAAATGCCGCGCGCTTCAAATCGACGCCAATTGGATTGAACCGAGTTTGAAGCTGAGTCAGTTCAAGCTTTTTGCGACCGATATGGATTCCACGTTTCTGAATCTGGAAACACTCGATGAGATGGCATCCTTTGTCGGCAAAGGCGAAGATGTCGCCAAAATTACCGAACTGGCGATGCAGGGCAAAATTCATAACTACGCTGAGAGTCTCACAGCCCGCGTCAAACTGCTCGCCGGCGCCGACGCCTCTATCGTGGATCGTCTGATTGATCGTCACATCAGGCCAAATCCCGGAGCGGAGAAACTGGTCTCTGCGCTTAAAGAAGCCGGAATTCCGATGCTTCTTGTCTCGGGCGGATTCAGCTGCGTCACGGAAGTGGTCAAAGCCCGCTACGGCTTTACACACGTCATCAGCAACGAACTTGAAATCATCGACGGTAAATTGACGGGCCGCGTGACCGGACCTTTCGGCACGCCGATTATTGACGGCCGCGGCAAGATTTCCTATGTGTCAGCCTACGCTCTGCAGCACGGCATTGAACTCTCCCAGCTCATCACGATGGGCGACGGCTCCAACGATATTCCGATGCTGGAGGCGGCCGGCCTTTCCATCGCCTGGCATGCCAAACCCAAGGTTCGTCCGCATGCGAAACAGGCGTTCGATTTCGCGCCGCTCTCCGGACTGCTCGCCCTTTTTAGTTAGTTCGCTTATTAAGGAATTTTTTCGATTCCTATCTTAGAATTTTCCCTTATATGATCAATTTTTGCACGAATATTCGTGTCAAATTTTAAATAAATAAAATCCTTTCATTCAATCTTTTGATTTATTTTCGAAGAACATCGACTGTTACAGTTAGAAATAGATCAATGATAATACAAGTATCCGTGCAAAATTAGAACGTCGCTTCTCCCGGCAAAGAATAGACTGTAAGCGTATTCAATACTCAATCACCGGGAGAAATAATGACTATTCGTGTGACGCCATGGGGACATGACGCATTTGACGCGACAAGCCCCGAAGCCAAGAAAAAAGACTGGGCTTATTGGCAGAACCGCATGAACCGAGCCTCGCTGGTTATGCTCGAGAGCGAGCGCATCATTGATCATGAGACCGCGGTCAAAATTGCACGCGCGCAGAAAAGAGCCGAAGGGATTCAGGATGAACCGGGCAGGGAACGCCTTACGGACATCATGCCTCTGGAAAAGCTTCTGATTGAGGCCTGCGGCGAATCCGCCACTCTGATCCACTCCGGACGCAGCCGTCAGGACATGTTCACTACGCTCAATCAGGCAAGACTGCGTCTGGCGGTTCTCGATTTCTATGACGCTTTCAATGCGCTTCGCACCCGACTGCTGAGAATTGCCAAAGACAACGTCGAGACTTACATCCCTGCCTACACCAACGGCGTTCAGGCGATGCCGATCACGCTTGCCTTCTATCTGTGCGGATTTTTGGAATCGTTCGAGCGCGACGCGAATCGTATCAATGAAGCTTATCAGCGTATCAACCGAAGCGCCCTTGGCGCTGCGGTTCTCGCCTGCTCGAGTTGGCCGCTCAACCGCGAGAAGCTTGCTTCGCTTTTAGGGTTTGACAGCCCCATAAAAAACGGTCTGGACGCCGCTCAGATCAGTCTCTTTGACGTACCGCTTGAAGCCGCCTCGATTTCCGCGAACGTGGCGATCCGCATCGGAGTGCTGATGCAGGACTTGGCTCAGCAGTATTCACAGACTCGGCCCTGGCTGCTGCTTGATCAGTCTGCTGCCTACGGCTCGTCCGCGATGCCGCAGAAGCGCAACCCGGGCGTCCTAAATAAAACCCGTGCGGTTGCCTCTGACGTGGTCGGCGCGATGCAGACATCTTTCCTTCGGGCGCACAACCTGCAGCTTGGCATGTACGACAATAAGGAAACGGTGCTTGAAGACTGTTCCGGCGTCTTTGTTAAGGGCGTTGAAATGCTTCAGCTGACCGATCTTGCCTTCTCTCAGCTTCGTGTGAACGCCAAACGCAGCCTGGAAGAATTAAATTCCGACTGGACCACAACGATGGCGCTTGCTGAAGCGCTGCAGAGAAAGTTCGGCCTTCCCTTTAGAATCGGCCACACCTTCGCCAGCGAAATCGTGACAGTCGCCCGTCAAAAAGAGCTTTATCCCGATAACTTCCCGTATGAGCTAGCCGCCGAGATCTTCGGTAAAGTCACAGAGCGTCTCGACGGAAAAGCGCAGGAATTCAAGCTCACGGAATCCCAGCTGCGCGAGGCGCTTTCTCCGGTACACGCGGTTAAAAATACAGTCGGAGCCGGTTCCCCTTCCCCCGAAAACGTTCGCAAATCTATTGAAGAGCTTGAAGAGCGCATCGCTTTAGACACCGACACCGTCAAGACCCTTCGTGACAAACTTCAGCAAAGTAACGAAATGCTGGATAAAGCCTTCGAAAACCTTCTCTCTCAACCCTAAGGAACTCATTATGATTTGGATTGGCTTAGCAATTGTTGTTCTAACTTTCTACCTCATTTATAAAAACTATGAAGCCCGTCTGGTGCTCGCCTGCTCCGGTTTAATCATGGCTTTCATCGGCCAGGTATTCGCGGGATCATCCACAACGGTGTCCGTCGCAGTAGACGCATTTGTCAAACAGCTCGTTAACGGCGGCTTGGTTCCGACTATTGTGACCGTCATGGGCTTTGGTTATGTCATGACGTATACCAAATGTTCAGATCATTTAGTCAACATGCTGGTTAAACCGCTGACACATGTACCGTTCATAGTCATCCCCGGCGCCGCGCTGATTACCTGGGTTCTCAACATCATTCTGCCGTCAGCGGCCGGTATTGCGGCCGCGGTCGGTGTTCTGCTGATTCCTGCACTGATCGCGCTCAAAGTTCGTCCTGTCATGGCGGCTGCCGCCGTGTTTGTCGGAACTTGGGGTTCAGTGGTCAGCCCGGGCCTGATGTTCAATCCGCAGATTGCTTCTATCGCTTTCAAAGCTAAAGAAATCCCGTCCGCTGACGCCATGATCGTGATTATGCAGGAAGCGCTTCCGTGCGCCGTGGGTGCCGTCGTCGCCGCGATCGTTCTTGCCGTGATCTGCGCGTTCTTAAAGGAAGGCGTGGGCTCGACAGAGATCACCAAAGAGTTGCCCGAAGGCGAAGAAATTCAGAAAGATTTCAAAGTTAATCCGATCAAAGCGATTGTTCCGATTATTCCGCTCGCGCTTCTGGTCCTTGCGTCCAAGCAGGTCGGTCTTCTTCCGACTAAAGCGTTCTCCGTTCCGGTCTGCATGCTGATCGGTACCGCAATCGGCATCGTTGTCGCGATCTTTAATAAGCAGAAAGTCGGCGACGTCTCCAAGCGTTTCTGCCGCGGTGCCGGCGACGGCTTCTGTGATGTCGTGATCCTGATCGCCGCTGCCGCGCTCTTTGCCGCCGGCATGAAGTCGATCGGTTTAACCGGCACGCTCGTTGACGCCATGAAAGGTTCTCAGTCGGTCGCCATGTTCGCCGCCGCTGTCGGTCCCTTTGTTATGGCCGCGATCTGCGGTTCCGGCAATGCCGCTGCACTTGCCTTTAACGAAGCCATTACTCCGAACGCGGCTGATTTCGGTCTGACCGTCGTTCAGCTCGGCGCAGTCGCTCAGATTGCCGCGGGCCTTGGCCGCACAATGTCTCCGGTCGCAGGCGGCGTCATCATTCTCGCAGGTATCGCCGGCGTGAATCCGATGGAAATCGTCAAACGCACAGCGATCCCGGTCATTCTCGCACTGGTTGTTGTAACCGTCTTAATGTTCATCCTGAACTAATAGGCCCTTCCCCCGGGCGGCTTCGGCCGCCCATTTTTTTATCTGCGCGTTCCTGACACTCAGTATTCTTTCGACTTTTGGAATTACCGTTTATTTGCTAATCCTCTCGGGTAAAAACCTCTCTATGCACCCACCCGAGAATATGTAACAATGGCCCAAAAAATTTAAAAATGATGAAGTGGTCAACGGTGAACAGAGTTAGAAAGATATTTAACGCTGCAGCCTCTGTGTTCGCAGCGCTGACCTTTTGTACCTACGCTCATGCCGATGAGATCAAAATCGGCATCATTGACTCTTTCAATCCGGGCCTGTTTTCAGAAACACTCAGCCCGACATTGGATTATCTAAACCAAAAACTTCCGCAGCATCAGTTCAAATTTGTTCCGGTGAATTCGATCAATCCAGCCGAAGATCTCAAAAGGCAGGATGTCAGTTTCTTTATCTGCTCTGCAGGAACATTTCACGAGCTCAGTCTCCTGCAGGGTGCGATGCACATCGCGACTAGAAAGACCGTCCTCTCTGAGGATCCGTCTGCATCCGAAGCAAGTACGTTTGTGACGCTCGCCGATCGAAAAGATCTGGACTCCCTGGCGTCGCTGAAAGGAAAGACCGTTGTCGCCTCTCAGCCGAACTCCTTTGACGGCTGGCTCATCGCACTCCATGAAATACATAAGCTCGGCTTTAACCCAGACAACTTTTTCTCAAAAGCCCTCTTCTCGCATTTTCAATTTCCGGACGCGCTGATGGCGCTCGTCGAAAGGAAAGCGGATGTCGCGATCTTATCAGCCTGCCTGCTTGAGAAAATGGCGGATGAAGGCCTGCTGGACCAAAGCGAATTCAAGGTTGTCGCGCCAAAATCCAATACAACACTTCATTGCGCGCATTCAACGGATCTCTATCCCGGCATTGTCTTTGCCTCCGTGGAACAGACCTCTCCGAAATTGGCCTGGGAAGTAACTTCCGCACTCATTTCCATAGGAGCGACCAACGACTACGAATGGACGATTGCCAACCGCTTCTCCAAAGTCAGCGACTTGTATCGCGACCTTCAGATCGGTCCCTACGCTTATCTCAAAGACTGGAGCCTAAACGGAGTCATCAGCCGCTTCGGAACAGAGATCGGAGTCGCCGCTTTACTGCTTCTCATGCTCATCGGCAACTGGTTCTATCTCAGAAGGACCGTTGCCAAACGGACGGCTCAGGTCAAGCGAACGCTTGAAAGACAAATTCAGCTGGAAAAAGAGCAGCGCGAATCCAGACTCCGACTCGCTCAGCTGGAAAAATTCGGCGTGATCTCCCAGATGTCCGGGATGCTGGCTCACGAATGCCAGCAGCCGCTGATGGCGATCAACAACTACTTGGCAGGCCTCAAGTATCACCTCCAAAAAGAAGGCCGCTCGGACGCGCTGACCGCAAAAGCCATCTCAAATCTGGAATCCAACAGCGAGAGGATCGGCGACATCATCATCCGCGTGCGCAATTACGCCAAACGCAAACGCGGCACACTCAAAAGATGCGATTTAACTCAGATCGCAGAAAGCGCACTTACCGTTCTCGCTTCAGGACAGTACAAAAATATTCCGATTAAATACCAGGGACCCCAACACGCTTATGTCAGCGGCGAACCTCTGGAACTGGAACTGCTGATGATCAATCTGATGCGCAACGCCTGCAGCGCCGCAGAATCTCAAAGTCAGCCGGCCGTTTCTCTTACGATTACCGACGCCGACACCGATCAATTTTGTATTGAGGTGGAAGACAACGGCCCGGCGCTCGACGATGCCGGATTTGCCAGACTTAAATCTCTTGGCGACAGCATTAAGCCCAACGGAATGGGCATCGGTCTTTCTCTTGTGAGAGGAATCGCGGACAGTCACGGCGGCACGCTGGAATTCAGCCGCCTTCAGCCAAACGGCATAAGCGCGAAGTTCACCATTGAAAATGGATAAGGAAAATGAAGCACCCGCTGGTTAGAATTATTGACGACGACGCAGACGCTCGAAGCTCCACCTCGTTCTTCCTCAGCGTGATGGGCTGGGAAATCAAAGAATACGAAAGCGCCGTTCACTTCCTTGAAACCGACGATCTTTCAAGACCGGGCTGTCTGGTGCTTGATGTGCGTATGCCTGAGATGACAGGCATGGAGCTGCAGGTCAAATTAAATCAAAAGGACTGCCGCCTTCCTATCATCTTTCTATCAGGTCATGGAGATTTGGATATGGCGGTGCACGCGCTCAAGCGCGGCGCCTCTGACTTCCTTGAAAAAACTTCCAAACCCGAGCGGCTTCAGGCTGCCGTCTGCAAAGCGGTCAAAGAAAGTGTTGCACTGACAGAAAGCATCGAATCCCGCGAGAAGCTGAAATCGGTCTTTGAGTCTCTAACGCCAAGAGAAAAAGAGGTTGCACTGCGTGTAGCTAAAGGGGAACTCAATAAGATCATTGCTTATGACTTAGGCATTAGCGAGCGTACGGTAAAGATGCATCGCTCAAACGTCTGCGCAAAACTTAATGTGGCCTCAGCCGTGGAGCTGGCAGCCTTCCTTAACGAACTGCAGGTATCGTATGAATAGACGCTTTTTTCTTTTGGGCTCGCTGCTGCTGAGCTACGTTCCTACGCTTTCAGCCGCATCTGAAAAAGAATACAGTCTGATCATCATCGGGTCCGGCGCCGCAGGGCTTTCCGCTGCGGCCGCTGCCGCGGAAACCGGTTTAAAAGATATCCTTGTCATTGAAAAAGCTCCCTTCATCGGCGGACACACCGCGCTCTCGGGCGGAAGCGTCAACGCCGTGGATCCGGAAATGCAGCTGCGCCAAGGCATTAAAGACAGTCCCGAATTATGGGAGCAGCAGATTCTTGAAACCGGCGCATATCGTAACGACCCGGCACTGGTAAGAACGCTTGTCAGCAATGCCTACCCAACTTTCCAATGGCTCTCCGGACTTGGAATCCCTTTCCAGGAAGAGGTTTTTGAAGCCTGGTCCGGCAAGCATAAACGAGCGCATTCTGCCGGATCCAAACGGAACGGCATGCTGTATCTGCGCACCCTCAATCGCCATGCCCGGGATTTGGGCGTGCAGATGCTGCTCAACACCAAAGCTGAACGCCTGATTTTTGAGGATGGAAGAGTCCAAGGCATCAGCGTCATTGATAAAAACAAGCGGCAGAGACTGATTCGAGCTAAAGCGGTCCTTATCGCAACCGGAGGCTTTACCGGGAACATTTCCATGCGGATGCGCTACGACCAGAGGCTCGACGGCAACATCCGCAGTACCGCCGATCCCAACGGAACAGGATACGACAGCGCATCCGGTGACGGCATTCTTATGGCTGAGACAATCGGCGCGAAAACCGTGGATATGGATGCGATACAGCTCATTCCGCTTCAGGGCGGCCGCCTTCTTGACTACGTCGGAGGCGACATCTTCCTTGATTCATCCGGAAAAAGATTTGTGGATGAAAGCGCTGAAGTGCGCTTTGTCTCGGAAGCGTTTCTGAATCTTCCCGACCGCGTCATGTGGGTGGTGACTGACGCTCAGTCAACCAAGAATTCCGGCTTAGAAGCAAAACTTCTGACGGGCGTTGTCGACACAGCGGGCAGCATCCAAGAACTTGCGGACAAAATGGGTGTCGACCGCGCAGTCCTGAAATACACGATTGACCGCTACAACAAGTTTGCTGAACAAGGAAGGGACGAGGACTTCGGTAAAACCACATTTACTCAGAAAATCGAGAAACCGCCCTTTTATTTCGGAAAAGAACGCTTTGACGCGCACTTCAGCTGCGGCGGTCTCAAAATCAATCCTTCAGCCCAAGTCCTGGATCAGGCGGACCGTCCGATTAAAAACCTTTATGCGGCAGGCGAAGTCACGGGCGGTATCCATGGCGCGGATCGCTTAGGAGGCGACTCGCTAATCTCCTGCTTTGTGTTTGGCCGAATCGCCGGACTCAAAATCGCCGAAGAACTCAATCGGCGATAACGAGTATGCACCTTGGTGCATATGCACGAAGGTACATTATAGCCAAAAGCCGGACACGACAAAATATCCATCAACAAGGTTTCACTTTTAAAACTCAACTTCTTGATGGAGATTAAAAATGCAGAAAATTATCGTTGCTTCCGCTTTAGCACTCGCAGTTTCCGCCGCTTGGGCCGACCAAACTGTTCAGGCTGACGTTGTCATCGTCGGCGCGGGCGGTGCCGGTTTCTCAGCCGCCGTCTCCGCTGCCGAAGCCGGTGCAAAAAACATTGTTCTTCTTGAAAAGAATCCTGTTGTCGGCGGCCATACCGTCATCTCCGGCGGTTCCGTGAACGCGGTTGACCACGAACGTCAGAAAGCGCTCGGCATTGAAGACTCCGCAGAAAAGATGGCTGCTCAGACAATGAAAGCCGGCGACTTCCGCGCCAATCCCGAACTGGTTAAAACACTTGCCGACAATTCCGAAGCGGCCATTAAATGGATGGAAAAACTCGGCGTACAGTGGAACCCGCGTGTCTTCGAAGCTTGGGGCGGCCTCTTCGCTCGTTCTCACAACTCCGGAGACAAGAACGCCGGACACGATTACATCCGCGTTCTCAACAAAGCAGCTAAAGAACACGGTGTATAGGTTAAGACCAATACACGCGCAATTGAGCTGATCCGCAAAGACGACAAATCTCCGGTTGAAGGCGTCGTCGCTCAGACAAAGAACGGCGAAAAGATTACTTATCAGGCCAAAGCAGTTGTTCTGGCAACCGGCGGCTTCACCGCGAACGTTCCGATGCGTATGCGCTATGACAGACGCTTAGACGCCTCCTTCAAAACAACCGCCAACCCGACCGGCAAATCCTTTGACGGCTCTACCGGTGACGGTATCAACATGGCTACAAAGATCGGCGCTGATACTGACGGCATGAACTACATCCAGCTGATTCCGTTCGTCGGCGGCCGCTGCATCGACTACGTAGGCGGTGACATCTTCGTAGATCCTCAGGGCAAGCGCTTCGTCAATGAAGGCGGAAGACGCGACGCCATCGCTGACGCTGTTCTCGCTCTTCCCGGCAGAACAATGTGGGTCATCACGGACGACCAGTCTCTGAAGGGCGCCTCCGTTGAAGGCAAGCTGAAGAAAGGCATCGTCTTTAAGGCCGACACCGTCGAAGAAATGGCTCAGAAGATGGGCGTTGATCCGAAGGTTCTTCAGGCCACACTCGACCGCTACAACGAATTTGCAGCCAAGAAGGAAGACCCGGACTTCGGCAAGACCACATTCACTCAGCTCATCAACAAGCCGCCGTATTTCTTCGGTAAAGAAACTCAGGACGTTCACTTCTCCTGCGGCGGTCTCAGAATCACACCGAACGCTGAAGTTGTGGATGTGAACGGCAAAGTCATTCCGGGCCTCTACGCAGCCGGCGAAACCACCGGCGGTATCCACGGTACGAACCGTGCCGGCGGCAACGCTCTGATTGGCAACTTCGTATTCGGCCGCATCGCCGGTCAGCAGGCAGCAAATCTCGCTAAATAATCTGTGGAGGCCTATATGAAATTATCACCCCTATTTATAGGCCTCGCCGCAGCTGCTCTGTTCTCATTCAGCTTCGCTGAGGCGGCAGGAGTCGCTGAAAAGCACGCGGCGAAGAATATGCCCTGCACGGTCTGCCACCAGGCTCCGACAGGCGGTCAGGATGTGGAATACACAAAATGCGTTCAGTGCCACAACCCGGATCAGCTGAAAGCGGCAGGCGAAAAGATTAAGCCTAAGTTTGACGGTCTGAATCCGCATGCACCGCACTTCGAAGATCTGAGCTGCTTGGAGTGCCACAAAGGTCATGCGCCGCAGGAAAACTTCTGCGCCGGCTGCCACGGCAAGTAATTCGGATTTAGTTTTTTGATAGTTCTCCTTGGGTCGGCCCGAAACACAAAGTTTCGGGCCGTTTTTTTCGGAGAAAAAACTACACAATAAAAGAATATTTTTCCTGCAGACGACGCTTCTGCTCGCCTTCGATTTCTCTTCGTCTGCGAACATAAAAATCGATAAACATCTGCACGCGGCGAAGTTTAGAGGCGGCAAGCGTTGCGCCGATATAGTTGTCCAAATTAGGAATGCGCCAGCCGTTAAGCACGGGAACCAGCTTGCCTTCCATAATCTCGTCAAAACAGTGATGCAGCGGCATATCAAGCACAATGCCGCAGCCTTCCACCGCCGCGGTTTTTGCAAGCAGGATGTTGTTGAACCGAATCATGGATTTCCAGCGGAATGTCTGAACACGGCCGTTCTTCTCCATCACATCCGAGTGCGGTCGAACGCGGCCCGTGTAGATGACGCCCGAATGATTGACAAGTTCTTCGGGAGAAGTCGGAGAGCCCGCTTCTTTAAGATATTTGGGAGAGGCGCACGGCACAAAAAGCGATCTGGTGACCCAGTTCTCCACAAGATTGGCACTGTTGACCGGACCGTAATAAAGCATGAGATCGGTCTGACCGCCCATGAACGCTTTAGGATCATCATCTCCGATCACGTCAAAGGAAACCTGCGGATGGCGCTTTTGGAATTCCGCAATCAAAGGCACAACCTGAGTCTGCAGAAATCCCGGCATCGCACCAAACCGAATGCCGCCTTTATCTGAGTCCGCGTTTTCTCTCTCGGCTTCCAGCGCCTTTCTGATGTCCGAAATCATCGGCTCAATCTTTGCGCGAAGCTCCAGAGCGGCCATTGTCGGTTCAAGCTTCCTGCCCTGTCGCTCTAAAAGCCGATGCCCGGTCTCTTCCTCGAGCGAAGAAATCAATCGCGAAAGACGGCTTCTCTGGATGGAATTCATATCTGCCACCCGTGTGATCGAACCTTCGTCCATAACCTTGAAAACCAGTTCCCAAAGACCGAGGTGCAGACTTTTCCATTGATTTGAAAGCATGAAGAGAATCCTTAATCCACCGATGAGCCTTAATGTGTATTTGGACGGCAAACTAATTTAGCCTGCGAAGCGCCCGTATCGGACAATTTTAAAACAATTGAATTTAGAATACAGATAGCCTATGGGGCGGAGGAAGCCTTGCTTTTCTCCTCCTTTAAGGTGAAACATAAATAACCGGGATGACCTTCATATCCTGACGACAGATACTCATACAAATGTTTAAGACAAAGATCTGCACCTGTCTTCTGCTTGCACTCGCGGCGGCTGACTTCGCTTCGGCAGCAATGCCGCTCAGTTTCACAGTCGCAAGAGACTGGCTGTACGAACGCAGCGACAAAATCAAGTCGAGCGAAGCCAATGTTCAGAGTAAGCAGGAAACTCAGAAATCGCTCGAAATGCTCGGCGGTCCGACAGTAACTGTTCAGGCCTTCCAAATCGCTGGGCAGAAGAAAATCGACATTAACACGCAAGTCCCTTCACCGATTCCGCTGCCCGGTCTGACATCATTCAATGTCGGCCTTCATGAAAAAATGTCGCTGAACGGTCCAAGAGCGTCTGCGACAGCGACTTGGCCGATTTACACGGGCGGTAAGATCTCCGCGGCACAGGAAGCAAGCAAATACGCGGTCGATGAAGCGATGGCTCAGAAACGAGCCGATGTTGAAGATTTAGATGCTCAGCTTGCGGGCTACTACTTCGGCACACAGCTTGCGGTTTCCATCGAGAAACTCCAAAAAGACATGCTGGCTCATCAGGATCAGGAACTTGCGAAAGCCAAAAAGTTTGAAAAACAGGGCATGATCAGCAAGATTGAGCGTATGTCCGTACAGGTTCAGAGAGACAATCGTCATCGCGAATACCTGAAAGCCAAAGACAACGCTAAAGTCGCCAAACTGCAGCTTGCGAGACTGCTCAGAGATGACGACTTCGGGGATCTCTCAACACCTCTGTTTGTCTTGAACGTTCCGCTTCAGCCGCTTAAATACTGGGTGGATACAGCTCTTGCGGCCAACCCTCAGATTGCCGTCATTCAGGCCAAAGCCGATCAGGCAAGCGAAGGCGTCAAAGCTCAGAAAGGCGCATGGCACCCTCAGGTGTTCGCATTTGGCACTTATAACTTCATCAAACACTATCAGACGCTTGTCGAACCGAACTGGATCGCGGGTATCGGCGTCAATTTCACGCTTTGGGACGCTAAGGACAGACGAGCGAGCATCCGAAGCGCCGAGGCGACGGTTCGCCAGGCTGAAGCCGGCAAAGCCGAAGCCATCAATCAGGTAAGAACCGGTGTTGAAGTCGCATGGCTTAAAACTAAGAACGCGATTGAGCAGTACAAACTCAGCGCTTCAACCGTCAAACTTGCGAGCGAAAACCTTCGCCTGAAGTCCAAGAGTTTCGGCGAGGGACTTGCGACCGCGCTCGATGTCAACGAAGCGCGCAATCAGCTTCTGCAGGCAGAAGTCGGCCGACGTCTCGCCGCCTTTGAATTTGTCTCCAATTACGCCATGCTGCACGCGATCGCGGGACAAATGAGTGAATTTATGAACGCCGTTAACAACCGTCAAGTCATTATCGAACAGTAATCGTTATGTCAGAGTCCACGAACAAACCCTCTCCCGCTCATAATCAAGCGGCGGCGCAGACGGATCAAAATGCTGATCTCAAAGTATCCAATAAGTCAAAGATCGGCATTCTCCTTCTGCTCATTTTGCTTTCCGCACTGATAATTTTCCTGGTGTACGGCGTCTATCGTGCGGCCTTTCCGCCTCTTCCGCCACTACAAGGACAAATGGAATCAAGAACGGTCACCGTCGCATCAAAAGTTCCCGGACGCGTTGCGAAAGTTCTCGTGAAGGAAGGAGACACTGTGGCCGCGGGGCAGCCGGTCGCAGAAATGCATCTGCCTGAACTTGAAGCCAAACTTCAGCAGCTCGAAGCTCAGAAACGCGCCGCTCAGGCCAAACAGAGCCTTGTTGACGAAGGCGCCCGTCCTCAGGAAAAAGAAGCCGCTAAGGCTCAATGGGAAAGAGCTCAGGCCGCGGCCGACTTAGCGCTTAAAACATACAACCGAATTTCCGCCCTTTACAAGGACGGTCTGGTGTCCAAACAGAAGTACGACGAAGTTCAAACCAACTGGAAAGCGGCAAGCCAGCAGGCCAATGCCGCCAAGCAACAGTACGAAATCGCTCTGATCGGTGCAAGAGAACAGGAAAAGTCCGCTGTATCGGATCTGACCGCGGAAGCACAGGCCGGCGTCAAACAAGTTGAATCCCTCACCGCTGACAAAACACTTTACGCGCCAATCGGTGCAGAAGTCGATAAGGTCATACTGATCGAAGGCGAAATCGCCGCAGCGGGTTTCCCGGTCGTGACCCTGGTTGATCTGAACGATCAATGGGCAAGCTTCAACATTCGCGAAGAAAACATGCCCGACATCAAGATCGGCAAGGTCTTTAAAGCGTATGTCCCTGCGCTTGGCGACGAAAAAATCGACTACGAAATTTATTACATCAGTCCGCGGGCCAATTACGCCACATGGAGAAGCACACGCATGGACTCGGGCTACGACATGAAGACTTTTGAAGTCAGAGCCCGCCCTCTTAAAAAAGTCGAGGGACTGCGTCCCGGCATGAGTGTTCTTGTAGACGATTACAAGTAGATCATCATGATTTCTCCGATTAAATGGTTCGAACTTGTCGCCGCAGTAGCGGCCCGAGAGGTCAGACAGCTCATCAGCAGACCGCAGGAAATTATTTTTTGCGGTTTTATGCCGGTCATTTGGGTTCTGATTGTCTGGGGCCTCTTGTACAACGGCGTCATTACCGATGTACCTGTCGCTTATGTCGACCACGACAATACATCGATGAGCCGTGAAATCGGAAGAGCGCTGGATGCGGACAGAACCATGGGACTCGTCACGTACAACAGCCACGATGAAGCGCTTGCCGCACTGAAGCACGGCTCCGTTTACGGCATCATTGAAGTCCCTGAGGGCTACATGAAGGAGCAGTACAAAGGGACCGGCTCCTCGCTGTCGGTTTATCTGGATGAAAACCGCTATGCGGTCGCAGGCACAATCCAAACCTCCATAGCCACGATTATGAGTGCGATGACGCTACAGAATATGGCCAAGGTGACGCTTCTTACGGGAAGCGGCGTAAGCGGCGCAGAGCGAATTGTTTCGGGTGTTCATTCGGACTTTTACGCGCTCGGCAATATGCAGTTCAGCTTCCTCGCCTTTTTAGGCAGCAACCTGATGCCCGGCGTGATTATGCTTGCTGCGGTTCTCTCCTTTGTAACGGCTATCGTTCGGGAAGTCTACCTTTACCGAATCAATGAGTGGATGGATACCGCGCAGCACTATGTGACCGCAGCGCTTTGCGGCAAACTCCTGCCCCACTATTTCTTCTATTGTCTGGTCATTCTCGCCTACATCGGATTATTTGCCGGAGTAAGCGGATTTACCGCGCTGAAAGCCTCAAGTTTATTTATTTGGTTTATCTGCGGTGCGGCCTGTCTGCTGGTTATGCTGACATGCGCCATTCTGATCTGCGGGATTGCTCCGACCTGGCGTTTTTCGCTGGTGGTGGCTTCCGGCTTTGCCGCACCCGCACTGCCTTTCACCGGCTTTTCGATGCCGCTTGACTCCATGAGCGACATTGCAAGGACGTTCTCTAAGTGTCTTCCGCTGACTTGGTTCATCGAAGGTCAGACGCAGCAATGGACTCTCGGTGCAGACATTTGGGATATGGGAACCACGTTCGGTGTTTTTCTTCTGATGATATTTATTCCTCTGATTCTGGGTATTCCGGTCTTCAGATGGAAATACCGGATATTTGCAAAACGAGAATTAGAGGCGGAGGCCGATCATGTCAGCTAAACATCCAAGCCTCTTTGACAGTTTTCTCTTTACGCTCAGACAGTGCGTCAGTAATTTAGCCTGCGCGCCTTTCTTTTGTTTTGCGATCTTCTTCTATTCCTTCTATTACTGCTGGCCTTACATGGAGCAGCTCCCCGATCACCTAAACATTGTGGCGGTCGATGAGGACATGACGCCTCTTTCCCGCAGGCTCATCCAAGAGCTAAAAGCCTCTCCCTCCGTTCATGTGGAGTTTCAGGCTGCCGATCAGAAGGAGGCAGAACGCATTATGCGCCAGGGCGGCGTCAGTGCGATTCTGATCATTCCTCCGAATTTTGAGCGTAACACAGTCCGCGACATTCCGACAGCACTTGTGCTCGTTTCCAACGGCGCGTTTATCGTCAAAGCCAGGGTGTCTATGAACGGTGCGGCAGGTCCCCTTCAGGAAGTTGTGACCGGCGCAATAGCCGGGCATCTGCTCGAGCACGGAATACCGCTTGATAAGCTTGCCCAAGTTAAAAATCGTGCACCGGCGTTTGTTTTCCAACCGATGTTCAATACGGTTAACGGCTATTTGAACTTCACGGTACCGATTGTCTTTGTCATCATTATTCAGACCGTCTTTACCGCGGGCATCGGCATGCTGCTCAACGATTGGTTCTGGCGCCGAAAGTACCCTTACGCACTGGCGCTTGCGATGCGAAGCTTCCCGCATTTTATTGCGATGTATCTGCCTTTCTTTATTCTGGCCTTTCTCTGGACCATGTATATCGAGGGTGCATCATTTGCCTTCCACGGCGTCAACGCGTTCAGAAACGTGCCGGCAACACTTGCCGTCTCGGCGGTTTTTAGTTTTGCGATTACATCCATGGCGGTCATGATTGCGGCGCTGTGTAAGCGCCTGCGCTATATCGTTCAGATTATTGTTCCGACTTCCATTCCCTGCGTATTTTTATCCGGCAATCTTTTCCCCTGGCAGAATTTCCCGGAACCGATTTTGTTATTCAGCAAGCTGCTGCCTTCAACGCCGGCCGCTGGCGCCATGCTTCGCGCTTCGCAGGCAGGCGCGACAATCTCAGAAGTTGTATTCCCCTACCTCGCCCACTTGCTGTTACTCGGCATGATATTTTTCACAGCCGCAGTATTGATTCTCAGGCGCTATGCAAACGATGAGCAGTCTCTGGCTCAGATTAAAGATCTGAGAGACGGAATACAGAATGAGAGGCTTGAGAAAGAGCTGACACCCAAACAGCTTGGAAAAATTCTCGGCCATGTTCCCGACGCCTAAAGTATCAGCGAACGCAAAAAGACCGGCTTTGGTAATCAATGAAACCACCAAAGCCGCTCTTCTACTTTTCTGAAGACCCCTCGGTCAAATCAGATACAAAAAACACTCTCTTCGAGCACTAGCCCATTTCTAGTCCTAATCCGAGGAGATCGCAAATACCCAAAGCCATTACGACAAACAGAATAAGCAACAGCACGAATGTGACAACCCGCATGCGCTTTGTGACGACCTGGAAAATAAGCCATGCAAAGCAGCAAAGACACACGACAGCCCACAGGATTGTAAATACGATGTTCATAACACCCGCCTCCTAAATATCTATTGGCTCAGTTTAGTCAGGTCATTAAGAACAGAATCAAATAAATAATCAAATTAAGCACTGACAGAAGAGCCAAATCAAGGTTTCGTCGGTACTAAGGCAAACTTCTATATCTGTCGTCAACGTTCGACATCTAATTGTTTTGAAAAAATTATTCGAAGATCCGCAGCCTATCGTTTTTCAATCAGTTCGTGATTTTCGTAGTAGAGGACTTTACCTTCGTATTCAGGATGATTCGCAAGAAATCGCTGACAAGGCCTCACCTGACGCGTGACTTCATTAAGAACGCCGACATAGAAGCGCTTTGCCGACCGAGACTGACGACGTACAGGATCCCATACATTGCGATAGCCATATACGTAACGCTTCGAGCCCCTTTTGTATGTGGAAAGACGATAATGATCATCCGGTAATGTTTTTGGACGTGCCATAAGATGATTCCTTTTAGAATGTGTCACTGCGAGGAGGCAGTCCATTTGTATTCTTCGCTCTGATACCCTTAGGCCTCAATATTTAAATTTCCGAGGCCGCAAAAAAATGAGCTTGCCTCCGTCCTGGTGGAAACAAGCTCCGGCCTTCTAAATACCTGAGGATATATTTACAGAAACGTACGGCCTAAGTACTACACGAGAAACAAATCAAACTCTTTTTGCTTCACGACTGCCTTCTCAATCTCTAATTCAATGCCTTTGTTTCTGACGGTTTCCTGCTCAAACGCTTCTTCTGCTCTTTCTGCCTCTGCTCACTCTCTGTCGTCTTAAACACCAGAGAGACCGCTGCAACCTCAGAGAGCCGAACCATTAGAAGAGGATCCGAAAATATGAACAATTTCTCTTTTGATGCGCCCTCGCTCAGACGAAACTCATCCAGAAAGCGGCCAAACTCCGATACCACACGATCGCTCTCACTGCTATTGCAAACGCAGAGCGTCTGGCCGTTTCTCATCAGCAATTTAAGTTCCTGCATATGTGACCTACTTTCTAGCAGGAAGAACCGTCTTCGCTTTTCTCTTCTCGGATGATGCCTGCTCTATTTTTGCTCCGCGGAACAAGCTGTTCAGGTACGCCGCGCTCTTTTGCTGTACCGCTGTCGCCTGAACCTGAGTCTTTATCTGATCAAGAGGCGGCATCGGCACCACTCGGCTATCCTCCAAGCGGAAAATCTGATACCCATCGGCTGCTTGTACAGCTGACCCTTCTTCAATCCTTTAACCGCATTGGCAAAGCCCGGGATATTGACTTTACTTACCGCGGTAAACGGCAAAAGACCTCCGTCAGCGGCGCTCGCCTTATCCAAAGACTTCTCTTTGGCTAGCTTGTCCATCTTCTCTCCGATCTCGATTAAATACAGAAGGTCCTTAGCTTCCTTTTCCGAGTCCACAAGAATGTAGCGAATCTGCACCTCATTGGGATTGTGCTGTCGTTTCAGCGCTTCATAAGCCGCTGACAGCTCCTGATCCGTTACCGGATGCTTCGATAAGTAGCTATTCACCAGAGCTTCTCTATAAATTCGGTTCTTGCTCTCGGCAATCTTTCTCTTAACCAGAGGATCTCGCTCCAGCTTCTGACGCCAAGCCACCTGGCCGATAATCTTCTCCTCCGACAGAATCTGTCTTGCCATTGTCAGCTGAGCCTCCTGACCCTTTATACCTTTCTCTTTGGCCAGCAGCTCCATCAGCTCTTTCTGTTCTGCCGCCGATATCGTCTGACCGTTTATTTTCAGCGCTGTCTGCGCCAACGCCGTTGACATACTCGCTGCGAGTAAACATAACATGACCACTTTTTTCATAATCTTTATTCCTTTGACAGACAGCATCCTCAGAAGAATGTCAAAGATTCCACCTTAGGGATAGCCGCGAATTTTGTATTGAATTTCCTCTATGGAGCGGCGCAGTGCGGATAAACTCCGCACTGACGCCGTTTCACTTAGTTCTCTTTAGAACTGATAGCCGGCAGAGAGTGTGCCGCCAAAGTTTCCGCGTGTATCCACAGAGGCTGCGCCTTTGAAGACCCAGTTGCGGTCATTTGTGGCATGCGACAGACCGAGCGCAAAACCGCCCTGACCGTGGTAAGTACCTGCGGACATCGCAAGAATCGACTTACCGGGCATATACGCCTGAGGCAGGTTGCCCACAGCCATCGCCATTGCAACACCGGCTCTCAGATCACGATCCACATCATGAATCTTGCTTCTGAGGCTGTTAGCTGTGCTGTCAACATACTGTTTGTTGGCCGCGTCTGTTGCCGCGATCGGAGCGCCAACGTTCTGAATGCGGTTTCCGCCCATGTTGACGTTGTTCTGCTGAAGAGTGATCGCCTGATTACCTTCTCCGGCAGCAATTGTCACAGCGCCGCTGGCACCGACATTGATACCGTTTTCGAAAGTACCGTTCATGGCCGCCTGCTGAGCGGCAGTCGGAGTCCAGCCGCTGGAGCCGCCCGATGTACCACCTGTCGAACCGCCAGTAGAACCACCTGTCGAGCCACCGGTTGAACCGCCAGTGTTGCCTGTGTCTCCCGTGTTTCCGGAATTAGCTAAAAGGTTCTTCAGTTCCTGAGTCGTTGCAATCTTCACGACCGCTCCGTTCTCACCGGCGGTTACTTCAGTTGTGAGATAACCATCTTCTCCAAGGAAGGTGATTCCCTGATCGAGACCAACCTTAACTGATTCAACCGCTGCTCCGCCCGATGTCGGACCGCCGCTGAGGAGAATACCGTCACTCATAGTAGCCACTCGTCTAACCGTCCCATCGGTATCGGTATACGCTAAGCGACCAATATTATCGCCTTCGGATTGAGAAGCAGCTCTTGCGGAAGTGCTGGCGGCCTCAAATCTTAAGCCAATTCTCGTAGGCTCAACTCCGTTCTCCGGATCACCGGGATCGGCCACCAGATCAATCGTACTAACTTTTGTCTGACCAGAGACCAAACCCTGAACCTGATTGTTAACTTCCTTTAACTGAGCAACGTTGACTGCGTCGTTGTCTTCAGAACCGGCGGCTACACCTGTGAGCTGGCGGTTGAAAGTAACGGTTTGAGTATTTCCTGTACCGTCATCAGCTTCGTAGCTGCCGCCAAAGGAAACTACGCCATGATTCACATCTGCCTGCCAAACAGATTTATCCGTTACGCCTTCACTTGGCATAAGATATCCGGTAGGAGCGGCTCCATTCGCGTCAAGTCTGGATGTGGCAATTGAGTTAGCGCCGATTGCCACCGCTCCCTTAGCTCCTATCTGAACCTGAGAATTCGCACCAAAGGCCGATCCTGCGTTAGCCATCACCTTGCCGCTGTCACCTAACACTGAGGCATTGACTGCATTAACCGCGGGGGTGGAGCCGTCTTCGCTGGCCGGAATCTCAATGCTTGAACCCTGACCGAAAACAGAAGACTGCTGCAGAGATTTCAGCTGAGCGACGTTAACCGCGTCGTTGTCCTGAGAACCGGCGGCTAGACCTGTCAGCTGACGGCTCACAGTGTCGGAACCAATAGAAACTACACCTTGAGTCGAAGTCCACTCTTTAATGGTTTTATCTCCAACATTGCCAAAAGAGACCGCTTCAGTAAGCTCTGTTCCATCAGAAGAAGTTCCAAAGGTGCCGGCGGCGCGAGTGGCGGTTGAATAGCCACCCAAAGCTACTCCACCATTGACAGAGGCACTTGTAGTCCGACCTAATGCTATAGCGCCAGCCTCTCCGGTCCCGCTTGTTCTGGCGTCATAACCAATTGAAAGACCGTAAGTTGCCGAGGCCGACGCATTACCACCAATAGCGACTGCTCTATACCCTGTCGCAGTTGTTGGCTCAGCGGCTACACCTCCCCCAATTGCCATAGATCCGGTACCTCCGGTCCCTCCTCCTAACTCAGTACCAGCGTAAGCAAAACTCCCATACAGGGCATTTGCGCAAACAACTGCAAGCAAAGACAATTTAAATTTATTCATACAAAAATACTCCTAGGAATTAAAAGCAGCCTAAGAACATCTTTCCTCAGTTCTTTAATCTGATAGGTGCTCTTTCGGCCACTGACTAACAAACCCGTTTGCACGGGATTCTTTCAGTGCTGAACTAACGCACCAATTCTCAAATTCGAACCAAAGCTGAATAAACAAAAACCTCCGACAGCCCGATCCATTTGAATGGACGAACTTATCAGAGGTCTTTTTGTGTCATTCCAAGCGCTTCTATCGTTTTCTGAAGCTTGAAATGTCGTATTTAAAGCGATTACAGGTACAGCAAAACCGTCCTCAAAATTGAGACGACGGTCTAAAACACTGCACGAATTTTTCTCTGTAAAAGAAGAAGTTATACCACAATCAGCGCAACGCTGCTGGGGAGGGGTAGATGAGTTTTTCGAGGTTGCTGTTTCGCATTTCTTTCTCGTTTTTAGTTTGATGAAATCATTCTAAACATACTTCTGACCGTTGTTCAAGCGAATTTGATTAGGATTTTCCATAACAAAATGAAATACAGCCTTCTATACCACAGTATAGCTTCGTTAAAAATTATTTAAATTTTATTCCCCTTTTTATAATTATATTTTTTAGTATAGGGTTATTTATAATTTACTATCGCTCTGCTGAAGATGCTCCCAAGTACGGGAGTCCTACCCCTTTAGCTCACAATCATCTTATTCTCAATATCTCCTCCTGGCAGTTTTATCTGTCTGTTGACCTTGCACACGAATCTAACTCGCGTGTCTTCAAGAGTCCTTTTAGGTATTCCGCTCAAGCTTCCTGCAATTTTTCTAGGACAAAAGCAAGACACTTATAAGTTCTTACGACTCCATGCACAAAGTCGCTCTTTACTAACTTAGCCATCTATTTGCCTGTTCTCCGACTACCTCTCCCATATATAAAGTACATAGTTGACCATTACTGTAACTTAACCAATAAGTTACAAAAGAAAGGCACCACCCGGTACCTATATAAAACCCATATTGGATTTCCGGATTATCGCTGTTCGCCGTCAGCTATCTCTGCAAACAGGTCATAGTCGGAAGAATCTGTAACACGCACATCAACGAAGTCACCAGGCTTAACGCTCGGATTGCCTTCTATGAAGACCAAACCGTCAATGTCCGGAGCATCCGCCGTCGAACGGGCTGTGGCTATGCCGTCTTCGTCCGCCGCTTCATCGACCAGCACCCGAATCGTGCGGCCGACCTTCTCTGCTAAAAGTTCACGCGATATCTGCTCCTGAACTTCCATGAAGCGCGCCCTTCTCTCCTCTCTGACTTCCTTGGGCAGAGCCCCAGGCAAATCATTTGCCGCGGCGCCTTCAACCGGAGAATAAGCAAAGCAGCCGACTCGGTTTAATCGAGCTTCTTTCAAGAAGTCCAAAAGATATTGGAATTCCTCTTCCGTCTCACCGGGGAAACCGGTAATAAAGGTCGAACGTATGGTGATATCCGGACAGATCGCCCTCCAGGCATTAATACGCTCCATGTTGTACTCACTTCCGGGACGCTTCATTGCCTTCAAAATCCTCGGATGCGCATGCTGGAACGGAACATCCAGATAGGGAAGAATCTTTCCTTCGGCCATCAGCGGAACAATCTCGTCAACCGAGGCGTAGGGATACATATAGTGCGGTCGAACCCATACGCCAAGTTTGCCTAATTCTTCAAACAGTACCTTGATGTTGGTTTTAACCGCACGGCCGCCAATGAAATCAAGCTTGTATTTCACATCCTGGCCGTAAGCAGCAGTATCCTGCGCGATCACCAAAAGCTCTTTAACGCCGCTTTTAACAAGATTCTGAGCCTCGCGAATAACCGAACCGATCGGACGAGACACTAAGGGGCCGCGAAGCGACGGAATAATACAGAAGGTGCAGTGATGATTGCATCCTTCGGCGATTTTTAGATAGGCATAATGCTTCGGCGTAAGAAGAACTCCGCCCGCGGGAACTAAATCGCCAAACGGTTCATGAGGACGCTCGAGGTTTTCATGCACCAGTCTAAGCACCTCATCGGTCTGCTCAGGACCTGTAACACCCAGAAGCTTCGGAAATTTATTCGCAATAAAATTTCCCTCTTCCGTCTGCTTGCCGCCTAAACAGCCGGTCACGATCACCTTTCCGTTTTCACTGAGTGCCTCCGAAATCGCTTCAAGCGATTCCTGAACCGCCGCATCAATAAAACCACAGGTGTTCACAACCACAAGATCGGAATCTTTGTATGTGGAACTAATCAGATAACCCTCTGCCCGAAGTTCGGTGACAATTCTCTCGCTGTCAACCAAGGCTTTCGGACAGCCCAAAGAAACAAACCCCACACGGGGCGGACGTTTAATGTTCATTAATTTATTACTTCACTAAAGGTCGGTTCAGAGTTTTTGAAGCGGCTTCATAACCGCCAAGATTTTTGACGTTCTTATAACCCATCTCTTCGAGCATCAGTTTTGCTCTGCCTGCTCGAGCGCCGGATCGGCAGTACAGCTGAACTTCATCGTCTTTGGCGATATTCATCGCTTTGAACTTTTCAATAAAGTCGGGCGATCTGAAATCGTCCGTAAGTGAGCCTTCGACACGCCCGGTTTCCTGAATTTCAGCAGGCGTGCGAATGTCAATCGTAAATGTTTTAGCTTCAGCTGCCATCATGGCTCCCGATAACAATGCAAACAAAACAAGCTTTCTAATCATAGTGTTTCCTCGCTTCATCGATATAAGTTTTCACTAGAGTGAGTACATGATTGAAGTTCTCGGCATTCGTCCAGAGCGTTAGCTGACCGTGAAGTCCTGCCTGAAGCACAATCCTTCTCATATTCGGAGAACTTTGAACAGAAACAATTTCCCCCCAATCGAGAACTCGGCTTCGGGAAGAATGGTTATTCAAATAAAGCGACTTCTTCAGCCCAATCATCGTGCAGAAAGTTCCAAGCAGAAAACTGACGAGCCCCGCCAGCGGAGAAGCTGTGGATCGAAACTCACTTGAAACACCTTCTGAATCCAGCCGGTAATAGATCTGACGATGCGGCTGAAGCGTAAGAAGCATCCAGCCCACAAAAAGCGCATCCAGCGGAACAATCAGAAGCGTCCAATAAGAATCCAATACCAGCTGCGGGTTTAAGAGAGCCAAAAGTACCAGAATCAAGACAAAAGCCAAAACTGCCAGGAAAAATTTGATCGGCGTTATGAGCTTAAATCCGGGCTGAACGTAATACCACGTCAGTTCCTCGGAAGCGTTTCGAGTATTAAAGTTTGTAGATGAATGCCCCATGTCTGCCTGTCCTGCCGCTTCTGCGGTAGCTGTAAAAACGTTTCGGATCGCTGAAAGTGTCGAGACCGCAGTCGTATACCTCGCTGACTCCGCTTAGCCTGAGCGCCTCCCGAACAAAGATAGAGAGATCCAAACGCATCGAGCCGTCTGCTTTTTTCTCAATCGCTTCGCCGCAAACGCCGCTTAATTTTGAATTCCTATAATAATCCGCGACATCCTCGCGAATCTCAAAACTTTCCTTACGAATATGCGGTCCGATCCAAGCCATAATCTCCGCACTGCTGTCCTCCAGCTTGCCGCTCATCGCTTCGACACAAGCCTGAAGCACGCCGTCGGCCAAACCTCTCCAGCCGGCGTGCGCCGCTGCGACCGCTTTTCCATTCTTTTCGCAGAAAAGCACGGGAACGCAGTCCGCGGTCATGACAACGCAGGGAACCTTGGAATGTGTCGTGAACGCGGCATCAGCCTGCGGGGCGTCTTTAACCTGATCCGCCTCAAGAACGATTGTCGAATGAATCTGACGAAGCCAGGCGGCTTCCGATCCGATCATTTCAGTCACCATCGCACGGTTGGCCTTAACCGCGTAAGGACTGTCCTCGACATGATCACCGAGATTGAGACCGTTAAAACCGTCCTCTGCGCCGTACGCGCCGGCTGATAAACCGCCGCTTCTCAGCGTGAAAAAAGCTTTCACATTTGCGGGTGCGGGCCACTGCGGCACCAGCACCTCTAATTCGGGTTTGCTTCTCATACTTCTACTCGTTTGTTCTTTCAATCTTCCAGAGATCAGAATCTTCTTCGTCTTCATCCCCGAAATCAAAATCATCCCAGGAAGAGATTCTTCCGATTTCCTCAGAGGCGGCTGTTTCTTCTTCTGCCTGCCACACCGGATCGCCAAACACCTGCGAAGGTTCATCCCAAGGCCCGAACTGAAGCTCCTCCATCAACGCGATAAAGTCCTGCGGCGGCTCTGCAAACCACTCCTGAGGCTCGCCGGTACGCGGATGAATTAAGCCAAGCCGACTCGCATGCAGGGCCTGACGATTAAATGAATTAAGCACTGAACCGTCTTCCTTCGGCTTCGGAAGCTTATTGCGGTAAAGCGGATCTCCGATTAAAGGGAAACCTATAGATTCCATATGAACTCGGATCTGATGGGTCCTTCCTGTCTTAAGACGGCAGGCGACCCAAGAGAACGGCTTACCTTTAATTTCTGTACTCTGAATGCACTTGATGTGTGTGCTTGCGGGTTTAGCGCGACCGCCCGCGCCTACGCTGAAACGCAGCGGATTACGCGGATCGCGTTCAATCGCGCTGTCGATCACTTTATCTTTTGGCGCAATACCTCGGGTCAGCGCCCAATATTCGCGCTTAACGGTCCGCTCTTGCAGCTGGCGCACCAAATCAAGCTGAGCGTTCTCATTCTTAGCCACGACCATCAGACCGGTGGTATCTCGGTCCAATCTGTGCACGATACCCGCACGCGGCAGCGATCTGAAAATCGGATCGTAGGCAAGCAGGCCGTTGAGAAGTGTATCGTCCCAGTGCCCGGCCGCCGGATGAACCACGAGACCGGCCGGCTTGTTGATGACGAGAATGTCCTCGTCCTCGTAAACGATATCAAGGACCATCGGAACCGCTTTGAACGCAAGATCCTCCGCTCTCGGTGTCAGCTCCACCCGGACAGAGTCCGAGAAAACCAGCTTATGACGGGGCTTGATAACCGCTTCGCCGTTCACTTGGACCGAACCCTCTTCAATCAGAGTTTTTAGACGCGACCTTGAAACCTCCGGAAGATTGGCGGCGAGCACTTTGTCTAAGCGCTCTCCGTCCTGATCAATTCCAACCTCAAGTGTTTTTATTTTTGAGATTTTTCCCGCTTCTTGTTCGTCAGAGGCCTCACTCTGTCTATAATCTGTTAATTCAGTATCCATAATTAATATCTAAACCTATGTCTCGTACTCGTCAGTCTTTGCTTAGACGCACCCTCGCATGTGTCTGTCTTGGTTCCGTTATTTTAACGACTGCTTCATGCGGTATGTTTAAAGGAATTGAAGATCCTACGGAAGGCTGGACAGCCGACAAGCTTTATGTAGAAGCGCGCGATAACCTCAATGAAGGAAACTACGAAACCGCCCGCGACTACTACCAGAAACTTGAGGCCCGCTATCCTTACGGACGTTATTCACAGCAGGCCATGGTTGAAGTCGCTTATTCCTACTATCGCGAAAACGAACCGACAGAAGCGATCGCCAACTGCGACCGCTTCCTCAGACAGTATCCAGAACACCCGCTCTCACCCTACGCGTTATACATCAAGGGTCTTGCTACGCTTGACGAAGACACAGGCTGGATGAGCTTCCTCAACCGTCAGGACCTTTCCAAGCGCGACGCTCAGGCTGCCAGAGACGCCTTTGATATCTTCAAAGACCTTGTCCTGCGCTTCCCGAACAGCCGTTACGCCCGTGACGCGCGCGAAAGAATGCATGAACTCGTAGAAGCTCAGGCTAAATACGAAGTCAATACCGCTAAGTTCTACTACGATCGTCAGGCCTATATCGCAGCAATTAACCGTGCCCAAATCGTGCTGAGAGATTTCCAGACTTCTCCCCAGGCCAACGAAGCTCTGCTTATCATGAAGAACTCTTATGAGAAGCTCGGCATGGGAGATAAGGTCAAGGACGTGGAACGCGTGATTGACGCGAACCAAAACCGCGCTTCGTTTGAAACCTACCAGCGAGCCGAAGAATATAAGGCCGCAGGTGTTCCTGTTCAGGACTAAAATTTTTCTGAACTTATTATCGATATCAGAGAGCGTGTCCTGACGCGCTCTCTGTTTAATATTTTGCTGAATAGAAGTTTGATTTTTGCGGCGATCGCCGCGGTGCTTGTTTCCGGATGCAGAACCATCCCCGAAATCCCCTCGCAAATGACCTGCGATGATTTGGATTATCTTGCCGAGCAGGCAATGAAGTCCAATCGTCTTCCGTTTTTCACGACGCAGGTTAAGTATCCGGGAGATTGGCGGCCCTATGCTCCTAATCGATGGATTCAGGAAGGCAGCCGAAAACAGGTTCGCGAACTTAGGAAAGACTATCTTCAGATGGAAATTCTTGAAGTCGGCGACAACATCAACGATCAAACGCCATATCGTGTGCGGGTTCTTGTAAATACCTGCCGTGACGCGTCTAAGAAGCCTCAGGGAGAACTTCTTCTGATCAACTATCTTAAAGACGCGCCGGGCAAATTCTCCCAAAAGGTTCCCTTCAGCTTCACAGGTCAGGAGCCGCAGGATTATCTCGGCCGCCTTGTCTGCGGCTACCAAAAGCTTCCGGATGTCGACCGGGAACAGGAAATGGCTCAGCGCTGGCTTCAGTGCCGACAGCCGAAGAATTAAGATTTTTCCTTGCGCATTGCCGCCATCTCTTTAACGAAATCAAAGGCGACATCCATCCTCGTGGTGCGCGCAAAATCCGGAAGACTCTGCCAAATCACTTTCCCGTAATTTCGTCTGGTCAGCCGCGAATCACAAATCATCAGCATGCCTAAATCTTTATGATCTCTGATCAGGCGCCCCGCTCCCTGCATCAGATGCATGGTCGCCTGGGGAATAGAAATCTTTTTGAACGGATCTTCTCCCTTAGCGGTCACGAAATCGCATTTACCGTCAAATACCGGGTCGCCCGGAGGCGGGAAGGGAATTTTGTCGATGATCACAAGAGACAGCACGTCTCCTTTAATATCCACACCTTCCCAGAAGCTCATGGAACCGACTAACACGGCGCTGCCCGACTCTTTGAACTGCCGCAGAAGCTCCTGCTTAGGCGCCTCTTTCTGAACCAGAATCTTTAAAGGGAGATCGTCACGCTCGGCGTAGTAGCGCAAATGTTTACCGATCGTCTCCATGGCGCGAAGCGTCGTGCACAGAACAAACGCTCTGCCTTGATTCTCTTTGATAAACGGCCAGATTTTTGCGGCGACTTTATCCGGAAAATCCTGCACACCCGGCTGAGGAATGTCATCCGGAATATATAAGAGCGCCTGACTCTTGTAATCAAAGGGACTGTCCCAATGCTTTGTTTTCGCATCTTCCAGACCCATTTCTTCGACGAAATGATCAAAGTTTCCGTTCATCGAAAGAGTCGCGGATGTCAGCACCCAAGGCTTGCCCTGACTGTCGCGCGCCGAGTTCAGTTTCTCAGAAAAAGAAATCGGAGTCGCGTTGAAGTTCATGGTGCTTTTTCGAAGCGTGAACCAATGAATAATGGGAACTTTACTGTCGGTCTTTTTACCGGAAAAAACGTCCGTCCAGTACTGCAGACTTTCGACAAATTTAGCGGAACGCTCATAACAGGACTCCGCTTCCGCAGATGCGTCTTTGCTCTGCAGAAGAGCGTCTGACAAGTCCGCCATCGATGACAGGAGCCTCTGCATCGGTTCAACAAGTAAACGGGCGTCCGAGAACTTGCTTATCGCGATCGGCTTATCCGTATCTTGCAGGATATTGGTTGAGGTCAGAAGCAAGTCTTTCATGCTTTGATCGACACTCTTGGTCAGCTCTTTCCACTGAACAACGATTTCTCCGGAAAGAGTACCCGCTGCAACCAACACATCTTTCAAAAAAGAGTTGATCTCAGATAACGAAAGCTTCTCCGCGAAAAAATCACTGCAGATGTTCAGAAGCTGGTGCGCTTCGTCAATCACAACCAAATCAAAGTCCGGCAGAAAATCTGTGATCTGATTGTCCTTAAGGGCGATGTCCGAGAGGAACAGATGGTGATTGATCACCAGAATATCGGCTTCCTTGGCTTTTTCTCGGGCCTTCATCACAAAGCAGTCTTCGTAATGTTCGCACTTGTTGCCAAGACAATTATCCGCGGTACTCGTCACTTCCGGCCAAATACCGGAGTCTTCCGGTACGTCGACAATATCGCCTCTTTCTCCGGTTTCGGACTGCTGCGCAAAGCGCTGAATCTTCTGCAGATGCACCACCTCTTCGCGCGATTTGGCGGCATTCTCTTCACAGGCGTGTTCTAAACGAAGTTTGCAGATATAGTTCGCGCGGCCCTTCAAAAGCGCGATACGCGCACCCATGCCGAGCGCTTTTAAAATCGCAGGAATATCCTTGAAATAAAGCTGATCCTGAAGCGTCTTTCCCGCAGTGGAAACCAACACTCGGCCGCTGTGCAGCAGCGCGGGAACAAGATAAGCAAAGGTTTTCCCGGTTCCGGTACCCGCTTCCGCAACCAAACTTTCTCCGGTTTCAAGCGCTTCGGCCACGGAACACGCGTACTCTATCTGAGATGCTCTCGGAACATAATTCTCCGTCGCTTTTGACAGAGGACCGTCCTTAGCGAAAACCGCCTCAACTTGCTTACTAAACTGCCCTTCCATTGAGGCAATACTCCTTTAGATGTTTCTTAGGGATTGAGCTGATTAACCAGTCCCTGAGCTTTCTGCTCTTCACGCAGTTTGAGCTGACGTTCATATTCAGCGGCCTTGGCTTCACGCTTGCGAATATTTTCAATCTTGCGTTTCTCGGCTTCGGCTCGGCGTTTTGCGCGCTCGTCAATACGTTCCTGTTCGGTCTCGGAGGGCGGTGTCGGAGCCTTCTCTTCCTGCTCTGCAACACGTTCCTGATGCTTGATTTGTTTCTGTTCAAAAGCCTCTTCGTTGGCCTTTTCTTCTTCCGCGCTCAGCGTTCTGTCCGGTCGGGCTTCAGCCGGTTTTCTCGAGGACGGTGTTGTTTTTACCGGCTGCTTTTTCTTCGCTTTTGCCCGCTCGGCCGCTTCAGCTTCAATGCGCTCGTTCTTCGCGGCCTGTTTCGCCTCATTTTCTTTGCGTGTCTTTACCGCTTCGTCGGATCGTTCCTTGCGTAAGAAATCGCGCGCAACGAGCCAAACCTGCCTCGCTTCCTGAATATGCGTGTAACGCTCCTCACGAACGCTGTCGAGGCAGTAGGTCACAAAAAAATTCCGGTAGCAGGCCTTTTTTTCGGCTTCGTACCAGTCGTCCCAAAGGTTTTTTTCATGCTCGTAAGCCTGAATGACCTCACGAGCTCTCTGTGCGTTTGTAATCGTATCGGGAGGATAGCGGTCCGCAAATGGTGTGTTGGTCGGATAGTCTGCCGCATGAGCGTTCAGACATAAGCTTCCGAGCAAAAGCAGTAAGTGGGCTATCTTCATCTTCTCTCCGATGGATCCGAATACATTATTTATAAAAATCAACCGATATTGTGCACGAATACAGCAGCTCGGTTGCGTAAAAAAGAGTAAAGACGGCGCAAGCGCCGCCCTTATCTGATTATCAGAAGTTTATCGCTTCTTTATTCACTGCGAGAGCCGCTTCCTTCAGTGCTTCGCTGAAAGAAGGATGCGGTTCACAAATCAGTGAGAGATCTTCGGCAGTCGCTCCGAATGCAAGCGCTTCACAGGCCTGGCCGATCAGCTCTCCGGCCTGAGGTCCGATGATATGAACGCCGAGAATTTCATCGGTCTGAGCGTCCGCAAGCATCTTCACAAAACCCTGAGTTTCTCCGACTGCGCGTGCGCGGCCGTTGGCCATAAAGGGGAACTGCCCGACTTTATACTCTCGTCCCGCTTTCTTCAGTTCGTCTTCCGTTTTACCGACCCAGGCGATTTCCGGTTCGGTGTAAATCACGGAGGGGACGCGCTCCAAATGAACAAACGCTTTACGGCCTGCAATTCTTTCGGCTACCGCAACGCCCTCTTCTTCAGCTTTGTGCGCAAGCATCGGACCTCTCACGAGATCCCCGATTGCCCAGACATTCGGAAGATTGGTACGGCACTCTTTGTCCACTTCGACAAAACCGCGTTCATCGAGTTTTAAGCCGACGACCGGCGCGTCAAGGGAAGCTGTGAACGGCACGCGTCCGATCGAAATAAGAAGGCGTTCCACCCACATCTCGCACTTCTTGCCGTCCTTGTCGGTGTAAGAAACAGAGACGCGTTCGCCATTGTCTTCAATGTGATCGATACGAACACCAAATTCCATGGAAAGCCCCTGCTTCTCAAAGATTTTCTTTGCTTCCTTGGTGACGGAAGAGTCTGCAAACGTCAGCAGATCCGGCATCGCCTCAAGAACTTTGACATCGGCTCCGAACTTCTTCCAAATACTGCCGATTTCCAGTCCGATGACGCCCGCTCCGATAATGCCGAGGGTGGTCGGAACTTTTTTCAGCGCGAGAGCTCCGCTGTTGGAAAGAATGCGGTCTTCATCAAAGGGAACGTTCGGCAGGGCACGAGGCTTGCTTCCGGTTGCAAGAATCACGCTCTTAGCCATGACTTTCGTCTCTGCCGGCGCGTCGACGTTGATCAGATACCCGTCCGCGTCTGCAGTCGCGAAAGATCCTCTGCCGTTAAGGAAGGTGATCTTATTCTTCTTGAAAAGATACAGAATACCGTCATTGGTCTGACGAATAATCTTATCCTTACGGGCCATCATCTTGGCAACATCGATCGCGGGACAATCCACTTCGATTCCGTGCTCACCCGCTTTAAGTTCAATCTCTTCAAAAAGCGCGGCCGTCGCCAACAGCGCTTTAGAAGGAATGCAGCCGACATTGGTGCATGTGCCCCCGGGCGCGGCTTTACCTTCCTTCATCCAGTCATCAATGCAGCAAACGGAGAGTCCGAGCTGTGCGGCTCGGATCGCCGCAACATAGCCGCCGGGACCGGCGCCGATGACAACGACATCAAAAACCTGAACATCTTCTCTCATTGAATTCTCCTACAGATCCAGCAGCAGACGAGCGGGATCTTCAAGCGCGTCGCACATGGCAACAAGCGCTAATACGGCCTCTTTGCCGTCAATCAGACGATGGTCATAACTCATCGCCAGATAATTCATCGGACGAATCACGACTTCGCCGTTCTCAGCGACGGGTCTCGGCTTCGTGCCGTGCACTCCCAGAATCGCAGACTGCGGCGGATTGATGATCGGCGTTGAGAACAGAGATCCGTACACACCGCCGTTGGAAATCGTGAATGTGCCGCCTGTTAACTCTTCAAGCGTCAGCTTGCCGGACTTGGCGCGTGCGGCAAAGTCGGCGATTTCTCTCTCAATCTGCGCAAAACTCTTCTGATCGGCGTCACGAAGAACCGGCACGACAAGCCCACGCGGGGAACCCACTGCAATGCCGATATCAATGTAGCCGTGATAGATAATATCGCTGCCTTCGATCGAAGCGTTGATAATCGGGAACTGCTTTAACGCGTGTACCGCGGCCTTAACAAAGAAGCTCATAAAGCCGAGCTTGATGCCGTATTTCTTTTCAAAGCTTTCTTTGTACTTCGCTCTCAGCGCCATCACCGGCGCCATGTTCACTTCATTGAATGTCGTCAGAATGGCACAGTCGGACTGAGACTGAACAAGGCGTTCTGCGACGCGAACACGCAGACGGGACATCGGCACGCGCTGTTCAGGACGATCGCCGAGCGCGGGAGAAAGTTCTGCGCGGGGTGCGGCTGCGGGTTTTGCTGCCGGCTTAACTTCCGGTTTTGCAGCCGGAGCGGGTGTCTTCAGCATTGAAAGCACATCCTGCTTTGTGATTCTTCCGCCCAAACCGGTTCCCGCGACTGCCGCCGCATCAATACCGCTGTTGGCCATCAGTTTCTCAGCCGCGGGCATCACGGTCGGCGCCTTCGGGGCTGCCGCAGTCTGCGCTGCGGGCCGAACGGGAGCGGCCTCCTCGGCCTTCGGTGCCTCTTCCTTGGGAGCGGATGCGACAGCCTCGGTATCAACCGTCGCAATCAGCTGATCACTCAATACGGAAGCACCGTTGGGCCGCTCGATACTTGAGAGCACTCCGTCAGCCGGAGAGGGAATTTCTAAAACGATTTTGTCGGTTTCGATCTCGATAAGAATTTCATCGGCCTTCACCGGCTCGCCAACCTTCTTTTTCCATTCAATCAGGCTCGCCTCAGAAACGGACTCCGACAGTTCGGGAACTTTAACTTCAACAATTGACATTTTTTACTCCGAATTCTTTACTGTTCTCTGTACAAACTACTTCGTCTGGATAAAACCTTTCAGGCGGCCAAAGGCATTCTCAAGAAGCTCTTTAAGCTGCTCGGCATGTTTGCCGGCATAGCCGACCGCCGGAGACGACGAAGCGGGACGTCCTGCGTATCCGAGTCTGGCTCCCGGAACCATTTCTTCCAGCAGATGATGCTGGACATAGAACCATGCGCCCTGATTCTGAGGCTCGTCCTGACACCAGACCACTTCAGAAGCAAACGGATAGCGCTTAAGCTCATCTCCGAGTGTCTTGTGCGGGAACGGATAAAGCTGTTCGATACGAATCACCGCGACATTGTCGATCTGATGATCGGCGCGATATTTAATCAGGTCGTAATAAACCTTGCCGGTACAGATTAAAACGCGGCGAACGTTATCAGGCTCAATCGGTTCGGATTCACCGATTACCATCTTGAAGCTTCCTTCGGTAAGCTCGGATAGCTCGCTTGTCGCAAGTTTGTTTCTCAATAAGCTCTTCGGAGAGAAAACGATCAGAGGTTTGCGAACAGAACCCACCATTTGGCGGCGAAGCAGATGGAAAATCTGCGCGGCCGTTGTCGGCTGACAGATCAGCATATTGGTATCGGCGGCAAGCTGCAGATAGCGCTCCACGCGGGCTGAAGAATGTTCCGGGCCCTGACCTTCGTAACCGTGAGGAAGCAGCATGGTCAGTCCGCTCTTGCGGCCCCATTTCGCTTCGCCGGAACTGATGAACTGGTCGATCACGACCTGAGCGCCGTTTGCGAAATCGCCGAACTGCGCTTCCCAAATCGTCAGGCACTTCGGAGAAGAGCTCGCGTAGCCGTATTCAAACGCCAGAACAGATTCTTCCGACAGCACTGAGTCGATAACGGTAAATTTCGCCTGATGCTCAGAGAGGTGCTCAAGCGGGACCCAGATACCGGAATCCCAGCGATCGCGGTTCTGATCGTGCCAAACCGCATGACGATGACTGAATGTGCCGCGGCCGGAATCTTCGCCCGAAATACGAACGGAATAGCCGCTCACGAGAAGCGTCGCAAAGGCGAGGTGTTCGGCAAGCCCCCAGTCCACACGCAGCGCACCGTCCTTCATCTGACGACGATCTCCGATGACTTTCTGCAGCAGCGGATGCAGTTTGAATCCTTCCGGAATTGTTGTGATGATGTCTGCAAGACGCTTCAGTTCATCAACCGGCACTCCGGTACGGACTTCTTCGCTCCAAAGCCCGTTAAAGCTTGACCAATCCACCGCATAAGGATTCTTAGAGGTAATGAGCGGCATTTCTCTCGGCGTTCTGCCCTCTTCCAAATTCTTACGGTACTGAGCAACAAGCTCTTTGGCTTCTTCCTGAGAAACCACGCCCTGAAGCGCTAGTTTGTCGGCATAAACCTGACGCGTGCCCGGATGAACATTGATCTTCTTGTACATCAGAGGCTGTGTTAGGCTCGGAGTATCCTGTTCGTTGTGTCCGAGGCGGCGGAAGCAGACGATATCCACGACCACGTCGCGGTTAAAGCTCTTGCGGAATTCCATAGCAAGACGCGTCGCGTAGGCCACTGCTTCCGGGTCGTCACCATTCACATGAAGGACCGGCGCCTCAATCAGTTTTGCCGGATCCGTACAGTAAGTCATCGAACCCTTATCGCGCGGGTCCGACGTTGTGAAGCCGATCTGATTGTTAATGACGATATGCATCGTGCCGCCCGTGCCGTAACCGCGGGTATCGGCTAAATTGAGCGTTTCCATAACCACGCCCTGACCGGCGAACGCGGCGTCACCATGAACCATAACACCCATCACTCGGCGTCCCTTCGGATCATCTCGTCTGTCCTGACGGGCGCGCACACTGCCGACGACCACCGGATCAACAATTTCCAAGTGTGAGGGATTGAACGCAAGTGCTAAATGAATCGGGCCGGCCGCAGTGACAACATCGCTCGAGAAGCCGTTGTGATACTTAACGTCACCGGCTGGTAAATCCTTGCTCTTATATTTGCCCTCAAACTCTGCAAAGAGTTCGCTCGGAGATTTACCAAGCGTATTGACCAGAACATTCAGACGTCCGCGATGGGCCATACCGATGACCATTTCTTCGATGCCCTGTTCGGCACCCGCTTCTACAACTTCGTCGATAGAAACGATAAAGCTTTCGCCGCCCTCGAGAGAGAAGCGCTTCTGACCGACATATTTAGTATGCAGATAGCGCTCCAAACCTTCGGCCGCCGTGAGGCGCTGAAGGATGCGTTTTTTGGCTGCGTTGTCGTAGGAAGGAACCGAACGGTTCGGTTCTAGTTTCTGCTGCCACCAGCGCTTAATCACCGGATCGCTGATGTACATAAATTCAATGCCGAGGTCTCCGCAGTATGTCTGGCGCAATGCCGCGATCAGATCACGAAGCGTCATCTTATCGGCGCCGAAGTACGTATTTGCGGCGGAGAAGACGGTGTCCATATCCGCGTCGGAGAGTCCGTAGAAAGACGGCTCAAGTTCCGGAATCTTAGGACGTTCTCTGCGGTGCAAAGGGTCAAGATTTGCCCATCGGGCGCCGAGGAATCGGTATGCACCGATGATGGACTGAACGGCAACCTGTTTTCTTGCGATTTCGAGATCACCTTCGCTGACCGGGCAGCTGACGCCTCTTGGCTGCATAGCGCGCTGAGCGAATGCCTCAATGATCGGAGCGTGCGGCACATCAGGTGTTTCCACGCGTCCGTCGGAAGCCGGAGTCTGCTGAAGGCGGTCAAAGAATTGGCGCCATTTCTCATCGATGGAAGCAGGATCTTCGAGATACTGCTCGTAGAGGTCTTCGACATAAGGAGCGTTGCTGCCGAAGAGGTAAGAAGTCTGAATTAATTCTTTTATCACAATTTCACCTTGGACAAATTTCTTGCCGCGTTAGGGTTCGTCGGTCGTGAGCGGACCTACGGACGCCTCGGGTTTCCCGAGTGTCTTCGTGTTTAAGAGGCAACACAAACTTAAATTATAGGTTTCTTTATGTTTACAGAGAAGAAAAAATGCGTGCCGATTCAGCAAAAAATGCGGGGTAAGCAGAAAAATCAGCCCGAGGTTCCGGAGAGCCTCGGGCTGCTGCGATTTGACCTATTCGGTCAGATTAGTTTGCTGCTTTAGCGGCGTTAGCACCTGCAATTCTTCCGAATGTCACGATATCCGCAACGGCGTTGCCGCCAACACGGTTACCGCCATGTACGCCGCCTGTGACTTCACCCGCTGCGAACAGTCCGGGAATCGGTTTTGCGGTTACGCCAATGACTTCCGCATTCTTATTGATTCTTACACCGCCCATCGTATGATGGATCGCCGGAGTAATCTGGAACGCGTACATCGGCCAGACATTGTTTGCCGCGATCATTTCAGGACGATCAAAGGCGGTATCTTTTTTCGTCTTGTAAGCTTCATCGTACTGCGCCATTGCGGCTTTCAGATTGGCTTCGGGAACACCCATCGCTTTAGCGAGTTCGGATACGTTATTTCCGGAAACTGCAAGTTTCTGGGCCACATAGCCGGCGGCCAGTTTGTTGGACTTGACGAGTTTGTCGTCAATCAGAAGCCATGCTTTTCCGGTAGGCTGCGCGAGCACGGCGGCAACGACGTCACGGGGGAGAAGTTCGTTGACAAATCGTTTGCCTTCCTGATTGATCAGGTAACCGCCTCTGGCACGCATAGATTCTGAAATCAGGATACCTTTAACCGGAATAACGGTCGGATGAGCCTGAATTTCACGGAGATCGACAAAAGTAGAACCAACGCCCTTTGCCAACTCCAAACCCTCACCAAGAGCGCCCGGCTGATTTGTGGTCGCAAAGCCTTTGTATTCCGGTCTCAGAGAAGAAATCAGTTTGGCGTTTGCGCCGAATCCGCCGGTCGCAAGAACGACAGCTTTTGCGTCAATCGTGTATTCCTTTTTGTCTTTGCCTTCAACTTTGACGCCGACCACCTTACCGTCTTTTTCAATCAGCTGCGTGACTTTGCTGGAGGGACGAATCTGTACCGACGGAAGTTTTGATGCGGTGCTATACAGAGCTTTTACCACTGCCGCGCCAACCGGAGCTCCGTCACAGGGGCCGTGTCCGCGCGCTCTGGTCTGACCGCCGCCGCGGCCCATACGATGGCAGAACGGAGCGCCTAAAGACAGAAGCCACTGTTCGGCGTCCTTGGCGTTCTCAGCTAAAGTCAGGGTCAGTTCGGGATTGTTCAGATAATGGCCGCTCTTCTGAGCGTCTAAGCTCATAATCTGAGCTGAATCGTTTGTAATTCCGTGCTCAAGCTGCTGGAGCGTGCCTGCGGCATTCATACCGCCTTCGGCTCTGAGCGTGTTGCCGCCGATAATCGGCATTTTTTCGAGCACGATGACATTCTTACCGGCTTGAGCTGCTGTAACAGCCGCAGAGAGGCCGGCGCCGCCGGAACCCACCACGACGACATCCGCCTCTTCGGCGCTGACAGCAGTCATACCGAGACCGAGTGCACAAATAACCGCTAAAGATAATTTATTCATTGCCTTTCTCCTGAGATCAGATTAGTTGCAAAACGATGTTCGATGAAAGGAGTATCCGGTAAATCGGTACTTAAGTAGGAAGACAAAAATCAAATGCTCTTCAATTTTTTTCGTCAATGTGCGACAAAAGACGCGTAATGTCGGAGACCGACTGAAGTTTCAGCTTTCTCGAGGCGTTCTGCCGATGTACTTCCACGGTTCTCTCAGACAGCGACAGCCTCTCGGCAATTTCCTTATTGATCAGACCGGACGCCACAAGACGAATCACCTGTTTCTCCCGGTTGGTCAGCGTTTCAAACCGTTTAATCTCATCGGTTGATTCAATCGTCCAGCCTCGGTGACTTTCATCCCACTTCACCGCCTTGGCAACCGCTTCCAAAAGTCTTGACTCATTAAGAGGCTTCTGAATAAAGTCCACCGCGCCGTCCTTCATGGCCTGCACCGCCATGTCCAAGTCCCCGTGCCCGGTCAGAAAAATAACAGGAGTCGCGTATCCGCGAGAACGCATTTCTTCCAGCACTTCAAGACCGCTCATCCCGGGCATCGCTACGTCTAAAATCACGCAGCCGAGCACGGACGGGCTGTCGCCGACGAGGAAGTCTCTCCCGCCTGAATAACACTCTACGCACCAACCATCCGTTTCCAGAAGAAACTTCAGAGCGCCGGAGAACGATGTGTCATCATCAACGATTCGTATGAGCGTTTTCTGCAGCCTTTTTTCCATGATTCGCCTCATGAAGCGGCAAAGTGATTAAAACACTAAGACCGCCGACGTTATTTCGACTAAAAGAGATCTTTCCGCCGTGGTTTTCAACTATTCCGCGAACAATCTGCAGTCCGAGCCCTAACCCGGAGGATTTGTCAGACTGTGTCGGTTCATTGAAAAGACTCAGCTTTTCTTCCGATAAATTTCCATTGTCACAGATCCTTAGCTCTGCGCGCTTTGCATCTTCAAAGATACTGACGGTAATCTTCGGGTGCTTGATATTCTGTTTGGTGAGCGCCTCGGACGCGTTTCTCAGCAGGTTGACAATACAAAGTTCTATTTCCAAGGCATTGACGTATACTATCGCCCTGCTGTTAAAGCATGTCACAATCCCGGACTCTGAGCCTGTCTGTCGATTAAATTCACGAATAGACTTTGCCGCGAGCTCACTCAGCGCCAATGTCTGTCTTCCGCTGTCCCGACCTTTAGCGTATTGTCTTACCCGATCGACAATTGCGGATGCCATATCCGCGTCTGCACGCATCTCTTCAAGTACCTCCTTCATCTTCGCTTCCGTGAGCGTGCCGGCTTCAGAGGCGCGCTGAAGCGCTCTGGCGTATAACTTAATACTCGCTAAAGGCTGATTCAGTTCATGCGCGATCAGTCCGGAGACCTGACCGACAACCCCGGCTCTCTGCATTCTTAAAAGTCTTTCGTTAGCAGCTTTTGCCTCTTGAAACGTCTTATTCTCCCGCTCAAGAGAGACTCTGAGCTGTCGAGTCCGCCGCTCTACAAGTTTGGAGACTAAGTACGTGTAAGTGAGCAAAAGAAGAAGCATTGCGCCGGCGCCTAACAAGACGTACTTGTATTCGTGAAGCATCCGCCCAAACCAAAGCCTGCTGAATCGCTGGTAAGCACCGAGATTCAGCGCGCGAAGGAGCGTATCAAGTTCAGTGTAGTCGCTCGCGACCGACCAATGAATCCCAAGCGCGGTCGGTTTCTGATGAATAAGCGCGGCTGTTACCGCCGAAACATAAGCCGCCGGAAGATTCGGGCTTGAACCAATACTCCAATTAGGATACAGCGCAGTCGAATGCAGGCAGATATGTTCGTCTTCCGGCTGAAGGTTAATAAATTTCAATCGAGTCGGATCCACAACTTTTCGATTGACGGCATCTTCCAAATAACAAATTCTAAGAATGCCGACATCTGCTTTTCCTGTCAGCACATCTTCGATGATCTTGTCTCGGTCAAGCCCGTAAAAAGAGGTCCCGGAAAAGAACTGCTGAGGGTTGTAGCCGGCTTTAGCCACTTCGCCCATCGCCGCAAGATACATTCCGAACGCAGTCACTCTGCCAGCCGCCGCCTTTTTTCCTTTTAAATCGTCAATCGTGTTCAAGTCCTTTCGACCGGCATTCACGATGATGAGCGAACCTTCGCTTTTATTCGGATCTTTGGAAAACGGCGATGAGGCGGTCACCATGTCGCGCAGCCCGATATCCTGAAACCGGCGAACCGTGCTGCTCGTTGCGAGATAAAAATCCGCCGTCTTCTTCTCCATCATCTCTTCGATTTCCGGAAGCTCGGCGTATTTCACTTCCAGCCTGCGCGGGTATACATTCCGACGAATGGTTTCAATCGTTTCGTTAACGAATGCCTGATTCAGCAGCGGATTAACTGCAGAATTAATAACGAACACAAGCGGCGGATGCGCTTTTACTTCGGCAAAAGCAACCGGCGCACACAAAAGCTCGACAGCGATCAGAGAAATCAGGATAAAAGGCTTCATGAGGAAATTCTACCGAACATACGAATGAAACTAAATCCGCGGTATCCGCCTAAAAAGCGTTCTCCTCAAACCCAGCTGATAAAATAATCAGGTTGTGTTCAATTAAATCTTTATAGAACTAAGGAGATACTCCAAATGAAAAAACCAATTAAGGTCGCCGTCACAGGAGCTGCGGGCCAGATCGGATATTCGCTGCTCTTCCGTATTTGCTCAGGCGACATGCTCGGAAAGGATCAGCCTATCGATCTTATGCTGCTCGAACGCAACAACGAAGCTTCCATGGCCGCCTCCCGCGGAGTCATCATGGAATTGGACGACTGTGCTTTCCCGCTCCTTAACAGCGTCAGCTCCTCCTGCTGCGCTAAAGAGTGCTTCGCCGGTGCTCAGATCGCATTGCTCGTCGGCGCCCGTCCTCGTTCCGCCGACATGCAGCGCTCCGATCTGCTTGCCGCCAACGCTCAGATTTTCGTTGAACAGGGCCGCGCCATGAACGAAGTCGCTGACCCCAACATTAAGGTTCTCGTCGTCGGCAACCCCTGCAACACCAACGCTTATATTGCCCGCCGCTGCGCTCCGAATCTGAATCCGCGCAACTTCACAGCAATGATGCGCTTGGACCAGAACCGCACTTTCTCTCAAATTGCACACAAGCTGGACTGCAAAGTCACCGATATTGAAAAGCTTCCTGTATGGGGCAATCACGGCGGCACAATGTTCCCTGACCTTACCAACGCCACGGTTCGCGGCGAAGCGGTCATGAACCTCATCGACCAGACTTGGTACACAGAAGATTTAATCCCGACTGTCGCTTCCCGCGGAAGCGCAATTATTAAAGCACGCGGCCACTCTTCCGCCGCTTCTGCCGCGAACGCAGCGATCGACCATGTCCGTGACTGGGTCAACGGCTCCAACGGCCGCTGGGTCACAATGGCTGTTCCTTCTGACGGCTCTTACGGCGTTCCTGAAGGTCTCACCTTCGGCTTCCCGGTCGTCTGCAAAGACGGTGACTATGAAATCGTTAAAGGTCTTGAACTTTCCGACTTCCAGAAAGAAAGAATCGCTAAGAATGTCAAAGCACTGACCGAAGAAAGAGAAATCGTCGATCAGATCATTGCACAGGCCTAACCGACTCTGATATCGGGCCGCGAAAGCGGCCCTTTCCTTTTATGCAGACCGTAATCTTTGATACCAATCTCCTGCTTGATTTCTTTGTTTTCCGCGATAAAACAACCGCTCCGCTTTGGGAGGCTGCTTGCGCGGGACAATTCCGAACCGTCACAACACAGGAGGCGATTGATGAATTCAAAGATGTACTGACCAGACCGGCTTTTAATCTGACGCAAAAGGCTCAGGAAGAAGCGCTTAAAGACTTTTTATCCGTCGCAGAAAACGTGGCAGTCACAACTGAAGCACAGGCACGGTGCAGAGACCCTTTGGATCAGAAATTCATCGATCTCGCAGTGAGTGAGGCGCCTGCCGTTCTCATCACCAAAGATAAATTGGTGCTTCGCTGCGCGAAAAGAATAAAAAAGACCGGCGCAGTGATTTGCTCACCAAGCACGGCCTTACTGAATCCCGATCTCGTTAAAACGCCGCAGCCGTCTCCGCTTTCTGATTCAGTTCAGCGTTAAACGCCTCAATCATCTCCACACACGTCTTGTAGTTGGCATTCAGTTCAAGCCCGTCACGGCTCGGGAATTTGCCGCGCGGAAGAATTCTGGCCAAACGCTCATCAAAGAGTTTTGTGCGAATCCAGCGCTGGTTGGCGAGAACCTGCTGAACTCCGTCCGGATCGTTGCAGATCAGGATCATGTCACATCCGGCAGCAAACGCCGCGTCACTGCGGGCGGTAATCTCACCGATCTCCGCCGCGCCCTTCATGCTCAGGTCGTCACTGAAAATCAAACCTGTGAATCCAAGTCTTGTCCGAAGCTCTTCCTGAAGCCATTTCTTAGAAAAGCCTGCAGGAGCGGAATCGACCTGAGAATAGGCCACGTGCGCGGGCATCACTGATGTCAGGAGTACGCCCAGAGATTTATACGGAACTTCATCATTGCTGCGAATATCCGATAAGGGTCTGTCATCCACCGGAAGCTCAACATGAGAATCCGCAGACGCATAGCCGTGTCCCGGGAAATGCTTGCCGCAACAGGCCATTCCGGCCTGGGACATTCCGCCGATCAGCGCGGTCGCAAGAATGCTCACAACTCTCGGATTGCGATGGAATGAACGCGTGCCGATAACCGCGCTCTGACCGTAGTCCAAGTCCAGACAGGGCGCAAAGGTGAAATCCACACCGCAGGCACGAAGTTCAGCAGCCATAACCAAACCGCAGGCTGCCGCCAGACTATGTGCGCGCTGCGGCTCTTTATCATAAAGCTGACCAAGTGAATTCATCGAAGGAATGCGGGTAAAACCCTCACGGAATCTCTGAATTCTGCCGCCTTCATGGTCCACGCCGATAATCAGCGGGGGATTGCGCAGCGCGTGAATGTCATGCGTCAGATTGTGCAGCTGATCGATATTCTCGAAATTGCGTGTGAACAAAATCACCATGCCGACCATCGGATGCTGAAGAAGCTTGATTTCTTCATCCGTCAGTTCCGTTCCGGCAATATCAACCACCAAGGGTCCAAGCGGACGATCTACTTTTTCCATTAATCTTTCCTTTCGCAAATCACTACGGCGATCGCCGTAGTTTCACAATCGCTCAGCGAGATGTGAAACCGCATCGCGCGGCTTTCTATTTCCTCGGCAAGCGCGCCTCCAAACTTCAGGTACGGCGCCCCGAGCTCATTGTTCAGCACACTGATATCGCTAAAATTGACGCTTCCTCTGAAACCGGTGCCCATCGCCTTTGAAAACGCTTCCTTCGCCGCCCAGCGGGAGGCTAGGTAGCGCAGACCTCGGACACGCGATAGCGAATTTCTATGATCATATACAACCCGCTCGTCTTCAGACAACACCGTACGGGCAAAATTAGGCTGTCTTGTGCAGGCTTTCTCTATTCGGGCGATTTCTACGATATCGCAGCCCAAGCCGCCGATCATTTGTCCTCTCCGCTGCCGCTGTACTTACCCCAGCGATTATCCTCCGGAAAACTCGGAAGACTCATCACGCCGAATGAAACCGCGGTGAGCGCGCCTAACGGCGCCCAAATAAACCAGTTGTAGCTCTGCATCATCGCGAATTCCGCAAGGCAGTAAAAGATCAGAATCTGCGGCATCCATGCCCACAGCGCGGATTTGTTGGCGTCGTGAAGACGACGCACCGAAATCGCTGCGGACGGTACCGCAATGTAAAGCCAGCCGCAGATCAGAAGTCCGAGAAATACTAAAACCGTATCTGTGGCGGTATCGCTGATCCACATCAGGACGGCTAAATAAAGTACGGTAAAAATCCAAAAGCGATAAAAACGAGCTCTGCCCGTGCGCCCTCCGAAATCGGTATAGCCGATCGTCATATCAAGATAAAGATCTCGAATCACAGGCGGCATTTTGTCGACGTAGGAAGCCAGTTCAAAAGGATTTTTTCCGGGTGTCGGATTTTTCATAACTGCTAAATCTTTTTAAGTTCATTAAGGATCCGCCGGGTGTTCAGCGGAATTTCCTCGAGATAATAACCGATAAGGTCACGGGTTAACATTCGGGCTTCCCTCTCCTGCTCTCCGGGCTGCAGAGTTCTGGAAATCAGCGCGCGCAGCGTATCGGAAGAGACCCCGGCGTTTTCCAAAGCGGTGTTGTCCGAAGCGATCAGGTCCCCCACCACAAAGCGGTATCTCGATGCCGGAAAGGGACCCTCAGGCAGGCCGTAACCAAGTGCGTTCAGAAAATCAAGCTCAAAGTAGCGCAGCGTCACAAGCGGCTCTTCGCCCGAAGCGAGTTTCTTCAGTGTCTCGTAGTAGGATTTAAACAGCGCCTGCTCCGGAACTCCTCTGGGCAAAAGCCGCACCAGAAGCTCATTGATATAAAACGCCGACATCAGAAACTTTTCTCCGAGGGGAATCGTGCCGTACCATTCCGCACGAATCAGATTCTTAATCTCGCCTTTGCCGGAGTAAGAAATCGCAAGCGGACAAAAGGGATTTAACAAACCCCTGTATTGGGACATCGGGCGCTTTGCGCCTCTTGCAACAAGCGACATGCGGCCGAAATCGCGCGTAAAAAACTCCACGATCAGACTGGTCTCCTTCCAGGGATACGTGTGCAGCACAAAAGTGGGCTGCCCGTTGACGCGGAAGTCCGAACGAGCTTTTTCTGCCATTTAAAAATAATGTCCTTTCATCAGTGGTCCGACTATTTTAGCGGCTGCAGTCGGCACGGCTCAAATCGAAAACACTCTGTTACGCACATCCCCGACTCGCCTCTGTCAACGACTCTCACGGGAAAAGAAACATTTACTCACGGACTTTTTAAGGGAAACCACTAATTCATCAGATATATTACATATAAATACCTGTGATTAAGTATTTTTACTAATCGTAAATACGTTATTCAGCTTTTTAGGAGCGGAACAATGAAAAAACCTTTTTACAAGGTCCTTTATGTGCAGGTGCTTGCTGCTATCGCTCTCGGCGTCCTGCTGGGATTCTTTTGGCCGGACCTCGGCGCGAAGATGAAGCCGCTTGGAGACGGCTTCATCAAGCTAATTAAAATGCTCATCGCTCCGGTCATTTTCTGCACTGTCGTCACCGGCATCGCCGGTATGGAAAACATGAAGAAAGTCGGCAAGGTCGGAGGCTTAGCTCTTCTCTACTTCGAGGCGGTGACGACGCTCGCACTGATCATCGGTCTTCTCATGGTGAATCTCTTTCAGCCGGGAAGCGGCATGCATGTGGACCCGTCCACACTCGACATGAGTTCGGTATCAATGTACGCGGCCTCAGAAAAGCCGCAGTCAACACTTGATTTCATATTTCACATTATTCCGTCTACCGTTGTCGGCGCCTTTGCCGAAGGAGAAATCCTCCAGGTTTTATTCTTCTCGGTCATCTTCGGGTTCGCTCTGCAGCATCTGGGCGGCGTTAACCATCCGGTCTACAGTCTGATTAAGAAAGGATCCGACATCCTTTTCACCATGATCGGATGGATCATGAAAGTCGCCCCGATCGGCGCCTTCGGCGCCATGGCGTTTACAATCGGCAAATATGGTATTCATACACTGATCCCGCTCGGTAAACTGATGTTGGTTTTTTACGCCACCTGTCTGTTTTTCATTATCTTTATTCTCGGCGCGATCTGTCGAAGCTGTGGGTTTTCTCTTTTTAAATATCTTGCCTACATTAAAGAGGAACTTTTAATTGTGCTCGGCACGTCTTCATCCGAGGCGGTTCTTCCGCAGATGATGAAGAAAATGGAACAAGCTGGCGTCAGTAAATCCGTAAGCGGCCTTGTCATTCCGACCGGTTACTCGTTCAACCTTGACGGTACAGCGATCTATCTGACAATTGCCGCAGTCTTTATCGCACAGGCCTGCGATATTCAAATGACGCTCAGCCAGCAGATCACGCTGCTTCTGGTGCTCCTTCTGACAAGTAAAGGAGCAGCCGGTGTCTCGGGTTCCGGCTTCATCGTACTTGCAGCAACATTGAGCGCAGTCGGTGATGTCCCAGTCGCCGGACTTGCGCTTATCCTTGGCGTAGATCGTTTCATGAGCGAAGCACGTTCCATCACCAACATGATCGGAAACGGCATCGCCTGTGTCGTCGTCGGCCGCTGCGTAGGTGAGCTGGATAAAGCGCGGCTCACCAAGATGCTTACCGCCAAACGCGACATCATCGCGGATCTGGAAGCCGACCTCGGGAAAGTCGAAGAGAAATTAGGGGGCGAGCTCACTTCCGCTGTTAACGAAACAGCCCTGCTGCCCGCAAAAGGCCTAAACGATTAGAGTCGGTATTCAGAAATTTTCCCTTCACACGGGTATCCTGTGCTAATCCAAAGGATACCCGAACTCACATCCATCACAATGGCGTAGACTGTGCAGTAGCGATCGCCGGTCAAACGAGGGTCTTCGTGATAACAGACAGATTCCGGATAAAGTTCATGATCGCTCAGCAGTCGGAAAAGCCCTTTCATGCCGATCGGTCCCTTCATCTTTGAGAGCTGTTTCTGTACTCTGTTCAGCCTCGTATAGGTTGACGGAATAAAACTCTTGGCAACGTCATTAGGCGCAATCAGAGCGGACAGATAATGATTGGTGTGGACAAGCGCTTCGCCCTTACTCATGATCACATCAAATGCGTCCGGAGAAAATTCAACCTGCATTTCATAGTTGCTGCGTGAAGCGATATTAAAGACACCGGAACCAGCCCGTGGAACAGCAGAAACCGCCTTCAGAGCTTCTGTCGGTAGGCTCGAATTCAGAATATTGCGCATCATCAGATGCAGCGGCATACCAATTTTGCCTTTACCGACGGAAGCCGCATTAAGACAAACACCCAAACCCTCAGAATTAAGTCCTTTGCCTCCGACCAAACCGGCCTCACAGACCATTAGAATCGTGGGACGGCCCTCTTGTTCCACTTTCAGAATCACTGAGTTGGATCTTGCCTTTGCAAACCAGTCCCATGTCTGTCCCATAAACACGTTGCCGCCTTCTCCTAATTCGGCCGGAACCATAATGCAGGTACATGCGTCCGAGTTTGCAAACAAAACTTCGCTTCGGCAATTCAGCGTGAGAATGTCTTCAAAAGATTTTCCGCTTCCCTGTGCGATTCCCTTCATTTCCTCAATGGACTCAGGACTGTACTTTTGAATGACCGGTAAAAATTTTGCCGCCAGCGACTTCGCTTTCTCCCAGTCAATGCCTGCGGATGACTGAAAGACCGATGCATAAAACTTAATGTTTCTGTCTATCTGCTCAGCGGCACTTTGACCGTACGTGACGCCCCTTTGCAGCGCGGAACCTTTCAATTCGATAAAAGGATAGAAGGGCTGCTTTTCAATTTCAGGCGAATGAATGTTAGGGACCGACAGCTCCGAGGCGACTTTCGCCTGCGCAGCAAAACCACAGAGAGCGCTGCTGACAAGCGCGGCGATAAATTTTCTTCGGATGATCATTTGTTCAAGTATTTGTAAGTTCGATCTTGGAATTATGACCGTTTATTGCCTGAAATACCCGCCCGTCCGTAAATATTTTTAGCGTACAAAAAAATCGGGACTCGACGTCCCGATTTATTTTGTTTGCAAGACTTTTACTTAGTCAGGAGTCTTGTCAGTTTGGTGATGCAGTCACGGCGCCAGAAGAGATGGTTCTTGCGCACAGGCTCTCCGCCGAGGCTTTCGCAGTAAAAGTCCAAAGCTTTTTCAAGCGATTTCTTTGCTTCCGGGCCTTCAACTCCGAGAAGCTTGTTGATACGGTTGACCGCAATGACAGTCTTGTCATTGCTCTTGGTACCCGAGCCGTATGCAATCCATCTTGCAGGGATGAAATGCATCGCATCGTCCCAAATATACACAGCGAAATACTCGCCTCTCTTGACAATGTCCAGACGATCCTTCTTGCTGAGTTTTTCAAATGCGCGAATGTTCTTAACCAGAGCTTTGCGGCTGTCTGCGAGGTTCTTCTGATAACGGACGTTCTCACGTTCGAGAGTGTATTGCTTATTCAATTTACGCCTCCGTATCTGACGATATATCTGTAATCCGTGCATCCTAACGAACTTACACGATAATAAGTAATTACCCTGACCTTTTTGAGCACCTTTCCCGTTTTTCAGGCATAAGAAAAACCTCCGAACCCAATCTTGAGTCGGAGGCTTAATGTCCTAAAAAGCTTACAGATTACTGACCATAGCCGAGAGACTTGAGAACACCGGCATCGTCGCCCCAGCCCTTGCGAACTCGAACCCAGACTTCCAGATAAACTTTCTTGCCAAGCATTTCTTCAATATCTTCGCGCGCCAGTCTGGAAATTTCACGAAGTTTCGCGCCTTTTTCGCCGATCACGATGCCTTTATGGCTTTCGCGGTTAACGATCAGTGTCGCAAAGATTCGCGCAAGCTTGTCGGTTTCTTCCCACTTATCGATCATGACGGCGACACCGTACGGCAGCTCATCGCCCAAGAGGCGGAAAGCCTTCTCACGAATAATTTCCGCAGCCAGGAAGCGCGGAGATTTATCCGTATAAATGTCGTCTTCAAACAGTTTGTCGCCTTCCGGAAGGAACTTTCTGATCACTTGAAGAAGTACCTTGAGCTGACGACCCTTCTCTGCGCTCACAGGGACGACTTCGGCAAACGGGAACTTCTGCATCGACTCGGTAATGAGAGGAAGCATCGCCTCACTTTCCTTAACTTCATCGGTCTTGTTGATCGCAAGAATGACATTCTTTGCTTCTTTTGAAAGAAGCGAGAGAACCGTCAGGTCTTCGGGACGCCAGCCGGTCGCTTCAATGACGAGAACCACCGCATCAACGTCCGCAAGGCTCGATTTAACTGACTGATTCATTCTGGACAAAAGTTCAGAAGAATGTTTCGTTTGGAAACCCGGTGTGTCCACAAAGATATACTGGGTGTCGTCGGTGGTTAATACACCCATGATGCGGTCTCGTGTGGTCTGCGGTTTCTTGCTCGTGATGCTGACCTTCTCGCCGACAAGTGCGTTGATCAGAGTGCTCTTGCCGACGTTCGGACGGCCGATCACGGCAACATATCCGCTGCGGAATTCTTTAGTTTCTTCTGTAACTGTGTTTTCTGTCATAACTTAGCCTTTCAATTTCTTAACGGCTTCGCTGTCCAGAGCTTTCTGCGCGGCTTCCTGTTCCGCCTGTCTGCGGGAACGGCCGACGCCTTGAAGGTTAATGTCCAGTTTCGGAACGCTCACGCTCACCAGGAACTCCTGATCGTGCGGCAGTCCGCGAACCTCCAGTACTTCATACACCGGCAGACCGTAATGATGGCCCTGCAGTACTTCCTGCAGGCGGGTCTTCGGGTCTTTGCCCAGCGTATCCGGCGTCAGCTTGCTCAGCATCGGCTCATATAAGCGAATGATGACAGTTTGCGCCGATTCGAAGCCGGAGTCGGTGAAAACCGCCCCAAATATGGCTTCTACTGCATCCGCAATAGTTGACGGACGACGATTTCCTCCGGTATGCAGCTCACCCTCGCCAACGCGAAGGAATTCGGAAATACCGATGCGTTCTGCGATTTCCGCAAGGGCGGACTGTTTGACAAGGTTGCTGCGAACGCGTGAAAGAGAACCCTCGTCAAAATGCTTGTCCTTCAAAAATAAGGCGTTGCCGATGACGCAGTTCAGCACGGAGTCTCCGAGAAACTCCAAACGCTCGTTGTTTTCCGAAGAAAAAGAGCGGTGTGTCATCGCGCGCTTCAAAAGCGATTCGTTTTTGAACTTATAACCGATTCTATTTTCAAGTTCACTGAGAGGCAGCATATTTGCTCCTAGTCAAAGAAACCGATGCGGCTCGGCTTCGAAAGATTCATCCAAATCATATTGGCCCGTCCGACTAAATTTTTCTCCGGCACAAAACCCCAGTAGCGGCTGTCTTCGGAGTTGTCGCGGTTATCACCAAGGACGAAATATGTGTCCTTGGGCACGGTGCAGATCAATCCGCCTCTCACGTAATCACAAGCGTCGGGGTTGTTGTGAATCGGAAGCGGATAAGCGCCGGCAGGGGCCGCGCGATTGTTGAGAATACGGTGATCCTTCTTACCGAGCTGCTCGACAAACTGATCAAGCTCCTGCATCTTGGCTTCATCGTAATACTTACCGTCAGCGGTGACGGGCACAGGCTTCCCATTAATGGTCAGCCGCTTGTTGATGTATTCAATCTTGTCGCCAGGCAAACCGACAACACGCTTGATGTAGTCAATTTTTTCATCCGCGGGATAACGGAAGACAATCACATCGCCTCTTTCAGGCTCACCGATCGGAACAATCTTGGTGTTCAGCACCGGCAGACGCAGACCGTAGTTATATTTGTTCACTAAAATCATGTCGCCGCTTTCAAGCGTCGGCATCATAGATCCGCTCGGGATTCTGAAAGGCTCAAAAATGAATGAGCGCAGAATGAAAATAAAGAAAATTACCGGAAAGAAACCGGCAGTATATTCAAGCCACTTGGGACGCTCATTCATGCGCGTGACCATCGCAGAGCGAGCTGCCACCACGGACTGTACACCTCTGCGCAGCGCATCTTCGTTGCTTCTGTCGAACTGCTGCAGTTCATCAGACATGACTTTGACGCGTTTAGGTTTCCAGACAAATACATCAAGAACCCACAGCACGCCTGTAAAAACGGTCAGGAGGAAAAGAATGAGAGAAAAAGTCATAGTGATGCTCCTCGATGAGGGTTATTTGTCGTCTTGCTGAAGAATTGCAAGGAAGGCTTCCTGCGGAATCTCGACGGTACCGACCTGCTTCATGCGTTTCTTACCAGCTTTCTGTTTTTCCAGTAGTTTGCGTTTACGCGTAATGTCACCGCCGTAACACTTGGCAAGCACGTTCTTACGAAGCGCTTTCACGTTTTCACGCGCGATAATGTTTGCGCCGATGGCCGCCTGAATGGCGACGTCATACATCTGTCTCGGAATAATGCCGCGCATCTTGGAAACAATTTCACGGCCGCGGGAAACCGAGTTGGCTCGGTGCACAATGCTAGAGAGCGCGTCCACCTTATCACCGTTAATCATGATATCGATCTTGACGACATCAGAGGCTCTGTACTCTTTGAACTCGTAATCCATAGAAGCATAGCCGCGGGTCAGTGACTTAAGCTTGTCGAAGAAGTCCAAAACGATTTCCGCGAGCGGAAGGTCATAGTGCAGATGCACTTGTCTGCCGTGATAGGCGAGGTTCGTCTGAATACCGCGCTTCTGGTTGCAGAGCGTCATGACCGCGCCGACATACTCGTCCGGCACAAAAATGGTCACTGAATCGATAGGTTCGCGGATTTCCGCGATCTTATCCACCGGCGGCAGCTTTGAAGGATTCTCAACATGGATAACATTGCCGTTGCGCAGCAGTACTTCGTAGACCACGCTCGGCGCGGTCGTAATCAAATCCATGTTGTATTCGCGCTCGAGACGCTCCTGCACAATATCCATGTGCAGCAGCCCGAGAAAGCCCGCTCTGAAACCGAAACCGAGCGCCTGAGAAACTTCCGGTTCAAAGTGCAGAGCCGCGTCGTTAAGCTGCAGCTTCGTGAGCGCATCGCGAAGCGCTTCGTACTGGTTTGATTCCACCGGGTAAAGGCCCGCAAACACCTGACTCTTAACCTCCTTAAAGCCGGGAAGCGGCTCCGAAGCCGGATTCTGAGCGCTTGTGACCGTATCACCGACTCGGGCGTCTTTCAATTCTTTGATTCCGGAAATCACAAAGCCCACCTGCCCTGCGCTGAGCTCGGTCTTCGTCTGAGATTTCGGTGTAAAGATGCCGACCTGTTCAACCAAATGGTTTGCACCGGTCGCCATCAGACGAATCTTATCTTTCGGACGAAGTGTTCCGTTCACAACACGCACCAGCATCACAACGCCGACATAGTTATCGAACCAGGAGTCGATAATTAGCGCCTGCAGCGGCGCTTTCGGGTCGCCCTTAGGCGCAGGGACACGCTCCACAATGCGTTCAAGAATTTCATCGATGCCAAGACCGGTCTTTGCAGAGGCTTCAACCGCGTCCGTCGCGTCAATTCCGATGACTTCTTCGATTTCTTCACGGGCTTCATCAGGATTTGCGCTCTGAAGATCCATCTTATTGAGAATCGGAAGCACTTCGACGCCGAGCTCAATGGCGGTATAGCAGTTGGCAACTGTCTGAGCTTCCACACCCTGCGTGGCGTCCACAACAAGCAGCGCACCTTCGCAGGCTGAAAGCGAACGGCTGACTTCGTAGCTGAAGTCAACGTGTCCCGGGGTATCAATAAGATTTAATAAGTACGTTTGGCCGTCTTTAGCCTTGTAATTGAGAGAGGCGGTCTGAGCCTTAATAGTAATGCCGCGCTCTTTTTCCAGATCCATGGAGTCCAGGACCTGAGATTCCATCTCTCGCTCGGAAAGACCGCCGCAGCGCTGAATCAAACGATCAGCGAGCGTGGATTTGCCGTGGTCGATATGAGCGATAATAGAAAAGTTTCTGATCTGCTTCATACATTCCTAAATGGATGTTTGCTTGTCCGCATCCATCAGAATTGTTTCGAATGGATGCGGACAAGGCGGTTCAAAAAAACATAAAGGGGGCGCTTGCGCGACCCCTGCTGCTGTTCAGTCGGATTGAGATCAAACCTGACCGAAAACAAGAGAACCGTTGGTTCCGCCGAAACCGAACGAGTTTTTCATCGCGTAGCGTATTCGCATTTTGCGCGCTTCGTTCGCACAATAATCCAAATCACACTCCGGATCTTGTTCAAAAATGTTAATGGTCGGCGGTGAAACTTGGTTTTTCAGAGCCAGAACGGTAAACACGGACTCGATACCGCCGGCGCCTCCGAGAAGGTGACCCGTCATAGACTTTGTGGAATTAACCACCAAATCCTTGGCCGCGTCGCCAAAAGCGAGCTTAATCGCCTTGGTCTCATTGATATCGCCAACGTGCGTACTGGTTCCGTGCGCGTTCAGGTACTGAACATCGGAAGCGTTGATTCCCGCCTGTCTGAGGGCAGCCTGCATACAGCGCATCGGACCTTCCGCACTCGGCGTCGTGATGTGATGCGCGTCTGCAGAAAGACCGTAGCCAACCACTTCGGCGTAGATCTTCGCTCCGCGTTTTTTCGCGTGCTCGTACTCTTCAAGCACCAGCACACCGGCGCCCTCGCCCAAGACAAATCCGTCTCGGTCCTTGTCAAAGGGACGGGACGCGGTCTGCGGATCGTCATTGCGGCGGGAAAGCGCGTGCATGGAGTCAAAGCCTCCGAGACCGAGCGGGCAGACACCGGCTTCAGCGCCGCCGGCGACCATCACATCCGCGTCACCGCGGCGGATGAGCCAGACGGACTCGCCGATACTGTGCAGACCGGTCGTGCAGGCCGTCGAATAGGCAAGACTCGGTCCCTTGAGATTGCGCATAATGGAAACCTGACCGGCAACCATATTGGCGATACTGCCCGGAATCAGGAACGGCGAAATTCGACGAGGTCCTTTTTCCAGATAGGAACCGTTGTTGACGCAGATTGTTTCCAATCCGCCGATTCCGCTGCCGACAGCGCAGCCCACTCTCACCGCGGTTTCTTCATCAATCTGAAGTCCGCTGTCATCCAGAGCCTGAAGAGAAGCCGCCACTCCGTACTGAATAAAGCGGTCAAAACGACGCGCTTCTTTCGCCGGAAGATACTTCTCCACTTCAAAATTCTTGACTTCACCGGCGATGCGGGAGCCGAAAGCGGACGCATCAAAGTGCGTCACCGCAGCGATGCCGGATTTACCCGCCAGCGCATTCTCCCAACTCTCCTCTACCGTGTTGCCAATCGGGCTGATCATGCCCAAGCCGGTAACGACTACTCGACGCATTAATTGCTCCGTTAATGCTTAAAAATTAGGCCTTCTGATTGGCTTTGATGAAGTCGATAGCCTGCTGAACAGTCTGAATCTTTTCCTGCTGATCGTCAGGGATTTCAATGCCGAAAGCGTCTTCAAGAGCCATAACGAGCTCAACTGTGTCCAGAGAGTCGGCACCCAGATCGCCAATGAAAGAGCTTTCATTCTTGATGTCTGCTTCGTTGATGCTGAGCTGTTCGGCAACTACTTTCTTAACTTGCTGTTCGATATTGTCCATTTGTAACCTCTTAAAAAAATATGTACTGCATAATTAGGCTAATCTCGAATTATATCCGAGCCGCCGATGTTTAAACTAGCCAAAAAAGGCGGATTTACATTCTCATACCGCCGTTGACCTCGATCACCTGTCCGGTGATGTAGTCTGCGGCAACGGACGCAAGGAAGACGACAGCGTCTGCGATATCCTCCGGCTTGCCTAAGCGAGCCATCGGAATCTGCGCTAAAAGCGCGGCTTTCTGAGCTTCGCTGAGCGCGTCGGTCATATCGGTCGCAATAAATCCGGGCGCGACACAGTTGACCGTAACACCTCTCGCACCGATCTCGCGCGCGATCGATTTGCTCATCGCGATTGTGCCCGCTTTGGCCGCTGCGTAGTTAGCCTGGCCCGCGTTGCCCATCATGCCGACGATGGAGGCGATGCTGATAATTCTGCCGTGACGCGCCTTCATCATGCCGCGAAGGCATGCGCGGGCAAGACGGAATCCGCCTGTCAGATTGGTTTCAATCACTTCATCCCACTGTTCGTCCTTCATGCGCATCGAAAGCGTATCGCGTGTGATGCCGGCGTTGTTCACCAAAACCGTGACCGCGCCGAATTCGGCTTCAATCGCTTTCATAAAGGCGTCGCTCGATTCGCGGTCGGCCACGTTAAGCACACGGCCGAATCCCTTTGCGCCCTGAGCTCTTTCTGTAATTTTGGCTGCGCCGGCTTCGCTTGTTGCCGTGCCGATTACGGTGGCGCCCGCTTTGAGGCACGCGTCAAAAATCGCGGCACCGATACCGCGGGAAGCGCCTGTCACCAAAACAATTTCGCCTTTAAGCGCTTCAGCGCTGAATACATTATTTGTGGTCAATCTTCTTACTCCTGATTATTAGAAGCCGCTTCTTCAAGCGCTTCTTTGCTGTTCAATGCTTTTGCCGCGATACCCTTGGTAATTCTCTTGGTCATACCGGTAAGCGCAGCGCCGGGGCCGACTTCATAGAGTTCGGTACAGCCCATCTTTTCCATTTCGCGGACGGTATCGGCCCAAAGAACAGCCGAAGAAACCTGAGCGGAGAGCGCGCCGCGAATATCGTCGGCTTCGCTTCTGAGACGGACGTCCACATTGTGCAGAACCGGAATTTCAGGCGAGCGCAGTTCAACTGTGCGCAGGCGCTCTTCCATCGCAATCGCGGCGGGCTTCATCAGTGAAGAATGGAAGGGGCCGGAGACATTAAGACGGATCGCGCGTTTTGCACCCGCTTCAAGACTTTTGCTCATTGCGGCTTCCACTGCGGCAACGGTGCCGGCAATCACGACCTGTCCCGGTGTATTAAAGTTCACCGCTTCGACGACGCCGTTGGCGGCGCACTCAAGGCAGACGGATTTAACTTTGTCGTCATCGAGACCAAGAATCGCGGCCATCGTGCCTTCACCGACGGGGACCGCCTCCTGCATTTTCTCGGCGCGGAAGCGCACGAGCTTAACGGCATCCTTAAATTCAAGCGCACCGGCAGCGACCAGCGCGGAGTATTCTCCGAGGCTGTGGCCGGCCGCTACGTCGGGGCGTCGGCCGCCTTTGGAAAGATAGTAGCGATACATCGCGGTGCTTGCGGTGACCAATGCGGGCTGCGTATTGACAGTGAGGCTCAGCTCCGCAGACGGACCTTCGGCAATGAGTTTCGCTAAATCAAATCCAAGTACTTCATTCGCTTCTTCAAGCGTCTGCTGCACAATCGGTTCGTCCTTAAGGGTTGAAAGCATTCCGACGGACTGACTGCCCTGTCCCGGAAATACAAAAGCAATTTTCTTTTCTGACATTTGCGTTATAAGTTGTTTTATTAGAATTTAAGCAGTGCGGAAGCCCAGGTGAAGCCGCCCCCGACGCCCTGAAGCAGAACAATGTCGCCGCGTTTGAGCTGTCCGCTCTGACGGGCCTTATCGAGCGCAAGCGGAACACTTGCCGCCGACGTGTTTCCGTGCTTAGTGACGGAAACCACAAGATTGCTCTCAGGAATATTTAACTTGCCGCGAACCATATTCATGATGCGAAGATTTGCCTGATGCGGAATGTAGACATCGACATCACCGGGCGCGAGATTTGCCGCCGCAAGCACATTCAGCGCGCTTTCCGTCATTTTTTCCACCGCGGCCTTAAATACGAGGCGCCCTTCCATACGAATATAGGGGTCTCCGACAATCTTGCCGTTGTCAATATGGCTGTCGGCAGCAAGCACGTGCACACCGCGCGTGCCGTCGGCTTTAAGTTCTGTTGCGAGAATTCCGGGTTCGCTGCTCTTTTCGAGCACCGCAGCGCCCGCTCCGTCACCGAAGAGAACGCAGGTTGTACGATCATCCCAATCCAAAACGCGCGAAAGGCTTTCTGAACCGATCACCAAGACGCGCTCGGCGGATCCTGCGCGGATCATTGAATCGGCGATTGAGAGCGCGTAAACAAATCCGGAGCAAACCGCCTGAATATCAAAAGCGCCGGCGCTGCTGGCCTGAAGGAGCGCCTGCACCTGACACGCCGTGCTCGGGAAAACGGAGTCAGGCGTCGTCGTCGCGACGATAATCAGATCAATCTCGTCAGGTGTAAAGCCGCCGTTTTCCAAGGCACGCTTTGCGGCCTCAAAGGCCATAGCGGTCGTGGAGCCCGCGCCTTCGGCAAAATATCTCTGCTCAATACCGGTGCGGGTACGAATCCACTCGTCACTGGTTTCTACGCCTCTTTCGGCAAGCTTGGCCGCAAGTTCATCATTGCTGACGATCTTCTCCGGCAGGAAACTTCCTGTAGAAGCGATTCGGGAATAAATTTTTTCACACACGAATTTCGTTTCCATTACAAACAGATAAACGAGAGATTACTTTATTCTGGGGTTCTGTGCGAACCGCTTTTTCAGCATTACAAGAAAAAACAATTTCTAAAATCCGTAAAAACTATCCGGGAAAAATCGCAACACTCACTCCTGTACTTCTGAAAGACACCTGTGCGGTGCCCAATAAAAAAGGAAAGCCCGCTTATGGCCTTCCCTGCAAAAATATTACGGCTTATAAGATTATTTAAACGAATTCACGACCGCGAGCGCATTCAAAGTTCTCGGGAATCCGTTGAGCGGAATAGCGATCTGCAGCGCGTCAGCGAGATTCTGCTTCGTGTTTCCTTCTTTGAGATTAGCTCCCGTGTGCGCCTTTAACTGAGACTCGCATCCGCCAAGCGCGGCAATCGCGGCAAAGACAACGAGCTCGCGAACCAGACGAAAATGGAGCTCTCGGAAAAAGAGGAGTTCCTTCGCGGCATCATCCGCATCGGCATTGTCGAAACTTCTGCCATGCGGATTCTCACTCGGGAAATGCAGAAATTTACAGCGCAGTATCCGCACGTCCACTTTGAAATCTATTCTGCCGACAGTGATGATTTGAAGCGTTCAATGGACGAGAACAAACTGGATTTAGCCATTCTTCTGGAGCCGGTTGAGAGCGCAAAATACGATAAAACGCCGATTCCGGCAAAAGATCGCTGGGGGCTTGTCGTTCGAAAGGCAGACTTTCCGAGCGATCGAAAAGAGATGACTTTCAGCGAAGTCGTCGCCACTACTTTGATTTTGCCTAGAAGATTCATTGTGCTGGAAGAGATCAGCAGCTGGCTCAAAGTTTCCGATAAGGATTTAAAGGTAGCGGCTTACCACAACCTGCCCTCCAACGCTCTTGACCTGGTCAGCTCCGGCATGGGCGCTCTATTGTGTGTGGAAGGCTCTTTTACCAATCGTGGTAAAAGCGGTTTGAGATTTGTTCCGATTACGCCCGAACGAGTTTCCGGTCACGTCGCTGTAAAAAAGAAAAACCGTCCTATCGCTAAAGCCGCGGCAATCTTTTGGGAGACGCTCTGCGCGCTGGATTCAGCGGAAACCGCAGATGAGGTTCTGAAAAAGCTCGGCGGTCGGCGGAAAAAATCTGCAGGCCTATAAAACAAAAGCCCGAGTTTGACCTCGAGCTTTCTTGATCTTTAGGCTTAAGCCTAAGATACAAATTCTTTCATAATTCCTGCCGCATCGTCCGCCGTGGGTCTCGAATGAGAGCAGTCCTCAGGGAAGAACTTATTCCTGATCGTCGTTCTTAGTGGCGATGACTTTCTTGCCACGGTAGAAACCGGAAGCAGAAATGTGATGACGACGATGTGCTTCGCCTGTTGTCGGTTCGACAGCGAGCGGAGGATTGGTCAGGAAATCGTGAGCACGGTGATTGCCGCGCTTATTGGTCGACTTCTTATTTTGCTGAACAGCCATGGTAACCCCACGAAAATAATATCTAAATCTTAAAAACGAGCGGACAACACAAACACTTCCGCTCTCGGAAAACATCGGATTCTACACTAACGTTAATTCTTTCGCAAACCTTGCAGGTCTTTAAGTTTTGCAAAGGGATTTTCTTTCTTCGGCTCTTCTTGCTTAGGCGCTTCAATGTCGGATTTGCACGCGTAGTCGTGAACCGGAACATAAGGAAGCGAAAGCAGAATCTCCTCTTCAATCCATTCCATCAGATTGAGCTTCTCACTGCCGACAACCACTTCTGTGTCGTCTTCGTCGTCAATCGGAATGGAATCGGCTTCTTTTTCGTCTCTGGCGAAACGGAAAAGCACGTCGCTTTCAATCGGGAACTCCATCGGTTTGCCGCAGTGATTGCAAATAAGCGGCACTTTAGCGGCGAGCGTCATGACAGCTCCGGGCCAGCCCTTTTTGGCGGTCATCCCTTTGATCTCAAAAACGCATTCAGCGTCCGTCGGACAGATCTCTTCACGCAGTCTCGGCATATCGGTAAGCCGAACCTTCCCCGAAATGACACGTCTGTCACGGGCAAGATCATATGCGTTTACATAGTCTGTCGATTTTAGATACTCAGACATTCGGATCCTTCTTGTTAATACCTAGCACTGAACTAGAATAGTCGCATTCATTTATTTCTGTGGATGCGATAACCCAAAAATGGATAATAGATTACAACTCATTCTCGGTTCGAGCTCTCCGTTTAGAAAAGAATTGCTCGAACGCCTGCAGCTGCCCTTTACAACTTGTTCGCCCGAAGTTGACGAAACACCGCTCAAGGACGAAAAGCCTAAAGACCTGTCCCTAAGACTCTCAATTCTTAAAGCACAGGCGGTCGCCGCTCAGCACCCCGACTGCGTCGTGATCGGCTGCGATCAGGTACTCGAACTTGACGGCAAACCGCTTGGCAAACCCGGATGCTTCGAAAAGGCGTTTGAGCAGCTCTCTGCGATGAGCGGCAAAGAAGTTGTGTTTCACTCCGCAATGACCGTCATCGACGCAAAAGGCAACGTCTCTTCGACCGTTGTTCCCACCGAAATCAAGATGCGCGATCTTCCGCCTGAGGCCATTCGCCGCTATCTTGAAATCGAGAAACCTTTCAGATGCGCTGGAAGCGCCAAAATCGAGAAACTCGGTATCGCGCTCATCGCTGAATGCCGCTCCTCCGACCCGACAGCAATTATCGGACTGCCGCTGATTGAACTCACCACCATGCTCGCTAAGGCAGGCATCAGCGTTCTTCCGGAGCTCAGATAATGACGCAGCTCGGCAGGCTTTTTATGCTCCCCGTGCCGATTTCACAGGGAAGCGTCTCGGCTTCCCTGCCCGAAAGCTCGATTCACGTCGCGCGCGAGCTCAAATATTTTCTGGCGGAAAACGCTAAATCGGCCCGAGCTTTTCTCAAAGCGGCCGAGCATCCGCTCCCGATCGCTTCTCTCTCTATTGAAGAGATCGGACACCGCCCGGATGTCAATCTGATTAAAACCTGGCTGAAACCCGCTCTGGAGGGTTTTGACATCGGTATCGTGAGCGAAGCGGGCTGCCCGGGCATCGCAGATCCCGGCGCGCAAATCGCTGAGCAAGCTCATCGTCTGGGCATACGCGTCGTGCCGCTTGTCGGACCGAGCTCCATTCTTCTGGCACTCATGGCCTCCGGAATGGACGGACAGCACTTTCGTTTCTGCGGCTACCTGCCGATTAAAGAGCCTCAGCGCACGAACGCGATCAGAGATCTGGAAAGAAAGAGTGCGAGCGCCGAGGGCGAAACTCAGCTATTTATCGAAACGCCCTATCGCAACAGCGGCATGCTCGCCGATTTAATGAGAGTCTGCGCACCGACAACGCTGATTATGGCGGCCACAGACATTACGGGAGAGGCTGAAAAAATCAGAACCTTCTCGGCCGCTCAATGGAAATCAAAGGATCTGAACCTGCCGAAACTTCCGACGGTGTTCGGAATCCTCGCCTCTAAACGCGGACGCCGAGCATAGAAGCAAGCTCGTCCATCGTGTTGGCAATGTGCTTGGGCTGATACTCTTCAAGCCTCAGCCTCGGGGCGGCACCCCACGAAACCGCAATCGCATCCACTCCGGCTGCTTTTGCAAGTCTGATGTCGTGTTCGGTGTCGCCGACCATAACCATATCCGAAGGCTTAAATCCGCCGCGCTCCATCAGCATATGAAGCATGAGCGGATCAGGCTTCGGCTTGGCTTCGTCCGAAGTCACCGAGTCATCAAAATAAGCTTCGATCCCCATGCGGTTCACAATTCTGGAAAGTCCCTTGCGGCTTTTACCTGTGGCAATCGCAGTTTTAATACCGGCTTCATGCAGCCGATCCATCAGATCGAGCACCTTCGGAAAGAGCTTCAGATACGGGTCGCTCTGCAGAAAGTATCCGACGTAAATATTTTTGTATTCCTCATAACGAGCCGGATCAAGATCTGAAGCGACAATCGGAATAATGTCTTTGAACCCAAGGCCTATAACGCTTTTTGCTGTTTCGTAGCTGACCGGTTTAATCCCGATCGTCTGATTCGCTTTCTGTATTCCTTTTGCGATTGCGTCCACGGAATCTACAAGTGTTCCGTCAAAATCAAAAACCGCGAATTTATAGGGCGTCACGCTTTTTCCTTTCCAATGCGTCCAACAGTTCCCGGCACTCTTTCGGAAGCGGTGCCTCGATTTTCAGATCAATTCCGCTCACCGGATGGTGAAATGCGATTGATCCGGCATGCAGAAACATTCTTTTGAAAGGATATCCCAGAAGACCGTGTTCAACCTCGCCGTTGAATTCAAAATCTCCGTACTTCTCATCTCCGACAAGAGGAAAACCTAAATGCGCCGCATGTACACGGATCTGATGCGTGCGTCCTGTCAACAAATCTACTTCAAGAAGCGAAACCGCCCCGAAGCGCTCAATCAGCCGAAAAATTGAGTGACTCGGCAGCCCCTGCTCTTCATCAACCCGCACTCTGCGCTCGCCGGAGGCCGTGACATATTTATAGAGCGGAAACTTGACATGCTGACGATCGTTCTGCCAGTCGCCTTTTACAAGCGTCTTGTACGTTTTATGCATTTGTCCTTCACGAATCATTTCGTGAAGACGGACAAGCGCCTTTCTGGTTTTTGCCAGAACCAACACTCCGGATGTCCCTCTATCCAATCGATGAACAAGTTCGAGAAAAGGAAGATCAGGACGAGAAGCGCGCATGCGTTCAATCAGTCCGAAAGAAATGCCGCTGCCTCCGTGGCTGGCCATGCCCGAGGGTTTATCCACTGCCAAAATATGCTCATCCTCGTACAGGATCGTCGGAATTTCAGAGAGTTTCAGCGGCGGCGCTTTCTTCTCCTGAGGCTGCGCGCTGACGCGAATCGGCGGAATGCGAACCTCATCTCCTTCACTGACACGGCTGTCCGGATGAACTCTGCCCTTGTTGATGCGAACCTCACCCGAGCGTATCACGCGATAAATCATGGATTTCGGAACGCCCTTGAGCTCAGAGAGCAGAAAGTTATCCAAGCGCTGTCCGTCTGAAGACGCATTCACCTTGATAAATCTGACCTGTTCGCTCTGAGCTGAAGAATTCTTCTGAGAGGCTGCTTTTACAGGCTGCGGCTTTTTCTTCTGAGCGGCCTTCATCGCGGCAAGCAGTTCCCTGCCGCTGCGGGTTCTGTTTTTTTTCGTTACTGATTGTGCCCCGGATGGGCTCAATTGTTCATACTTTTGGCGTGTCTTTGACATTTGCATTAAAATCCTGCTCGAGGCGATCGGTCGGACAGAAAATATTTTCTGCTCCGAAACGCGTTTCGGTTGATTCGCACCGATTCAACGGCCTCTTTATGACCTTCGCCGATTGTAATCTTTTCAGTCGAAAGAAAGAAAACGGCTCCCTATCTAGGGTTCCTCCCTCAGAGCGAACCGATGATGCATAGGAAGTACGAGCTTCATTCACGGAAACGATTCGCGTCGAAGATATTTGTAATGAATATTTGGCGGTGCTCCGATCAGGCATGATCGTCGCAGCTCGCCGATGACCCTTGCGGTCATTGCTGTACAGAATTGAGTAGAAACGGGGCGCAGCATCCGGTTGATGCGCGCACAAAAATTGGAACACGGATCTGATGCAGGATCCATGGAATCGGGATAAAGAAAGTGAGCTTAACGGCACGCGGCAAAACATTGTCTGCTGATACCCTCTTGCGGGGTAGGGGCAAGTCCGCGCAGCCTCCATCTTTCGACCTTATGAAGCCTCCGGCAGCCGATTGCTGCACTACAAAAGCGAGATGCCTTTGATATCCCTATTCGGCCGCCCGAATTTCTAGTCTTTTCCGTCAGCACGTCTATGGTCCGCGAAAGTGACCGAGGAGTGCTTCATGAAGCGCATGTTATTTAATGCCACGCACGCTGAAGAGCTGCGTGTCAGTATTGTTGAAGGACAGAAGCTTATCGATATTGATATCGAGTCTTCAGAACGTCAGCAAAGAAAGTCCAATATCTATAAAGGCGTCATCACACGCATTGAACCTTCCCTCGAAGCCTGCTTCGTTGATTACGGTGAAGAACGTCACGGTTTCCTGCCCTTCAAGGAAATCTCACGCGCCTACTTTAACGAAGGGGTCGATGTCCGTACAGCCTCCATCAAGGAGGCTGTTACCGAAGGCATGGAACTCATTGTTCAGGTTGAAAAAGAAGAGCGCGGCAATAAAGGCGCTGCGCTGACAACCTTTATTTCTCTTGCCGGCCGCTATCTCGTCCTTATGCCGAACAACCCACGCGGAGGCGGTGTCAGTCGCCGTATCGAAGGCGAAGAACGTCAGGAGCTACGCGAAGCCATGTCTCAGCTCTCCACGCCTAAAGGCATGAGCCTTATCGCTCGTACCGCCGGCATCGGCCGCAGCGTCGAAGAACTTCAGTGGGACTTGGATTACCTTCTGAAACTTTGGGATGCGATCTCCGAGGCGGCTGCTCCCCAGTATGAAGACAAACAGGGCAACTACGTTTCCACTCCCGTCGGCCCCAAGGGCGAACCGCTCAAACGCGTCAATCCCGCTCCTTTCCTCATTGTCGAAGAAAGCAATCTGGTCATTCGCGCGATCCGTGACTACTTCCAGCCGGACATTGCGGAAATTCTCGTCGATACAGACGATATCTACGAACAGGCCCGTCAGTTCATGGGTCATGTGATGCCGGACATGGTCAGCCGTGTAAAACGCTACACGGACGATGTCCCGCTCTTCTCCCGCTTCCAGATCGAAAATCAGATCGAGACCGCGTACTCCCGTACCGTTCCGCTGCCCTCAGGCGGCTCCATTGTGATCGACCACACTGAAGCTCTGGTTGCGATCGACGTTAACTCCGCCCGCTCCACTCGCGGCGGCGACATCGAAGAAACCGCTTTCAGAACCAACTATGAAGCGGCCGAAGAAGTGGCCCGTCAGATGAGACTGCGCGACCTTGGCGGCCTTATCGTGATCGACTTCATCGATATGGAAGATCCGAAGAATCAGAGAGCGATCGAGCAGCGCATGAAGGAAGCGATCCATTACGACCGCGCCCGCGTTCAGATCGCAAAGATCTCCCGCTTCGGTCTGCTTGAACTCTCTCGTCAGAGACTGCGTCCTTCCCTTTACGAAGGCAGCCATATCACCTGCCCGCGCTGCAACGGTATCGGCGCGATCCGTGATACCGAATCCAGCGCGATTCAGGTTCTGCGTATCCTTCAGGAAGAAGCCTTCAAGGACGGAACATCTGCGCTGCAGGCTCAGGTTCCGGTTGACGTCGCCACCTTCCTTCTCAATGAAAAACGTGACGAAATCGCCAAGATCGAACATCGTCATCACATTGAAGTCATCCTGATTCCGAACCAGACACTTGAAACTCCGCATTATCAGATCGAACGTCTGCGCTCTGAAGAGGACCTCCTGACCGAAGGCGCTCCGAGTTACAAGCGTGTCGAGGAACTCGCTCCCGAACCCGAAGAGCCTTACTCCAGAGCTCAGAATGTTCAGCCGTCCACTCGTCCCCGTCAGGTTCCTGTGATCAAGGGCCTGCCCCCGAGAGACAATGCGCCGAAACACGTTGACGCCGCAGAAGCCAAGGCTGAAGCCAAGAGCGAAAAATCTCTGCTTCAGAAGATTTTCGGTTTCTTCTTCGGTTCCTCTGAAGAGAAGCCCGAAGCCAAGCAGCGCCGCGACAGAAACGATAAACGCACTCAGAGAAAAGACGCGTCCGAGCGCAAGAACCGCCGTCAGGAACGCGCCGAAGAGCAGCGCAGACAGAAGAAAGAAAAGGCCGAGCGCAGTGCTGCGGTCAAACAGATTCGCCAGGCCAAGAGCGAACGCAACGAAGAAATTCGTCAGCAGGTTCGTGAGGAGTCCGAAGCGGCTGCCCGCACCTCTTCCAAACCCAATGCCGGTGAACGAGTCGATCGTACGCGCAAAACTCAGAAAGAAAACGCCGCGCACAGCGAACGCAGAGAAAACAAGGCTTCTGAAAATCAGGCTCCGAAGTCCAAATCTGAATTTGCGTCTAAAGCCAAGGCAGAAGCTCCTGTGAAAACCGCGCCTGCTAAGGCTGCGGAAAGCCACGCTGAGCAGAACGAGGATGTCGCGGTGAAGATGGTTCCTTCTCAGGAATCTCAGTCCACTCTACCTGAGCAGCCTCGTCAGAGAAGAAGCCGCAGACTGCGCAGAGACCGCAATGAGCCGCGCCGCGTCAAAACGGATGTGCCGCCCGTAGCAGTTTCTCCGGTCGTTGCCGCGATCGACGACATTGTCCAGAGCGAACGCACTGTTCCGCAGGCTGAGGCTCCGTTAATCAACAATGAAGTCCGCAAGCCGACAGTCAAGGCTCCGGAAAACCTTCATGTCGCTGATGATGCCGCAAAGGCTCAGACAAGAAAGCCGCGCCGCGCTAGACGCGCTCCTGAAGCAGCCGAAGAAGCTCCTCTTCAGCTCGTTCAGACAAAGACGGAAGCGCCTAAGGCAGCTGAACCGGTAGAGGTACAGGCGGTTTCTTCCGCGGCTCCTGTCGTACGTGAAGAAAAACCGGCTGCAGAAGTGAAAGCCGCGCCGGCTCCTGAAGTCAAACCGGCCGCCGCTGAGACAAAACCGGTTGTATCAAAGCCCGCAGCCGTCGAGACAAAGCCTGCTGAAGTCAAGAGCGTGAAAGCTCCGACAGACGATCTCAAACCGATCCTTGCCGAAGCAGGCTTAGAGCTGGTTGCTACTAAAGCCGCTCCTACATCCGCACCGGTGGAAGTCAGCAAACCGAAACTCGGCAGAAAGCGTGTTAAACGCGCTGCTGAAGTCAATGACGCGCCGCTTGAATTAGTTCAGACGAAAAAAGAATAAGTCTGAATTGCTTTTTAAGCTCCGGCTCCGCTCGTTATCCGAGCGGAGCCTTTTTTTGCGCTGAACATGATCGGCCCTTCTCCTGCATCGACCGATAAGACACAGGCCCGGATTTACTGCTCTTCCATAGACCTTGGCTGACAGCTTCCATTTGCGGAAGTACATCTGCGAAAGGCGCAAAAAACCGGAGAGCCGCGCTGCGGCAGTCTCCGGTTTTATCAGACCGCAGTTTCGGTCTTACTGTTACATCAGAATCGGATCATAGTAGCCGGCAAAAAGAACGGACGCTCTCAGAAGCAGAGCCCCGATAATGCCCAAGACGGCAGTGCAGACCAATACCTTATGACTTCTGGTCAGGATCGTGGCAACGAGCGGCACTAAACTGCCGAATAGAATCACGCCAAGCCAGAACATCAGCGCGTTAGGACCGTAAAGGAGGCTCTCTGCGCCCACTCTTGCCGCTTCCATATTGGAGGACAGCGATACATGCAGGAAGGCAAAGATCGTCAGAAGCTCGGCGATTTCAACCCAAATAGAAGTTGTGCGGCTCCACTTAACGCGGTTTGCGTCAATCTGACCGAATACCATCAGAAGCTCAATTGCGCCAACGGAACAGGCCATGCCAGAGATAATCCAAAGAATCGGAATAATGGCTGAATTCCAGAAAGGAATACCTACGGCCTGAGTCAGCAGGAAACCCGAGTACACCGTGCAGGCCGCGCCAAGCACGGAAAAGATGCCGTTGAACCAATTGGAATCAGCCATCTGCTGCCACTTCTCACCCTTGAACAAAATCCCGGCACAGATCATCGAGTAAAAGAGCGAACCGACGCAGAGCAGCGACAGCAGACAAATACCAATGAACATCCAGGAGCTGAGGTTAAGCGCCATATCAAAGACGGAACTTAAAACCGCAAACGGAAGGTTCAGCATTCTTGCCAGATGGCTGACCACGAGCAGCGTGCCGATAATGGCGGCCGCCGTCAAAAGGTACACAAACTTTTTCTGGCGAACCCAATAGTTGAGGAAAAAGCCCATGCCGGAAAGTCCGACCGCCCAGAGGAATAAGGCGATCGTCCAGCCCCAGTGCGCGGCTTCAAGCTGAGTTGTCATTAAATTAAAATCGGCGATGTTTGTCATATTTACACCACTACGAAGAAGTTGGGACGAGTGCCTTTCTGAGGCATCAGTGTTTCTGTTTTGGACTGACGGATTCTCTGCGCGATCAAAGAATTCGGATCATTGATGTCGCCAAACGCTCGGGCACCTGCCGGGCAAGCCTTAACACAGGCAGGCTGTTCGCCGTTCTCAATGAGCTTCATGCAGCCCTCTCCGATACATTTCATCGGCAGTCCGCTGTCCGGATACGACCAGCGCGCATCATAGGGACAGCTTGCGATGCAGTAATTGCATCCGACACACTTATTCGGATCAGTACGAACTAAACCGTTTTCGTCATAGTAGTTCGCGCCGAACGGACACGTTCTAACGCAGGGTGCATCCGAACACTGCTGGCACTGAACCAGCAGCGTCACCGGACGACGAACTTCGGACTGAACTTTACGGATATTGGAAGCGGGCCAATTTCGTTTCGGAATGGATCGATTCAACATCTCCGGGAAATTCGTCTGAGAACAGGCCAACACGCACGCACCGCAGCCGATACACTGAGTTGCGTCAAACAAATGAGCCAACTGTTTCTTAGATTCACTCATGATAGTTATCCTCTCACCTTGTTGATGCGCACTGCGGAGTTGTTGGCGACATTGCCGACTACCGGCTGGGCATAACCTGTGTCGTACCAGTGCGAATTAATACCTTCTTTCACGAACTGATAGTTCGGATCCTTGATCAGTGTTTTTGTTCGGACACCGCCGGAAAAACCATAGGCGAAGACCGCGCCCGGAACGACTCGTTTGGTGACCGTGACCTGCGTATTGGCTTTATAGCCGGAGTCCATGCCCTCCACTTCAATCATGTCGCCGTTTCTGATGCCGAGGCGAGCCGCATCTTGCGGATTCATCCAGACAGTACGGTCACCCATGAAGCGAGTGGGCTGTGTAAACATATTGAGACCGGAGCAGGTCACGCAGTTCTTGCCGGAAACCAAAATAAATTCATTGGAATCGGCTTTGGGCTGCGTATAAGCCGGAGACGGGATGTAGCCGGAAATCGGAGCGATCGCCTGAGCGTATCCGGGTTTAGAGAACGACTTAAAGCCGTAAATCTCAACTTTGCCGGTCGGAGTACCAAACGGCTTCAAATAAGGATATTCGCCGTATTTCTTGGTCTTAATCGTAGCCCAGCCGTTTTCGCTGATCGACTTACGAATCGCTTCTGCGCTTCCGGGCTTTTTCTTTTCGCAGTCATCCAGGAACTTCTTGTAGCCGCGGTCAACAAAAGCGCCGAAGTAAGCGTTGAATTCCTCTGCGGTTTTGCATCCCTTGTAGCCGACGCGCTCGGCTCTTTCGGGATATGCTCTGCGCAAAATCTCCAAAAGAATCCAGACATCATGACGCGCTTCACAGCCTTTAGGCGGAGTGAGCTGCGGGTCTGAGAGATAAATCGATCCGTCTCGAGCCCATTTAACGCCGGACATATCTCTGCGTTCCATGAAGTACGTGGCGGGCAGCACATAATCGGCGTAATCCACAAGTTCCTGAGGCAGCACGTCTTGAACAACTACCAAATCCAGCTTTTTAAGGTTTTCCGCGAGTTTTTTCGCATCCGCCTGGCGATGGAACATGGTCGTGCCGACAAAGAAGGCCGCTTTAATCGGATAGGGTTTTCCGGAAACCGCTGCGTCAAGCGCAACCGAATAAGTACCGGACGTTTCGGGATAGACAATCTTATCGATTCGCTTTTCTTTAGCCATAGCCCAGGTTTCGCCGTTCGGACCTTTGCCTGCGGCTACGCTCGGAACCTTAAAGCCCGCACCGGCAGTTACGATCAGGCCGCCGGGCTGATCGATATTGCCGTTCATCGCGTTGGCAATGCAGATAAGCTGATAAAGCTCCACGTCGGTTCCGTTCTTAGAGGTATACCAGCCATCGTCGATACAGCCCTTATTGTTGGCATAGTCAAAAGCAATGCCCTTAAGCGCTTCAGGACGAATGCCAGTGATTTCCTGGACCTTTTCAGGTGTGTATTCGCTCGCAAGCTTTTTAAGCACGCTAAAAGCGGTTCTGACAGGCTCTTTTTCTCCGTTTGCAAGAATCGCTTCGCCGCTGAATTCGAGTTCCGGTTTAAAGTTCTCGTCTTCAATAAAACCAATCGCGGCTCCTTTTTCGTCTCTCTTTACCGAACGAAGAGAAAGTGTTCCGGCACTGTTGGCGACAACAAAAACGGAAGTACTTCCGTCCTTGCGGAAGTCAGCCTCTGTAAGCGGCGTGCCGTTTGATTTAATGAGATAAGCGCCGTTGGTGTGACGGATTAAAAATTCTTTGTCAAATGTCTTGTTCTCAATCATTTGATTGATAAGACCTAAGACAAACGCGGCATCGGTTCCGGGGCGAATACCGACCCAATCCGCATTGCCGTATGCAATGTCCGGCATTCTCGGATCGATCGCCACAACGTGGCAGCCGCATGCTCTTGCTTCGTTCAGCGTGTGAAGAGCGCCCATGGAGCTTCCCATCGATCTTCCGATCAGCAGAAGATAGCGCAGGTGCGCGTAATCGGGTTCGAGTTTTCCTGCGCCGCTGAAGCCTTTTCCGAATACCCAGTCTCGTGCCGCAATGCCGCCGAGATTACAGGTGGACTGATGACCGATATCGTTGGGAGAACCTAACGGGAAAGTCAGCCATTTGCTGAAGCCTGAGAACGAGTGAGATGTCGTACTGATGCAGCTTTCTCCGTTCGCTTCAACCAGTTTTTTGAGTTTAGCGGCGATCGCATCCAGCGCTTCATCCCAAGTCACTTCTTCAAACTTGCCCTCGCCCCGCTCTCCGACGCGCTTCAGCGGCTTGCGAAGACGAAGCGGATGGTTCCATACCCACATCGCGGCAGCGCCTCGTCCGCAGTAACCTTGCTGCGGATGCCCGGGATTTGGGAAAATTCGGACCGTACTTTCCGAAACCACCGCACCTTCCTTCTTCATCGCCAGAAGACCGCAAAATGCGCCGCACATCGTGCAGGCGACCGGATGTTTGCTCCAACCTTCCTTTTCAAGTTTCTTAATTTCTTCGGCTGCCGCTGTCATAGACAAGCTGGGCATTGCAGCTGCGGCAGCCGTCGCTGCAGTGTTTTTCAAGAGAACACGCCGAGAAACGGATAAGTCGACTAGTCCTTTAGACATATTCATTTGTTCCTTGTATTGGGGTGTCAAAACAAGGACAGATTAATCTGTTCAATCTACGGATAAACCCGATAAATATCCTAAGGAAACTGTCTCATAGATATTTCTTATATATCTTTTTTGAAATTTATTGAGGTTTACAGCAAAGACAAAGCGATAGTTACGTCAAATCTTTAAAAAGTGTAACAACAAGAGCTAGCGTTAGAGTTTTCACTAATCTCTCAATATTCCCAATCTTATTTGTCTCATTTTCTGCAACGTAAAAAAAGCCGCATCCCTTTTGAAGATGCGGCTGATTGAGCTGAGTATCTTACTTCTGTTCTACGGCGTACTCAGGAGCGCCGTTATCACGATCCGGGTCAGAAAGAACAAAGTTCAGTTCTCTCTGCAGAAGCACGATAACCGTATAGCGGTTCACGATTTCGCGATAAAGCTGCAGGATGCTCAGATAAAGCTCACTCCGGTGCAGCGGCATTTGATGCTCTTCAATCTGTTTCATCAGCACGATCTGGAACTTGTTGACTTCTTCAAGATTGGTGTCGGAGAGTCTCAGCAGGATATCATCTGAAATTTCGCCGGCTTCAACATACTTGGAAAGCGTATGCTCAAGTCCGGTCAGCTCGTTCAAAGCCTGGAGCAGATTGCTGCGCAGAACGCCCTTAAAGACCGAATGAGAATTCGCCAGATGATCCTCCATCTGAGAAAGCGTATTGCGCAGATCCTGAGCGACGTCCTTCATGTTGGAGAAGGTACGGTAATAATAGTTTCGAGCGTCGTAATCCTTGCTCGGACCCTCGCCTCGTACAAACATCAGATAGTACTGGCTTCGCATATAAGAAATCTTATCGAGAAGGCCCTGCGCTCTGAGACGGGTTTTCTTCAGTTCCTCATAGTCCTCGGCAAGGAAGTTGGTCATGGCCGTAGAGAAAATGGAAACCGTGTCGTCTAAGTTGTTGGCGATCGCATGATTGAGCTTCAGTCTCAGTTCCTCACGAGCCATTCCCGGCTCAATTCCCTCTGTCTCAATAACCTTCTCTTTCTTCGGGAAGAAGTTGCTCTTGAAGAGACGAATGATCACGAGGATACCGCCGAGCACCATAAACCACGGCCCGAACCAAATGCAGAGCAGTACGGCAATACCGGCAAGAATAAACGCGGTAAAGCCGGTCAGGAACCATCCGCTGATCACGGCCATAACGCCGGAAATTCGATAAACCGCCGTCTCTCTGTCCCATGCACCGTCGGCAAGAGAAGAACCCATGGCAACCATAAAGGTCACATAGGTTGTGGACAAAGGAAGCTTCATTGAAGTGGCTACCGCGATCAGGATACTGGCTAAAACCAGATTGACCGACGCACGCACCTCGTCAAAGGGCAGCGCGATCTCGCCTTTTTTCAGACGCGGCTTTTCAAAACGAGAGTCAATGCCGCGCAGCACACTGTCCGGAAGCAGCTGATTCAGAATCTTCTTTGCGCTGAGCGCGGAGCGCACCATCACGCGGCCGCCCGTTGTCGCACCGAACTGCTCCTTGTCGCTTCTTTCGCTTGCGGACAAATTAATCGCAGTCTGCACCACGCGTTTGGCTTTCGGACTGAACCACAGTGTGAGGACCATGATAAGACCCGAGAGAACCAGGTAAATGGTCGGTGTGCGTACGGATTCCTTCAGTGCGCCCATGTAAAGGGTCTGAGGTGTCAGTGCTTCGTTCGCGGCCTTAGCTGCCGCCGCAATGTCTACGGACTGCATCGCGGCAAGCGGAACGCCGACGAAGTTCACAAGGTCGTTGCCCGCGAACGCGAACGCCAGCGCGAAAGTGCCCGCAAGAATCACCACGCGCAGCGCATTAAAGTTAAAGAACCAAATCAGCAGCTGGAAGACCGCAGAGACACCGATGAAACATGACCAAAGAATGGTTGAAGTATTGCTGTCAAGGAAGCTGAGCAGCTCAGGCGTCATAAAGGAAGCGCCCTTTGCGCCCTTCATGATGAGGAAGTAGAAAATCGCAGTAATGCAGAGGCCGGAATATATACCGCCTAAGAATCGATAAACTTTTTGATATTTAAAAGAGAAAATGACGCGAATCAGCCACTGAATCACAGCGCCGAAGGTAAATGCAATGGCAACTGAAACCAAAATCGCGGTAATAATCGTAAATGCCTTTTCATTATTGATATAGGCACCGAGACCGGCAAGGGAGCCGCTGCTGACCCACAGTTTGTAGGCTGCGGAAATCACCGCTGCGCCTAAAAGCTCAAATACTATCGATACGGTTGTGGAGGTCGGAAGACCGAGGGAATTAAACGTATCCAACAGAAGGACATCTGTCAGCATGACCGCAAAGAAGATCAGCATGACATCCCAAAAGGTAAACAGCTGGGGATTGAAAATACCGCTTCTGGCGATCTCCATCATGCCGCTTGAGAACGTACACCCTAAAAGTACGCCGGCGGCAGCTACACCCAACACCACGTTGTAACGCGCTGTTCTAGAGCCAAGCGCTGAACTCAGAAAATTGACTGCATCGTTACTGACGCCAACGAACAAATTAACGCACGCCAACAGCATCAGAAAGAGCATCGTACAGGTTAAAAAGGTATCCATACTAAAATTCAAATTTTTAAACGGGGCAATTCTATTAGCGCTTTATGACGAAATAATTACAAACCATCAAAAACACCCCTTCCATTTGTATCTAAGAACTACTGCCTCAAAAGTAATCCTAAACCCTGTACCGCCTAAGTGGCACTTTGTATCTCAGTATTTGGCCCTCATTTAGGTTTTTTGTTAGTGCAACCTTTAGGTTTTACGAATATTTGCGCTAGCATTCTTTTTTGTTATTTTTGTTAATTTTCAGAGGTCATCGTGAATCTCAAACTTTTATCGGCACAGTCAGCTGTCGCACTTTCACTTATTTCCTTTGCCTCATTGAGCCACGCAGATTTTCTCTCCGATTTGTTCGGTTCCTCAAATAAAGAACCCGTTGCTCTTAATCAAACAACACAATCCATTATGACCTCCTCCCCGATTTGGGTGATCGACGGGAAAAATACTTCAGCATGGAGCGTTGTTGCAGGTAAAAAACCGAAGAAAGGAGCCACTCCTCTTCTTCTGAAACAGGACAAAGGCACGCTCGGTCTCATCCCTGCTCAGATGGATGTTGGCTATGTTGCGACGACCGCAGCAAAAGTTTCTCTGGCTCAGCCGATTTCCGTTTCTTTTGAAAAAAACGGCGATGCGCTTCTGAAATACGGCAATAGCAAGCAGCCGATCTCGCTTGCGTTCAAGCTGAGAGCTTATGATGTCAGCGGCCTTAAGATCGCTTCCTTCCTCAAAAACCGCCAGGGCGGAGACCTCGCTGAAGTCGAACGAGTTGGAAATGCCACATTCCCTCAGGGCTCCATCGCTTATAAAGCCGACACGACGTTCCTGAACGACGAAATGGTTATGCCGGTTAACGAAAACTTCACCAGCGCTAAAACCAGCAGCGAGCTGCTGACAAACTTCAACAAGATTCCGTTCTGCCTGAAGCGCGTCTCCGGCCACGCTTACGGCATTATGTTCGACGGCAATGATCCGAAGGCTAAGAGCGGCACATTCTCTGTAACTCCGGTCAAACGCGACACCATGTTCTGCACGCCGACAGGAGAACCCTCTGTTGCAAAAGGCTCCTGGGTCCTCGTTAACAGCCCCAAGACACATGCGGTTGTCCTGACAATGCCTAAGGAAGTCACTCCGGCTGAATACGGCATTGATTCCAACGAAAGCGGTGTTTCCAAGCTCGCCTTCATTGCTCCTTCTAAAGGCGACAAGATTTTCCGTCCGGGCAAATTCTTCGCTAAGGGCACAACCCTTGAAAGCCGCCGCTATTTCTTTAATACAACAGCTGCCGAAGCAATCCTGAAAGCTGCTCAGTAATTATGTTTTGAGAGGATTTATTCCCCTCAAAAAAAATCAGACAGACCATTCAATATGACCTGCCCGACACAAAAACCTCATTTCACAGTGAATGAGGTTTTTGCTTTATTGGTTAGGAGAAGAACTCGCTGTCCTCAGCCGAAAACTGATCCACGTCAGTCCAGCCGGCCTTACCGTAAGCGTAGCGGAAGATATCCGCACCCTTCTCACGAATCAGAGCGGCATCGCTCAGCGTGCGTCTCCAGACCTTGGCGCCCGCCAATCCGGTCAGAAGGCCATGCATGTGACGGCAGGCCGCACGAAGCGAATGATCGTCAGGTTTAATCAGACGAACATAGCGCTCCATCTCATCAATCACCTGCTCGCGCGTCACGGGTTCATGCTCGTCGCCGTAAATTCTCGCGTCAACATCCGCAAGCAGCCAAGGCGTATAGTAGGCCGCTCTGCCAAGCATCACGCCGTCAACATGTTTGAGCTGTTCATCTGCGACTCCGAGATCCGGAATCGCTCCGTTGATCACGATAATTGCATCCGGGAAGTCTTTCTTCAGCTGATAAACAACTCCACGGCGAAGCGGCGGCACTTCTCGATTTTCTTTCGGGGAAAGCCCCTTAAGCCAAGCGTTTCTCGAGTGAACAATAAAAACTCGTACGCCGGCCTCATAGAGCGTTCCGACAAAATCTCTGACGAAGGCATACTCTTCAATCTGATCGATTCCAATACGGTGCTTCACTGTGACGGGAACGCTGCAGGCGTCCTGCATCGCTTTGACGCAGTCTGCGACAAGGTTCGGCTCAGACATCAGGCACGCTCCGAAAGAGCCCTTCTGCACGCGCTCAGAGGGACAGCCGCAGTTAAGATTCACTTCGTCATAGCCCCATTTCTCTGCCAGCGCGGCGCCGTGCGCCAAGTCCTTCGGGTCTGAGCCGCCTAACTGCAGTGCTACCGTATGCTCCTCAGGAGAAAAATCCAAGTGATGCGGGACATCTCCGTGCACCAGAGCACCGGTCGTTACCATTTCTGTATAAAGGCGCGCCCGCTTGGTCAGAAGGCGATGAAAATAGCGGCAATGGCGATCTGTCAAATCAAGCATCGGAGCGACACAGAAACGCCAGTCCTGCGGATTCAGAATTGTTGTATCAGGCACTATTTAAATTTCCCATCAACGTAATACCATCGCCCGTTTTCCTTAACAAAACGGCTGTCCTCGCGAAGCGTAAAGGCGCGGCCCTCAGGATCAGCACCTTTGGCTGCGAACTTCACGCGGGCGCTTGTTTCTGAGAGCGGCAGATACACAGATACTTTCAGAGATTTCCAGACCGTCTCGTCAAGTTCAAGGTTCTTAGGGCGAGTGGTTTCATGCCAGGTTTGCAGTAAATAATCGACATCCTTGAGCACAAATGCGGTGTACCTGGAACGCATAAGCGCTCGAGCATCAGATGCGGGAGCGCCTTTTAAAAACGGCCCGCAGCAAACACCGAAGCATTTGCCGCTGCCGCAGGGACAAGGATCGTCGGAATTAAATTCCGGGGCCAACGCGTTCGTCTCCGCGTGCCGCACGGCGTCTTTCGAACTCTTTGAGCCAGCGTTTGCGAATGCGAATGCTCTTCGGAGTGATTTCCGCAAGTTCGTCGTCGTTAATGAATTCAACCGCGCTTTCAAGCGTGAGCTGAATCGGCGGAACCAGACGAATCGCTTCATCAGTGCCGGAAGCACGAATATTGGTCAGCTGTTTGCCCTTAATCGGGGTCACAACGATGTCGTTGTCACGAGAGTGGATACCGATAACCATACCTTCGTAAATCGGTTCTCCCGGGCCGATAAAGAGGCGGCCGCGTTCCTGAATCTTCCACAAGGCGTAAGCAACCGCATTGCCGTCGTCCTGACTGATAATAGCGCCGTTGCGTCTTTCGCCGAGATCGCCGGATTTTACAGGAGCATATTCGTCAAAAACGTGACTCATCACGCCAGTACCGCGCGTCATGGTCAGAAAATCGTTCTGGAAGCCGATTAGGCCTCTGGCAGGAATCTTGTACTCTAGACGCACACGGCCTTTTCCGTCCGGCTGCATGTCCTGCAGGTCGCCCTTGCGGCGGCCGAGTTCTTCCATCACGGGGCCCTGATGCGTTTCTTCAACGTCCACGGTCAGAGATTCAAACGGTTCCATCTTCACGCCGTCAACTTCTTTGTAAAGCACGCGCGGTCTGGAAACCGCAAGTTCATAACCTTCGCGGCGCATATTCTCAATCAGAATCGTAAGGTGAAGTTCACCGCGGCCCGCAACCTCAAACACGCCTTCGTTAGCGGTCGGTTTCATGCGCAGAGCCACATTGGACTTCAGTTCGCGCTCAAGACGCTCTCTGATCTGACGGCTGGTCACGAACTTGCCTTCTTTGCCGGCAAGCGGACTGGTGTTGACATGGAAGTTCATAGTGAGCGTCGGTTCGTCAACATGCAGAAGCGGAAGCGCATCCGGGTGGTTGACGTCGCACAGCGTGGTGCCGATACCGATCTCATCAATACCGTTGATCAGAACGATATCGCCTGCTTCAGCTTCATCAACCAGTTTTCTTTCCAGGCCCTGGAACTTGAGAACCTGATTGACTTTAGCGCGCTTAGGCGTAGAGTCCGGACCGTTCATGATCAGAACTTCCTGAAGCGGTTTGATGCGGCCTCTCTTGATACGGCCGATGCCGATCTTGCCGACATAGCTCGAATAGTCAAGGGAAGAGATCTGCATCTGAAGCGGACCGTTCGGATCGTCGTCACGAACCGGAACCTTTTCGATAATAGTGTCAAAGACGGCTTTCATATTGCCGATCTTCTTGAGCTCTTCCACGTCTTCGGTGTAGCCCGCAAAACCGTTCAAAGCAGATGCGTAAATGACCGGGAAATCCAGCTGTTCCTCGGTTGCGCCGAGTTTGTCAAAGAGGTCAAACGTCTGATTAATGACCCAATCCGGACGAGCGCCGGGACGGTCAATCTTGTTGATCACAACAATCGGCTTGAGACCCTGGGCCAAAGCCTTCTTCGTGACAAAGCGCGTCTGAGGCATCGGGCCTTCGACCGCGTCCACCAGAAGCAGCACACCGTCAACCATAGAAAGCACACGTTCGACTTCTCCGCCGAAGTCCGCGTGTCCCGGTGTGTCAATAATGTTGATGTGGGTGCCCTGATATTCAACCGCACAGTTCTTGGCCAAAATGGTAATGCCGCGTTCGCGTTCAATGTCATTACTATCCATCACACGTTCGGCCACCGCCTGGTTCTCACGGAAGGTGCCGGACTGCTGAAGCAGTTTGTCCACCAAAGTCGTTTTGCCGTGGTCAACGTGGGCAATAATCGCAATATTTCTAATCGCTCGAGTCATATAAAAATTTAAGTTCAGTTATTCTGCCGCAAATGCGCACAAACGTTCGGGAATCAGCTCCTGATTGGATTCAAGTCGGCCGACGCCCATTAAAAATCTTTCTCCGTCCGGACGAATTCCGTAAACTCGGACCTTTTCCTCGGGTCCGGACTCGTCGACGAAAACTTTTCCCCCATGACTAAATCTCTCGGTCTGCGCCTCGTCCAAATCAATGCGCACCAAAGTGCTGAGCAGCCGATCCGGCAGCAGAAGCACTTTTAGTCTTTCTTCTTCGCTCATCGCTTCAAAATCCGCGAGCGTGACACTCTCCGAATTTCTCAGATCACCAACGGCGGTTCTTCTTAATGATTTCAAATGGGCTCCGCAGCCAAGCGCCTCTCCGATGTCCTCTCCAAGCACACGAATATAAGTGCCCTTAGAGCAGCGCACCACAAGAGTCGCTTCGGGCGGATTAAAGTCCAAAACGTCAAGTGTGGATATTACTACTTTACGAGGCTTTCTCTCGATCTCCTCGCCTTTTCTTGCTAATTTATAAAGCGGAACTCCGTCCTTTTTCAGGGCGGAGTACATTGGCGGAACCTGCTCGATTTCGCCTCTGAAGTTTTCAAGGACCTCGGAAAAGGTCTTATAGTCAAAGGTCGGCTCTCTCTCACTCACCACTTCGCCTTCAGCGTCTCCGGTTGTCGTCTTCACGCCGAATCGAATCGTTGTTTCGTATTCTTTTTCCGCATGAAGAAGGTCAGCGGAGAACTTAGTCGCGTCTCCGAAGCAAAGCGGCAGAAGACCGCTTGCGAGCGGATCCAGCGTTCCGGTGTGCCCGGCTTTATGAGCGTTCAAAGCTCGTCTAACCTTCTGCAGAGCTGCGTTGCTTGAGAGCCCGACGGGTTTATCGAGCAGCACAACTCCGTCAATTTTCAGACCTTTTCTTCGGCGCCCCACTTATTCACCTTTAATTTTTTCACTGTCTTCAGCACGGGCTTCTTTAATGAGTTTATCCATCTCGAAGCCGCGTTCAACACTCTTGTCGTACACAAAATGAAGCTGAGGAACAGTGTGAATCTTCAGAAGTTTAAAAATTCTGGAATGCAGCATCGGAGCGGCGCTGTTGAGCGCTTCTGTCGCTTCTTCCGGAGTCGAACCGATCGATGTGAAATAAATCGTCGCATGTGCGTAATCCGGAGTGATTTCGCAGCCGGTCAGCGTGACAAGCCCCGCTTTCGGGTTACTGACTTCCTTTTGAATCAGTTCGGCTACATCTCTCTGAATCTGATCCGCAATGCGATTTGCGCGACCCGGTTTAGCTGATTTAATCATTTCTTAGTCTCCTTCTAAAACTTCCGAAACACAAAGGAGCCCGAAGGCTCCCTGTGCCTCAGATTAATTCAATCAGAGTGTACGGGCCACCTCTTCGACCTCAAAGATCTCAAGACGGTCGTCCACCTGAATGTCGTCATTGCCTTTAAGAGAGATACCGCACTCGGCGCCCGCCTTGACTTCCTTAACGTCGTCTTTAAAGCGGCGCAGAGAATTGATTTCTCCCGTCCATTTAATAACATTGTTGCGCAAAAGACGTGCGTGCGAGCTGCGTTTGACGACCCCTTCGAGCACCATGCAGCCTGCCACGGAGCCCACTTTGGGCACGTGAATGACCTGACGAATTTCCACCAGACCGACATGGTTTTCACGACGTTCCGGCGTCAGCAATCCGCCCATCGCCGCTTTCACGTCGTCTACAGCATCGTAAATAATGTTGTAGTAACGAATATCGATACCGTTGTCCTCGGCAAGTTTTCTTGCCAAAGAGTCGGCACGAACGTTAAAGCCGATCACAACCGCATTGCTGGCAATCGCAAGGTTGATATCAGACTCGCTGATACCGCCAACCGCCGCATGAACCACGCTAACCTTGACTTCGTTGGTAGAAAGTTTGGTCAGCGCGTGTACCAGAGCTTCCTGAGAACCCTGTACGTCGGCCTTGATGACCAGAGGCAGGCTCTGGATTTCTCCGTCTCCCGGACCTCCAAAGATCTTATCCAGACCGCCGGCCGTGTGTTTGAGCTTGATTTCACGGTATTTGCCCTGACGATAGTTCGCCAGTTCGCGGGCTCTCTTTTCTTCCTGCAGAACAAGGATTTCGTCGCCTGCCTGCGGAACGCCTGAAAGACCTTGAATCTCCACCGGAATCGAAGGACCTGCGTGCTGAACCTGTTTGCCGTTTTCATCGAGCATCGCTCTGACGCGGCCGAATGTTGCGCCGGCGAGCACAATGTCGCCTCTCTTGAGTGTTCCGGACTGAACCAGAACGGAAGCAACGGCGCCTTTGCCTCGGTCAAGTCTCGATTCAATCACAACACCCTTGGCCGGGCCCTCTTTGACGGCTTTCAGTTCGAGAATTTCAGCCTGCAAAAGTACGTTTTCCAAGAGTTCGTCCACGCCCTGTCCGCTCTTAGCGGAAACGCAGATGAAAGGCACATCGCCGCCGTATTCTTCAGGAATAACGTCGGCAGCAACCAGTTCCTGCTTCACGCGTTCCGGGTTAGCTTCCGGCTTATCGATCTTGTTGATCGCGACCACGATCGGCACATTGCCCGCTTTGGCGTGCGCAATAGCCTCTTTCGTCTGCGGCATCACGCCGTCATCGGCCGCAACCACCAGAATCACAATATCGGTCGCCTGAGCGCCGCGGGCTCGCATCGCGGTAAACGCTTCGTGTCCGGGGGTATCCAGGAATGTAATAATGCCGCGCGGGGTCTTCACATGATAAGCACCGATATGCTGTGTGATACCACCCGCTTCACCGGCCGCAACCTTAGTTCTGCGGATGTAGTCAAGCAGTGAAGTCTTACCGTGGTCAACGTGACCCATGATGGTAACAACCGGAGGTCTCGGCTCTTTCGGATACTTGTTCTGCAGTTCTGCTTCTTCCTCTGCAAGGAACGCTTCCGGATCTTCCGGCTTAGCGGCCGTCGCACGGTGGCCCATTTCCGTCACAACGATCATCGCCGTATCCTGATCAAGAACCTGGTTGATCGTCACCATGTCGCCAAGCTTCATCATGGTCTTGATGACTTCGATCGCCTTAACGCTCATCTTCATGGCCAAATCGGAAACCGTGATGGATTCCGGAACAACTACGTCGCGAACGATCGGTTCCTGCGGCGCATTCTGCTGCTGTCTGTTCTGATGCTGATTCTTAGCGTGACGCTTAGATCTGCGGTCATTCTTCCAGCCGCTGCTTTCCTCACCTGAGGAATCTCCGCCGCGGGTTTTAAGCGTACGGCGCTTCTGGTTTTCGTCACCCCAGGAGTCTCCGTTCTTCTTCGAAACCTTGTTTTCTTTCTTAACACTGTTCTTATGCGCTTTCTTCGGTTCGGCTTTCTTTTCTTCGGTCGGGGTTTTGGGCGCATTCAAAACTTTTTTCGGTGCCGACATCATTTCACGAATAGCGCGGGCTTCAGCTTCAGCAGCCTTACGAGCGGAATCACGCTCGCGGGCGACTTCCTGTTCTTTAGCCTGAGCTTCGCGTTTGGCTTTAGCCTGTTCGGCTGCTTTTGCCTCTTCCGCGGCTTTGCGGCGGGCAGCAGCCTGTTCGGCGTCAGCTGCGCGTTTCGCGGCTTCAGCTTTTTCTCTTTCGAGCTTTTCCTTAGCCGCTTTTTCAGCTTCCTCACGCGCTTTGCGCTGAGCTTCCTCACGAGCGCGTGCAGCCGCTTCTTCCATTTCTTTGCGCGCTCTTTCCTTTTGTTCGGAAATCGCTTTTGCGGCTTCTTCACGAGCCTTGCTGACCACTTCCGGGTTCTTCACAAGGACATGACGCCTTCTCACTTCAACCTGAACAGCGTGGCCGCCGTTTCCGGACTGAGTGATCACGGTTTTTTTGCGTTTGGTCAGCGTAATCTTGCGCTGTCCGGCCTTTTCGCTGCCGCGAGCAACCTGAAGGGCGGTAATCAGTTTCTCTTTTTCAGAGTCACTGATCTCATCATCCGATTTGGACTGTGTCAGTCCCGCTTCTTTAAGCTGCTCAAGCAGGACGCTGACGGGCATCTGAAGGGTTTGGGCTAATGTCTCTACTGTATTTTTTGCCATATATTATTGTTCTCCCGTCGTTACTGGTTCCAATGTTCGCGGGCCTTAGTAATAAGTTCCGCAGCCTTCTCTTCGCTGATACCGGTCATTTCAACCAGCTCGTCAGTAGCCAAGTCGGCAAGCTGTTCAAGATTCGTGATGCCGGCCGGATGCAGCTTCTCTGCGATTTCTGTCGTCATACCGCTGAGGTCGATCAAAGCGGGATCAGCCCACTTCAGCAGCTCTTCCCTCTTGAGCGCTTTTGTGATCAAAGCGTTGCGTGCGACAGAACGAAGTTCCTTGACGAGGTCTTCATCAAACTGTTCGATGCTGAGGAGCTCTTCCTCCGGCAGATAAGCCACTTCTTCAACGGTTTCAATACCGTTTTCAATCAGAAGCTGCGCGATTTCCTCGTCCACGTTCAGCGCGTCCATAAGTTCTTTGCGGCGCGGTGCGATTTCTTCTTCACGCTTTTTCTCTGCCTGATCGTGATCCATCACGTCAATCTCATAGCCGGTCAGCGCCGAAGCAAGCTTCACGTTGATGTAATCGGTGCCCTTGGCGATTCTTGTGTTTTCTTCATCCGGAGTCACAACTTCCATTCTGCCCTCATCTTCATGAACGATGATGGAAGAAATCGTTGCCGGAGAAAGTGAGCTGATCACGAACTCAGCGGGCTGATCCGACCAGCGGATAATGTCGACTCGTTCGTTGAAGAGCTCGGAAGAAACGCTCTGAATGCGGGCGCCGCGAACACCGACGCAGCTGCCGATCGGATCGATTCTCTTATCCTTAACCTGAACGGCGACTTTAGCGCGGCGTCCGGGGATACGCGCTACGCCCTTCATCTCAAGCAGGCCTTCGTTGAATTCCGGCACAACCTGACGAAGCAGTTCGGCAAGGAACTCGTTGCAGGTACGGCTGAGGATGATCTGCTGCTGACGAGAGGTCGGATCAATCTTAAGAATGTAGGCACGAATGCGGTCGTTGATACGATAGATCTCGTTGGGGATCATTTCGCTTCTCGGCAGACGAGCGTCGATACGGCCGATTTCAACGATCATATCGGACTTATCAAAGCGCTTGACCTGACCGGTCACGATCTTAACGTCCTTGTAATTGGCAAGGAATTCGTTAAGCAGCTGAGTACGCTCCGCTTCTCTCAGCTTCTGGAGAATGACCTGTTTGGCATCAGTCGCGAAACGGCGGCCGGTAACATTGACTTCTTTAAGAGGCTCTTTAACGTAGTCGCCGATTTCTGTCGGGCCCTGATCGCTGTAGTCTTCTTCGGCTTCCCAGTGAAGAATTTCACGATCGGGTTCCTGCAGACCGTCCTCATCGGGCACGATCTTCCACTGACGCCAGACCTGCTGATCGCCGGTCTCGGGGTCGACTTTCACTACGATGTCAGCGTCTGTTCCGGGGAATTCGGATTTTTTTACCGCGCTCGCGAGCGCGCTTTCAAGTGCGCCGAGTACGACGCTTTTGTCCACGTTTTTTTCATGGGCGAGGACTTCAACCATTTCTAATAAAGCTCGGCTCATTTATTTCGATCCTTTGAAATCCAACTCAGGAATCAAGTTGGCTTTTTCGATATCTTTGAAGGGGAAACTCACAATAACTTCCGGTTCGGCCGGTTTATTCTTCGCGGCCTTCGCGGATCTATTCTTTTCACTCGGTGTACGTGCAAGGCGTCCTTCGCACAGTTTCAGCGTGAGGACCGGATTGGTCTCCTCGCCTTCAACGCTGAGCAGCGTTCCGTCCATGCGGCGGCGTCCGTTTTCCGGAAGTCCCGGCGCCATGAGCGGCGTAAACAGTTCAACATGAACCATCTGACCGACGAACCGAACAAAGTCACGTGCGCGCTTCAGGGGACGATCCACGCCCGGAGAAGACACTTCAAGACGGTCATAATCCACATTTTCAACCGTCATCATCGTATTAAGCTGATTGCTGACTCGTTCGCAGTCGTCAAGGGAAATACCGCCTTCCTTGTCGATCGTGACACGGATCAGGCCGCGCGCTAATCTCTCCACGTCGACAAGCTCGTATCCAAGCCCTTCAACCGTGGTATCGATCATCTCAAATAACTGTGCTGAAACTGCCATTTACCGATACACCTAAATTTCAAAAATCAAAAAAAAATGGGCTGCAAAGCCCATCTTTATAAACACTATGACAGGGACGTGTTCGCACACAAAGCGGACACGCTGTCAGGGCCGATTCGCTGTTTCAGCAGACCGCCCTAACATAATTTGCCGTAATTCTACACCCTTATTTGCCCTAATATTCGGAATTATCGTAACTTTTCTTTTGAGTTAAATCGGCCGCGGCTCGGTCTGCGTCTTGCGGGAACCCCTTCGATACGTCCCTCGGAAAGGTAGTGTGCCGTGCTTTTCAGCGGATCGACTGCACGCGTCTTCACTTTTGCGCCGGTTTCAGAGCTCTTGGCTGAGTTTCTCGAATTGGGCGAATCTGAGCCGCCTTTATATCCGATCGCGGCAAACCAGGCCTGAGTCTCTTCCGGTGTCAGTTGTTCAAACTTTCCTCTCGGAAGTTTCTGCGGCAGCTCCAGTTCTCCGTATTTCACACGAATCAGGCGCGAGACCGGCAGACCCACCGCGTCAAACATGCGGCGAACCTCACGGTTTCTTCCCTCGCTGAGCGTCACGTTGTACCAGCGGTTAAATCCTTTGCCGCCGCCCTCCTCAATCGTTGCGAATTTCGCAGTTCCGTCTTCGAGCTTAACGCCTTTGAGGAGCGCTTCTTTCGCTTCAGGCGACATCGTCCCTTGAACACGAACCGCGTATTCGCGGACAATACAGTTGCGCGGATGCATCAGATAGTTCGCGAGCGCGCCGTCCGTAGTAAAAATAAGAAGGCCTTCGGTATTAAAGTCGAGTCGTCCCACATTAATCCAGCGGGCTCCGCCCATGCGCGGCAGATGATCAAAAACCGTCGGTCTGCCTTCCGGATCGTCACGCGAAACGATTTCGCCTGCGGGCTTGTGATAAATAAGTACACGCGGAACATTATTCTCGCGAACGCTCGCTCTGCGCACTGCTCGACCGTCCATGCGAATGATATCGGTCGGGAAGACGCGCTGGCCGATATGAGCGGGCTCCCCGTTCACCGAGATTCTGCCCTCGGCAATGCGCTGTTCCATATCCCGGCGGGAACCGACACCCGCGTCAGCGAGTACTTTTTGAATTTTTTCGCCCTTCACATCCGCGGGCACTGAAGAGGCGGTCCTCGGCTTATTTTCTCCGCGAGGCATTCCGCGCGCGTCCAAAGGACGAACTGTCCGAGGCGCAGCCGATCTGAACGGCGTATTTCTGCCGCCTCGGCTTCTTCTGTTTTCTGTCATACGATTAATCCTTTCCAATTGCGGACCAACACTGGCGGTCCGTGTGTCCCGTATTCGGAACATTCAATATGCTGTTTTATCTCTTTTCTGATTCCCGCGAACTGTAACGCATTGAGCGAAACCCGGACGAGGAACCGCCCCGATCAGAGTTTCTCAAGAAGCGACTTCATCTTGGCCGCTTTCTCGTCCAGTTCCTTCTGTTCTTCCGCACGCTTCTGCGCAAATTCCGTCTCGTCAATATCGTAGAGCGCGGGGCCCTTTGCGGATTTTCTGACCATCTCCAGCACACGCTCATGCTCGCTTAAATCTTCTTCTGAAGCGCGGATCACCGGAAGCTCCCCGACGGAGACACTCTCGTGGCGCGCAACGGACGCGACAGACGCCGCGTCCATATCGAACGAGGTCTGCTGCTGTTTGAGAACCAAGTAAACCTGAGCGAGAAGTTCCGCGTCGAGCAGAGCACCGTGCCCCTCTCTCTCGCGCTGAGAGGTATCGATATTGAGGCGTTTGCAGAGCGCGTCCAGGTTATTGTGCATCTGCGGATAGACGCTTCTTGCGATTTCCAAAGAATCCACAATTTCGCACCCGAGATCGCGAAGCTTGGGTTTGCCGATCTTTTCCAGTTCAGCGTCCAGGAAGCCCTCATCGAATGCCGCGTTATGAATAATCAGACGAGCGCCTTTGACGAAATCGATAAATTCGTCGGCCTTGTCTTCAAACTTAGGCTTGTCGACCAGCATCTCGTTCGTGATCTTATGCACCTCGATCACGTCGGCTTCCATCTTTCTTTCAGGGTTTAAATAAGTATGAAAGTTCCGATTCGTGATGCCGTGATCACTCAGCTCCACGCAGCCGATTTCGATAATGCGGTCGCCTTCTTTAACCGCGAAGCCGGTGGTTTCGGTATCCAGACAAATCTCTCTCACAGCTTTTCCCGTATGTTTTTAATATCGCACGAGTTTAGCGCATCGACCGCTCTTCATCCGCTCAAGCATTCTCTTCAGTTGCAAATTCCGACAATAATGCCGGCTCTAAAAAAACTTTCCCGCGCCGATGCTCTGGCATTCGGACGCAGGATGAATCATTGAAACTTCTGTTAGTTCAGCGAGGCCGTTTCCAGCATCTTACCGTTAGTCAGCCAGTCGTGCAGCTTCTGTATATCGTGGTTGCGGGCTGCTTTGTTGGGCGCGTCAAGGAAAATCATCGCCACGGGACGTCCGGAAATATTGGTCTGCATAACCATGCAGTAGCCTGCGGCCGTCGTCAGACCGGTTTTCTGAAGTTCGATATCCCAGTTGTCATTAGCGACAAAACTATTGGTTGTTCGGCTCACAACATAACGCTTTCCGACGCTGAAGGAAGCTTCAGGTGTTGTCGAAAGATCACGAATCACATCGTGCTCGGCAGCCGCCGCGATCAAGTGCGACAGATCAAGCGCGGAACACTTGTTACCGTTATTGAGACCGATTGAGTCGTAAAAAACCGAGTCATCCATCGCAAGCAGAACCGCCTTTGCGTTCATTTCGGAAATGAACTTGGCTTTTCCGCCCGGGAATGTTCTTGCAAGGAAATGCGCTGCGCGGTTGTCTGAACTCATTAAAGCCAGATGAAGCGCCTGTTTGCGGGAGAGGACCATGCCTTTTCTCAGCTTGCTGCGTGCGCTTGACTTAACAAAATCCTCGGTCGTCACGGCAAACTTCTGATCCAGATCAACACCGGACTCCACGATCACAAGCGCGGTCATCAGCTTGGTAATGGAAGCGATCGGAAGCGAGGTATCGGCGTTCTTCTCATAGAGAATCTGATCATTTTCCATATCATAGGCAAGCACTGCCGTGGTCGAGAGCGCGAGCGGATCGGAGGAGCCGCGCAGTCCCATCAGCTGAGCGTACGAGGGTCCTCTCACGTGACGGCGTGCGTAGGTCTTTTTCTTCTTTGCGTAATGTTTGGAGGAAGCAAACTTGCGGGAGGCTGAAGAGGAAACTTTCTTAGTCGTTTTGCGGGCGGCTGCGACGTTCTTCTTTCCTTTGGAGGCTTTCTTTGCGCTTGCGGCCTTCTTTGCCGGGGCTTTTGCGGTTTTTGTCGTGTTCACTTTCTTAACCGCTGCCGGACGTTTGTTCTGAGCTGCCTGAACTTCCGGCGCCGCTGAAGCCGTTAAAAGAAAAAATGCACAAAAAAACGACGCAAGTAGCCGCATTTACTTCCCCTTATGATTTGATTTGCCGCACGCAGTTAAATTTTGACTTTATTTATGCTTAGATGCAAATAAAGAAGCACGTAAAATCCGCCAGTTGGCAGAAAAATACGGGAAATTACCTATCAAAAATCCGCAGGCAGCATTAAAAACTTACCATTTTCTTACGATGCTTTCCCACATTTTTTTCAGTCTTTTCACACTAATGGGTACAGGAGTTCGCAATTCCTGCGCAAAGAGCGAAACACGAAGCTCCTGGAGCATGTTGGCGAATTCGGCAAGCTGCGGATCATAGACGCCCTTACGCGAAGCAAGCTCACGCTTATAGGGGACCGTCAGTTCATGGATGCTTTCCATGCGTTCGGCGTCCCTGTTCGGATCGTTTCTCAGCCGCTCAATGCGTACCTGAATCGCTTTCATATACCGCGAATAGTGTTTGAGGCGATCCATCGGTACCTTCCTGATAAAGTGCGGTTCAAACAGATCGAAAAGCTGCTGCGTGATATCTTCGTGCACTTTTTCGTAGGCTTTGATGCCGTTAAGCTTTTGCTGAGCGAGCGCGGCTTCGGCAACAATCGCGGAAAGAAGCCTCCCGAGTTCGAGTGCGAGCAGATTCAGTTTTTCTTTGACTCTGCCGATCATTTCCCCGAATTGTTCTTTATTCATCGGGAGCTCCTCCGTAAACGCGGCGCTTTCAATCGCAGCATCAATCACGTCGGCTTTGATTTCCTCAAATGACGGAAATGCTTTTCTAAGGCTCACGATTGACGCGCCCTGTATCTGCGTTGTCTGAAGCGACTTCAGATTTTTATCGAGGTATTTAATCTGCTCCTTCAGAGCGATTCGAATCAGGCGCACCAAACCTTTCTTATGAAGCTCCTGAGCTTGCTGGGGATCGTCAAAGACCTCAAGAGAGCAGTATTCTCCTTTATCCACGAGCGCGGGATGTCCGATTAAAGAAAGGCCCTTGCGTTTAATTTCCATGACTTCGGGCAGTTCTCCGAAATTCCATTCCGTAATTTGCTCCTGAAGCTCTTCTGCAACTTTGCTGTCTTTTGAAGCGATATTCTGAAAGGTCTCTCGCGCCTGAGCGCTGAGCGCGCTTCTCAGCTGAGGGATGCTTCGCGACATATCGAGCTGTCTGCCGTGTTCATCCACCACTTTGTAATTCATGCTGAGATGCGGCGGCAGCATTTCCAATTTGAAATCCGACTTACGGATATCGATTCGGAACTGTTCTTTGGCTTCGGCGATAATCGTCTCAAACAGGTCTCCTTTAGGGACCTCGTGACGCTGAGCAAAGGCTTTCGCCCAATCGGGCAGCGGCACAAAATGACGTCTCAGCCTCTGCGGAAGACTCTTGAGGAGCATCTGAACTTTTTCTTTGACCATACCGGGCACGAGCCACTCGAGTCGTTCCGCGTCAAGCTGATTCAGCGCAAAGAGCGGCACCGTAAGTGTGACGCCGTCGCGAACGCTGCCCGGATCAAAGTTATAGTTGAGCGCCATCGGGACGCCGGCGATTTCCAGTTTCTTCGGGAAATATTCGATCGTAATGCCGGAAGCGTCATGGCGCATCAGATCGTTTTTTGTCAGGTAAAGCAGTTTCTGGCTGTCCTGCTCTACCTGAGCGCGCCACTTATCAAAAGTGCTCTGACTGATAACTTCTTTCGGAATCCGTTTGTCATAAAAGTCATAAATCAGACTGTCATCCACCAGCACGTCCGGACGCCGTGACTTGTGTTCCATCTCACGAATATCACGGATCATCGCCATATTGTGCTGCCAGAACGGCGCCCTGCTCTCGTAGTCCTCCTGTACGAGCGCTTCTCTGATGAAGAGTTCTCTTGCGAGCGCAGGATCTTTCTTAGAGAAATCCACTCTTCTCTGTCCGTACACCGGAAGACCGTAGAGCGTCGCTTTTTCAAACGCGACCACATGACCGGCTTTCTTTTCCCAATGCGGATCACTCCAGGATTTTTTCAGAAGGTGCGCTCCGACCTTCTCGAGCCATTCCGGCTCGATATTGGCGATCGTTCTCGCATATAAGCGTGACGTTTCCATTAATTCGGACGCCATGATCCATTTGCCGCTCTTTTTCGCAATGGAGGAGCCGGGCCAAGGCCAGAACTTAATGCCTCGGGCACCTGTATAAGGCGGAGTGCGGAAATCCGCATCTAAATTCTTAAAGCCGACGTTGCCCAAGAGTCCCGTAAGCAGCGCCTTGTGCAGCTGCTCGTACGTTGCGGGCGCCGTATTGACGCGCCAGCCGAGTTCCGCGACCAAATCCTTCAGCTGTCGATATACGTCGCGCCACTCACGAAGGCGTTTGACCGAAAGAAAATTCTGACGGAACTTCTGATCGAGCAGTCGATTGCTTTCTTTATTCGCAATTTCGTTCTGCGTCCAGTTCCAGAGTTTGAGCCAGGAGTTGAAGTCACTCTTATCATCACCAAATTTTTTATGCGCTTCAGCTGCTTTTTCCTGAGCGTCCAAGGGTCGCTCGCGCGGATCCTGAATCGAGATCGCCGAAGCAATAACAAGCACTTCGGCAAGCGCCTGATTTTCTTCAGCGGCCTGCAGCATGCGCGCAATTCTTGCGTCCAGCGGCAGGCGAGCGAGTTTCCAGCCGATTTGAGTCAGCTCTCCGCCTCGCTCCGTCACGGCATTCAGCTCCCTCAGAAGGTCGTAACCGTCGGAAATCGCTCTCGGAAGCGGCGCTTCGACAAAAGGAAACTCTCTGACGTCCGTCAGGTGAAGTGATTTCATGCGAAGAATAACGGTTGCCAAAGAGCTTCGCAGAATTTCCGGATCAGTAAATTCCGGTCTGCGATTGAAATCGTCCTCGTCATAAAGACGAATACAGATACCGTTGGCGACACGGCCGCATCGACCGGCTCTCTGCTGAGCGGCCGCCTGACTGATCGCCTCGACCTGCAGCTGTTCCACCTTATTGCGGTAGGAATAGCGTTTGACACGAGCCAGACCGCTGTCCACCACATAACGAATCCCGGGAACCGTCAGCGAGGTTTCAGCGATATTGGTGGAAAGAACAATCCTTCTTCGGCCGCCGCTCCGGAAAATTCGGTCCTGCTCTTCGATACTCAGGCGAGAAAACAGCGGAAGAATTTCCACGCCCTTCTGCGCGAATTCGGAAAGTGCTTCAGAAGCTTCACGGATTTCGCGTTCGCCGGGAAGAAAGACCAGAATATCTCCGTTGCCCGCGCTCATCAGTTCCGAGCAGGCATCGGCGATCGCGCTCATCATTGTCTTATCGTCGCTCTCGTCCGTATCTTCGATCGGACGGTAGCGGATTTGGACCGGATAGAGACGCCCCGAAACATTAATAATCGGAACAGGTTTTCCGTTGACCGGTTCAAAGTGTTTGGCAAAACGTTCCGAGTCGATCGTCGCCGACGTGATAATAACTTTCAGATCGGGGCGCTTAGGCAGAATTTCCCGCAGGTAGCCGAGCAGGAAATCGATATTGAGACTTCTTTCATGCGCCTCGTCAATGATGATCGTGTCATATGCCTTTAAGAGCCGGTCGTGCTGAGTTTCAGCAAGGAGAATGCCGTCTGTCATCAGTTTGACGGACGCGCCGGGCTGGATTTCATCCTTGAATCGAATCTTGTAGCCCACGACAGAGCCGAGCTCGGCGCCCATTTCCTCAGAAATTCTTTTTGCAATCGACGTTGCCGCAATACGGCGAGGCTGAGTGTGTCCGATCAGGCCTTTTGTGCCGCGTCCGACCATCATTGCGATTTTAGGAAGCTGGGTTGTTTTACCGGAACCGGTTTCGCCCGAGACGATCACAACCTGATTATTTTTTATCGCTTCGGCGATTTCATCTGCTCTTTCGCTAACCGGCAGCTGCTCTTCGAGCTGAAGTTTTGGCGGGACGTTTCTGACTTCGCTCTTTTTGCCTGAAGACGGTGCTGTCTCAGTCTTCTTCGGCTGTGTTTTATTTTTTACTTCTTTCTTCTTTTCGGCTTCCGCGCTCGATCCGATCTGATGGCGAAGCGCCTTCAGCTGAGAAAAGTCCTTCAAAGAAGTTCCGGGCTGTTTTTTTACCGGAACCTTGTTCTTCTGGGGTGTTTGTTTTTTCTCCGGCTGCCCAGTCTTCTTCTCTGTTCGAGGAGCCGTCTTTGGCACATTAGCCTTTTTGTGCTGCGCCGGTTTTACATTCTTTTCAGCAGCCTTCGGTTGTTCTGTTTTCTTTGCGGCCGCCGCTTTTTCAAGTTTTGCTCTTAAATCTTTAAAGTTGTCTGCCATGGCAGTGGAATTCTTTTTCAATAAGTAATTCGAGTAAGGATAAAACTTTTTCTTCAATTAGTTAGGCAAGATTATGCCCGAGACAAGGAATATCCAAACGATTAAAGACTGCGCAAATGTTTCAAAAGAAGTATCGGTGCGCCTAAAAAATCAGAAGACCGCAGCCATCCCGAATTTCTCTTAAACCAATCCGCTTAAAACCGCAGAATGAAGATCCGCAGAAAATATTCGGCGCATCAAAATCATTAAAATGGTCCCTAATTTTTATGCAACGTTTATTCTTGATTTCGACAATGACTGACACCACATCCGATATGGAAGAGCCGGGCCTTGAATGGGTTGACTGGTTCAGAAGCGTCGCGCCTTATATTCACGCCATTCGCGGCAAGACCGTCGTAATCTGTCTTGCGGGTGAAATGATCCGGGAAGATCACTTCAACAGCTTCATCGCCGATATCAGCATGATGTCCGCGATCGGCGCAAGAATTGTGCTCGTCTACGGCGTAAGACCGCAGGTCGAAGAACTCATGGGACTGAAAGCCGTCGAGTCCCGCTACGTAAGCGGCATTCGCATCACCGACGCTCAGGCGCTCAGCTGCGTAAAGGAAGCCGCAGGCGAAGTCAGATTGGATATCGAGGCCGCTTTCTCACAGGGACTGCCGAACACTCCGATGGCGCACAGCCAGTGCCGCGTCGTCAGCGGAAACTTCGTGACCGCGCGCCCCCTCGGTATTATCGACGGAACCGATTACCAGCTCACCGGCGTTGTCCGCAAAGTAGATAAGGAAGCGATTAAAAGAGAACTCGATTTCGGCAATATCGTGCTGATCGCTCCGCTCGGCTTCTCTCCGACCGGAGAGGCGTTCAATCTGACCTGCGAAGATCTTGCCTCCTCTGTCGCGGGCGAACTTAAAGCGGAAAAACTCGCCTTCCTCACTAATGTCGACGGTGTCAGAAGATTCGGTGAAGTCGTCACCGAACTGACTGTTCAGGAAGCAAACGAATTTGTGAGCAAAAAACTTGTCGATGACGAGGATATTTACAACCTTCGCTACGCTCTTAAAGCGCTTAACCTCGGCGTCTCGCGCGTGCACATTGTCCCCTACGCGCTCAACGGCGGCATTCTTGAAGAGTTCTTTACGCACGACGGCGTGGGAACCATGATCACGTCTGAGAATCTCGAGTCGCTCAGACAGGCAACCGCAGACGACGTCTCCGGCCTCATCAAACTGCTTGAACCGCTTGAAGAAGACGGTACCTTGGTGAAGCGCCCGAGAGAAAAGCTTGAACGCGAAATCAATCGATTCTATGTGCTTGAGCATGACGGAATTATTTACGGCAGTGCAGCCCTCTACCCGTTCCCCAACGAGAAGCTCGGAGAAATGGGCGCACTGACGGTTGACTCCGCCTATCAGGGTTCCGGTGACGGCGAACGCCTTTTAAAACATATTGAAAACGAAGCCAGAAAAGTCGGACTTACCCGATTGTTCGTGCTGACCACTCGAACCATGCATTGGTTCCTCAAGCGCGGATTCCGCCCGGCAAGCGTCGAGGACCTTCCGATCGAAAAGCGCAAACTCTATAACTGGCAGCGCCGTTCACAAATCTTTATCAAAGATCTCTAGCTATTTTGGAGAATCTCTGTACACTATCCCGAAACTTTTTAAAGGAAATATACAAATGGCACATATGGTTCAGTGCGTAAAACTCGGCCATGAGGCAGAAGGCCTCGATCTGCCGCCGCTTCCCGGCGCGCTTGGCATGAAGATTTACAACAACGTCTCCAAAGAAGCCTGGGAACAGTGGAAGCATCTTCAGACCATGATTGTTAACGAAAACCGCCTTTCTATGGCTGATCCCCGCGCCCGCAAGTGGCTGATGGAACAGATTGAAGCGCATTTCTTCGGTGAAGGCGTTGCCCATCCCGAAGGCTACGTTGAGCCCGAAAAGAAGGCCTAAGCCTTTCACCGCCGACACCAAACTCCGCCCGCGCGGAGTTTTTTTATTGCCGGACGCAAATACCAACTTATACGCATCAGTCGTTTTAAATAATTTGCGAGAAAAATTTCGCAGCAGCCTGCGCCTTCGAAATGAGAATAAAAATATTATCGAAAATCCATAAATTTCAGGGAAAATTTTTCAATAATGTACTATACATCAAGGCATTCACTCATTTAGGAGATATGTGATGACTCTTAATCGTCGTCAGCTTTTTCGTCTGACCGGCGCCTCTCTTGGTACCGCTCTTGTTTCTGCCGGCTCTTCCGCCGCCTTTGCCGAACAGCCGGAATTTACCGCACCGACTAAACAAAATCCTTTGCTCTTATCCTTTAACGAAAACCCGCTCGGCATGAGCCAAAAGGCTAAAGAAGCCATCGCCAGGGCCGCTTTATACGGTTCCCGCTACCCTTTCCAGCAGGTGGTTCAGTTTAAGAAAGACTTGGCTAAATTTGTCGGCGTCACACCCGATGAAGTTCTTCTCACACACGGCTCCGCGGAAGCGATTCGCGCCACAATCGAGGCCTACAACCTGAAGAACACTGTTCTCGTTCAGCCGGAACTGACTTACGGTGACGGCGCGATGGTTGCCGAACACAACGGCATGCCGATCAAGAACGTTAAGATGGGACCGAACTGGAGTGTCGATCTCGAAGCGCTCAAAAAAGCGGCCGCTTCCGAAGCTAAAAAGCACCATGTAATCGTTTATCTGGTGAACCCGAACAACCCCACTTCGACCATTGCCGACTGCGGCTTCTTGATCAAATGGATCAAGTCTCAGCCGAAAAATACCTTCTTCGTTCTGGATGAAGCTTACGGCGAATTTGTCAATGACCCTTCTTTCAAGTCCGGTGTAGAACTTGTAAAACAGGGCTTTGACAATCTGGTCGTCCTGAAAACTTTCTCCAAGATTTTCGCCATGGCCGGTATGCGTCTCGGCTATGCGATCGGTGCCGTCAGCGTGATCAACAAGATCCGTGATCACGTCGCCTACGAAGTCATGATGAATCAGTCCACGCTGGCAGCAGCGATGGCGGAAATGAACGACAAGGAATTCCTTGCCGAATCCAAAGAAAGCAACGACAAAGCTCGTGAAATTCTGTACAAAGCTTTGGATGAACTCAAGATTCCGTATCTTCCGAGCCAGACCAACTTCGTATTTATCGACTTGAAAGCGCCCCTGAAACCGTTCTTCGAACATATGAAGGACGAAAACATCATGGTGGGCCGTCCCTTCCCGCCTGCTCTGCAGTGGTGCCGTATTTCTCTCGGAACGCCTGCTGAAATGACGTACTTCGTCGAGAAACTCAAGGAATTCCGTAAGAAAGGCTGGATATAACCGCTGCCATAGCTGAATAGGACATAACGGAGCCGCGACGGCTCCGTTTTTTAATGCCTAAAAAAAAGACCGCAGCGGTTTTAGGGCTGCGGAAAATGACGAACAATGAAAGGATAGTCAAACTGTTATGAGGCTGCGAGCTCCTCGGACTCCATCATTTCTTCAGATCGCTCGGAAACTTTCTTCGGGTCATACCGGAGTTTCTGCCAAACCAATACGAGACCAAGCAGCGCGATCGCAGCTAAGTAGCCCCACCAGCGCTGGCTGTGCGGGAGAACGAAACCGGAAATCATCGCCGGGAACATGAATATCACGGTCGAGGCCAAGAGAAGCAGACGCTCGATAATATTGCATTTTCCGATCAGCCAGCCCTGCACCGCAGAAGCCATCGTAACCATGCCGAGGCCGGTCATTGCGAAGATAAAGAAGCTCGCTGCCCAAGAGTCAATTCCAATAAGGAGAATGTCGGAATTAAAGAGGAAGAAGATCGGGATGATCGCTGTGCGGATGTCGTACAAAAAGCCCTGAATACCGACTGAGATCGGGTTTTCTTTGGCGATCGCGGCTCCGGCATAGGCGGCAAGACCCACGGGCGGCGTATCGTCGGCGAGAATACCGAAGTACAGACAGAACAGATGGGCAGCGATCAGCGGAATCACAATTTCCTGACCGTGCAGTGAAAGACCGGTGGAAAGTTCGACAATCACAGGCGCCGTTAACGATGCCATGATGATGTAGTTGGCTGTCGTCGGCAGACCCATGCCAAGAAGCAGACTCGCGACAGCCGTGATCAGGATCATCAGGAAGATGTTGCCCATGGACATCACTTCCACGAAGGATGTGATCTGCTGGCCGAGACCAAGCGAGACGCAGCCCACGATAATGCCGGCGGATGCTGTGGCAAGCGCGACGCCCGCCATATTATTGGCGCCGGCTGCCATAGCGTTCAGTGTGTTTTTAATACCAAACTTGAAGGCGGCCCAAAGATCAGCGTTGTGCAGTCTGGCAATGGCGACAGGCTGAAGAACCATAATGATGGCAAGAGCCAGAATCGCTCTGAAAACGGAGAGCTCTGCAGAATGCATCTCGACCACCAACTCCCAAATAAGCACGGCAAGCGGGATCAAATAATGCAGACCGTTTTTCAGCTCTATCAGAAATCGAGGAAGCTCGCTCTTGGGAAGTCCTCTCAAACCAAGCTTGCAGGCTTCAATATGCGTGATCCAAAGCAGACCGATGTAAGAGGCGAATGCCGGAACAGCAGCGGCTTTGGCCACTTCTACATAAGGAACATTGACGTATTCGGCGATGATGAATGCGGCCGCGCCCATGACCGGAGGGGCAAGCTGTCCGTTCACCGAAGAAGCAACCTCGATCGCGGCAGCCTTCTTGGCGGGATAGCCCAGACGCTTCATCAAAGGAATCGTAAAGGTACCGGTCGTCACCACGTTGGCGATGGAAGAGCCCGAAACCATTCCGGAGAGCGCCGAACTCACCACTGCGGCCTTTGCGGCGCCTCCGCGGTACTGTCCGAGTCCGGAGATCGCCAAACGAGTAAAGAACGCGCCGCCGCCCGCGCGGTCAAGCATAGTTCCGAACATCACAAAAAGGAACACGACGGTTGCGGAAACATGAAGCGGCACACCATAGATACCCTGCGTATCCATAGTGATCTGGGAGATGAAACGGGAAAGTGTCGCACCTTTAAAGGCAATTGCATCCGGAAGGTACGGGCCTAAGAAGACGTAGGCCATGAACGCGCCGCAAATCACCGGCAGCGCAGGGCCAAGCACGCGTCTTGTCGCTTCAAGCATCAGGACGACAAGAAGCACGCCGAATATCAGATCTCGTCCGATCGGCTGCCCCGGCCGCTCGGAAATGCCGGCGTAATCAATAACAATATAAAGCGCGGCGATAACGCCTACGATGCCGATCATGAAGTCGACAATCGTGACGCGTTTCATCGCAAGCAGAATACGGAGGTCCCAGCGCGAATTCAGATTGGATTTGAGCGTTGGGAGATTGAGATAAATCAGTGCAAGCGCGAAGGCCAAATGAAACGCCTTCACGTAAAGAGAATCCAGAAGCAGCCACGAAGCGGTGGACATCTGGAAAAACGCCCATGCGAGAGCGACGATATAGGTCAGCTTAGCGGACAGACCTGTCTTATCTCCGACAATTCCTTTTTCGGCCTGCTGCTGAACCTTCTTTTTATATTCCCCGATCACATCTTCGGGCGCGTCTTTTTTAGGTTTGGGAATATACCCGGGAATGCCTGCCTGAGGCAGAAGCATTTCTGTTTTGTTCTTGTCCGTCATGGCGTCCTCTCATTTTTTTGTGGTCCCTACCGGGGGTGCGAAGACCCGCAGGCCGGCGGGTCTTCATTTTTAAGCGAAGCGGCGCTTATTTAATGAGGCCGGCTTCCTTGTAGTACTTCATTGCGCCCGGATGGATCGGAGCGGTCAGGCCTTCAAGCATGCTCTGGGGAGTCAGACCGGCGAGCGCAGGATGCAGCTTCTTGAACTGATCAAGGTTGGTCATCACTTCTTTAGTGATCGCGTAGACAACGTCATCCGGTGTATCCGCCGATGTCACGAGCGTGGCAAGCATGCCGACCGTTTTCACCTTGTCCTTGGCGTTGGTCGCGTCTGGATACTGATCCATCGGGATTTCTGTCATTGCGTAGTAAGGCGCATCCTTCAGAAGATCGCCGACCTCGGTGATCGGAACGATACGGACTTTGCGTTTGCCTGCGGTTGCTTCCTTGATGTTGCCGTTCGGATGTCCGACGGTATAGAAGAAACCGTCAATACGGCCGTCCTGCAGCACGCGGGGCGCGTCAGCCGGTTTGAGCTTTTCGTCTCTGAAGTCTTTGCCCGGAACGATACCGGCATATTTGAAAATATCGGTAGAGTTCACGCGGTTGCCTGAACCCGGGTCGCCAAGGTTGATCGTTTTGCCTTTGACGTCATTGATCGACTTGATGTCGGAGTCTTCGGCTGCGACGAATGTCACGGCTTCAGGAGCAAGAGCGAACACCGCGCGAAGCTTGGAAACGGGCTTGCCTTCCCAGGGACCTTTTCCGTTGTAGGCCATGTACTGTGTATCGGCCTGAGCGATACCGAAGTCAAGATCTTTGGAATCGATCGCGTTGATATTGAATTTAGAGCCGCCCGTGGATTCTACGGAAGCGCGTACACCGTACTGATCTTTTTTGGCGTTGACGATTTTGGCAATCGCGCCGCCTGTCGGATAGTAAACACCGGTGATGCCGCCGGTACCAATCGTGACGAATTCGGTCTTAGCCGACACGGATGCGCCGCAGAGCGCAAGAGAAGCGGCCAGAGCGAGCGGAACAAGTTTCTTAGTAAACATAAAATTCTCCAAGCGAAGTGAAAATTAACCATTAGCCGCAGCTGCTCAGCTTGTGGCGTCCGCACAGCCGCTGTATTCGGGGAAGTCGGCTCAGTCTTTTAGACCGATGCGGGTTTGCTTCTGCAAACCTTTTCTTCCTACTTGTACACATGCAAGAAGCGTGCCAACTTTATTTGTAAGCCAAATGCACGGTTTTAGACGGCCTTATCCGACCGTCTGCACAGTTATGCACCGATATAGAGAATTAAGAGGATGCAATATGCACCGATTTAGTGCGCTATTTTTGGGCAAGCATTATTTAGTTCCTAAATTAAAATATCAGCCTTGTGCTTTTATTCATTTAGGAGAACAAATTGAGTCAAAAAGAATTTGTCAAACCGGTTGATCTTGAGAACCCCTATCGTCTCTTCAATTTAGGCGGTACGGTGTTTTTGGAAGTCAAAGAAGGCGACGACATCGATGTTATGCCTGCTTCCTGGGCCTGTCCTGCTGACTATACAAAGATGAGTGTCGTGGTGGACTCGACTCACTACTCCCGCAAAATTTTGAATAAGGCTGAATACTTCCTTCTGACCGTTCCGGGATACGGCATCCGCAAGGAACTGCTTTATCTCGGCTCTGTCAGCAAGAACGGCAATCCCAACAAAATTCAGGACAGCGGTCTGAAGTTCTTCAATATTGAAGGCTGTGATTTTCCGCTTCCCGAAGGCTGCGCTGCTTGGGCGCTGATCAAGCGTATTCCTGAAGCGCATATGGAAAAAAGCTATGACATGTTCGTCGGAGAAATTGTCAAGGCATGGGCCGACAGCCGTGTCTTCTCCGACAACCACTGGCATCTGGAAAAAGGCCCGGAAGAGCTTCGCTCTCTTCATTACGTGGCGGGCGGCCATTTCTATGAAATCGGCAAGAGCGTAGAAGTCACGCTCTAAACACAGCAAACGCCGGATCCGATTTTCTCGAACCCGGCGCCTAAAAGCGGACCTCCTCATCGAGGTCCTTTTTTATTCAGAAAAGTCGGAGATTATTCTCCTTCTTCCGTGCCCTTATCGACAACTTCAACCATTTCCTCTTCAATCTTCTTCAGAGTTTCAACGTTTTTGTCTTCGGGTTTCTGTTCAACCGGTTTTTTGTCTGTCTTGCTGCAGTCACATGCCATGATTAGTATCTCCTATACTGTGTTTCTGTTTTAACGGATTACAGCCTTTCCGTATGCTTTTGAGTTTAAGCATGCGGGCAAAGACGGGTAAAATTTCACGACCAATATAGGCATTCTTCACAAAAGGCCCTGTGATGTCAGATGAAGCGCGAGTCACCGATCTGAGAGAAGCGAAGTTCGGTATTCAGAAAGTCAGAAATTCCAGATACGTTTTCGAATACAAAAACATTTGGGATCCGATTAAGAAAAGATCCAAACCGCTTTACCGTATCTCGGTTGGAAAAATTATCGGAAACGAAATCATTATTAATGATGATTACCTAGCCCGTCATCCGCAGCTTGCCCAAGGCGACTTTGTTCTGAAAGACGGAAAACCCGCCTATGAACCGAAGATTGAAGCGCCCTCCTCTCTCTTTAAGGTCAGGGCAATCGACCACTTTGTGCTCACGAGCCCGCGGCCGCAGGTACTCGCGCAGTTTTATTCCGATTTGGGTCTACGCGTTGAAAAAACATCACGGCGTTATGAAGTTTATCTTCCGTTCTCTAAAATAAATATCCACGACGAGAACGACCCGCTTTTGCCCGCGGCGGAAAATCCGACACCGGGCTGCGGCGACTTCTGCCTGGAGATTGAAACCGGAAGCGATCTGCACAAAATCGCCGAAGCGTTCAGGAACCAGGGCGTCGAAGTTGAAGGACCGCTCCAAAGGCGTGGCGCCAAAGGAGCGATGCAATCCATTTATCTGAGGGACCCGGACCGGAATCTGGTAGAACTCTCTGTTTACACAGGAAATGAAAATGACACAGCAGGCTGACAATACTCCTAAAGAAGAACCGACGGCTGCCGCGGACACAAATAAAAAATCATCAATCCTTAATCGGGATTTTCTGGCGTCAGCCTCCGTGCATAAATTATTTTGGGGTTATCTGCTCTGCGGAAGCATTTTCTGGCTTTTAGTCTTTTACGGCACCGGCATGGCCTTCTCGTACGGGCCGGACACCAACTATGACGCGGCAGGTCTTTGCCTTTTGATCGTCGCCGTCATTCTGTATCTCTGGGGATTTGTGTTTTCTGTTCTGTCATTCAGAGCCGCGTGGCGCCTGAAGACCCAGCCGCTTGCGCGTTACGCGTATCTTTTTGCGCTTGTCATTTATCTCATCACGCTCTTTAGCGGACTCTTTGTATTTATCCATATCGGCATGATGATGTAAAGACGGCATAGGACTCAGGAAATCTCTAACCGCGTAGTGTTAAAAAAATTTCTGAGCATTCCTGAATTTTCGATTTCTTTCCATAAAATAAAAATCTGAACGCTAGCAATTGTTACCGCTAGTCCCTCCAAACTTAGAGATATAACATGGCCCTGATTGTTCAAAAATACGGCGGCACATCCGTCGGCACTACTGACCGAATCAAGAATGTCGCCCGAAGAGTTGCTAAGTGGCACAATGCCGGCCATCAGGTTGTGGTGGTTGTTTCCGCGATGAGCGGAGAGACCAACCGTCTGATCGCATTAGCAAAAGAAATTCAAAAAAATCCCGATCCCAGAGAACTCGATGTAATTGCTTCCACCGGTGAGCAGGTCACGATCGGTCTCCTCGCAATGGCTCTTCAGAATATCGGACTCAAAGCCAAAAGCTATACCGGTCCGCAAGTTAGAGTCCTTACGGATGATGCGTTCACAAAAGCCCGCATTAAAGAAATTGACGGCGACCGCATTAAGAAGGATCTTGATGAAGGAAAAGTTGTCATCGTCGCCGGTTTCCAGGGCTGCGATGAAAACGGCAACATTACAACACTCGGCCGCGGCGGCTCTGATACATCCGCAGTTGCGCTTGCCGCCGCTCTGAAAGCCGATGAATGTCTGATCTTTACAGACGTGGACGGCATTTACACCACCGACCCCCGTGTCGTCAGCAATGCCCGCAAACTGAGCATTGTTGCCTTTGAAGAAATTTTAGAAATGGCCTCTCTCGGCTCTAAAGTTCTTCAGATTCGAAGCGTCGAATTCGCAGGCAAGTACCACATTCCGACCCGTGTACTCTCAAGCCTGACAGACCCTGATATTCCGCTGGATGAAGAGCAAAATTCCGGCACCCTGATTACTTTTGAGGATGATCCTAAGATGGAAAAAGTCGTTGTTTCCGGTATCGCTTTCAGCAGAAACGAAGCCAAAATCACTCTGCCGCACGTCCCTGACACCCCGGGTATCGCTTATAAAATTCTCGGTCATGTCGCCGAAGCCAACATTGAAGTTGACATGATTGTTCAGAACGCCGCTAAGAACGGTTTAACGGACTTCAGCTTCACTGTAAGCCGCAACGATCTTGACAAGACTCTTCAGGTCCTCAAGGACAATGTTCTTCCCTATCTCGGAGAAGAGGGTATCCTGACTGACGCCTCCATCGCCAAGATTTCCTGCGTCGGTATCGGCATGCGCAGCCACGCCGGTGTCGCAGCCAAGATGTTCCGCGTTCTCGCAGAGGAAAACTTCAACATCAAGATGATTTCCACTTCTGAAATCCGCACCTCGATCATTGTGGATGAGAAGTACATGGAACTCGCTGTTCGCGCTCTCCATAAAGCATTTGGTCTTGACAAAGAGACAGGCGCTATGGAAGGCTAATCTTTCGCTCTAAAAATCAAAACGGCGCAGGACTTTTAGTTCTGCGCCGTTTTCTTTCTAATTTAATTAACCGAAGTTTTTCTTAATGTGATCCTTCCAGCGTTTGACGTCTTCGTCAATCTTGGGATTTTTAAGAACGTCATTGCAAATAAAGGATTCCATCGGTTTCATGCCAATAAAGGCAAACGCCTTGTGGAGCCAGAAGAAAACGCCGTCGATGCCTTTTCCTTCAAAGAACTGATCTTTTTCTGTGAAAGCCTGAATCGGCGCATTCCAAGTGGAGCTCAGCATGTATTTCTTATCATTCAGAATACCGCCGGTGCCATAGCCCTTGGTCGGAGTTTCGTGATGGCGGCCGTCTCCGTGCGCAATGCCGGGCTGCATCCAGACAAGATCCAGATAGCGTTTAAACTGCCAAGGCGTACTCATCCACCAACCCGGTGTCTGCACGATAACGAAATCAGCGCGTTTAAATTTTTCTGCTTCAGCTGCCGGTTCCCACTCACTGTCTACGAGTGTGATTTCCGTGCTATAGCCCAGCTTCTGAAGTTCTTCGTCGGCAATATTGCTCAGATAATGGTTTAAGCAGCCGCCTCTGCCGTAATTCTCGCAGCCGCAGTCAATAATCAGTACATGCTTAGACATTTCACCACTCCTAGTCAATCGATTGATTTTAACGATAGAACCGTTTTATCGATCCATCGGTTCTTATTTCAGGTATTCCGCCTCAAACTGTCTGACCTGGCGATAAAGCTTCTCGTTAAACGGCACGTTTAAGCCGAAGCTAGCCGCCTTGTCGATCACTGTTCCTGCGAAGCTCTCAACTTCCGTCGGGCGCTTAGCCAAACGGTCCTGCCGCATAGACGGCATTCCTTTTGGGTTCAGCTCGTCAATAATTTTCAGATATTCTTTGAAATCCATCTCGGTAAGCCCTGTGCCCTCGAGCTCCGAGAGCTTCAGCACTTCGCGCATCGCTCCGATCATGACATCTCTGGCCTCTCCCGGCTTATGAATCATCTCGAAGCAGCCGTTGTAGACGGAAAGCGTTTGGTTCACACCGACATTCAGCATCCATTTGCACCACATTCGATGAATAATATTGCTGTCGACCAAATGCGGCATTTGAGTTCGGCGGAAGAATTCAACCGTATCCTGCAGAGCTTCGATTTGTGATCGATTTTGCGGGCTGAGGCCGATCACAAGTTCTCCAAACGTGCGGTACGTCAGTGTGTTGTTCTGAAACAACGCGTCCATCCTCTGCGCCACACAATGCACAATCTTTTTCAGTCCGAGCTCTTCAGCAATGATGTCTTCGCTGGAGATTCCGTTCATGACCGAGACCACGATGGTATTTTGATCCACTGCGTCCTTAACCAAGCGAAGGGCCTGTCTCAGGACCGGCGCCTTAAGAGCCACGATTAAAAGATCCGGCGCTTTATTGAGTTCTTTAGGACTTTTAAAGCAAAGGTTTGCTGGCGTTCCGTTGACGGTAATTCTTTCCTGACGATAACGCTCCACGCGATGGGGTTCCGCCAGGAAATAAGTTTGTTCAGAAGGAAGCTGAGGTGACAGGAAAGAGCCGTACATCACGCCAAGCGCGCCTCTTCCGAGAATTGCTGCTGATTGGATTGTCATTGGCAGAGTAACCGTTTAGTCAATATCAAACCGCTTGAAGTTTTTGAGATTATCACTTTTTATCGATCTTTCGAGCGGGAGAAAGTAATGCGACGCATGTAAAGTCATTCTGCCGAATACTTGTGCTGTTTCAAATCTGTAAAGAGATATCGAACTTATCAAGCGCCTGCTCAGCGCTGCGCAATGAAAAGATTTAAAGGAAAAATAAAAACCGGGCAGCCAAACCACACTAGGAGGATGTGCTGCCCGGAAGCTTCCAGGAATTGTCTCTATGTAGAGAAAATGTTCCTACGTATTAGAAGTCGTGAACCATACCGACGGCGATCTGATAGCCGTTCAAGTTGGTAGTAGTGAGGTTTTTGCCTTTACCCCAGCCTTTTCCGCCGTCCGTGTATCCGGCAAAGCCGTATACCTTAGTTCTCTTGGAGAGCGGATATTCGTAGCCAGCGCCAACGTTCCAGAGATTGCCTTTCTTTTCGCCTTCAATCTTAGAGGCGGTGCCGTCAATTTTACGAGTCACATACTTGAAGCCGAGTTTTGCTGTGCCGCCGCCAAGCTTGATCTGAGAACCAATCTGCGCAGCATGCTGTTTATATCTGTTTTCGCCCCACTGATACTGGTAAATCGCCATCGGGCGGAAAATACCAACCTGCCACCAGCCGCCCATCGTCACATGGTACAAAGGATGCTTTGTATTTCCAGTTAAAGACTTGTAGTCAATCGTTTCAAAAATAACACTTCCGCTCAGTGTCTTGGAGCTATACAAGGCGCCTAAGCCGTAGTAGTGATTATTTTTAGACCATTTATTCTTGGAGTCATCCGTGTTAGTACCATTGGAGTACATTGCGTGCAACGTTACTCCGCCAAAAGACGGTGTCTTATAGGCAACAGCGTTGTCAACTCGGCTGAAATGGAGGGATGTTGTGCCGGAAGCCCAGCCGGAGGCACCGTGCGTAACACCAAAAATTGCGCCGCGAAGAATGCCGGTGCTCTGTGCGAAGCCTAAGGTTCCGAGACGGCCGAATGTCAGTCGTCCAAATCCGCCGTCAACATAAAGCGCTGACTCTCTGTTAAACGCAAGATCGGGGTCTCCCGCAGCACCGTCATCTACGGAATAACCTTGTTCGAGGATGAAACCAACTTTCAGGCCGTTACCCAAATCTTCAACGCCTTTGATACCCCAGCGGGAGCCGGTAGTAAAACTGGATTTAACTTGGAATGTCGCATCACCGTGACGAGTCTTTCCAACAAGCAGACCTTCGTCGATTTTGCCGTAGAGTGTGACCTGAGAAGCAAAAGCGCCCTGGCAATAGAAAGCGCCTAAAGCCAGCATCAGGGCGATCGGTTTAAATTTAATCATAAGTTTTCTCCTAGGATTCTTATTTGTTTCTCTATAACTATGCTTACGTCTCTCGAAAGAGGATGTCTTGTCCTGAAAAAAGTTGACTACTTAGGGAGTCAACAATGAAAGTTGAAGAACAGATATCTACACTAATGAAA
>NZ_WSRP01000040.1 GCF_009767915.1 Parasutterella muris
ATCCTTTTATTCCACTGAAATAAATGGATTTTTTGTGATTTTTAAATTTTTAGTTCTCTAGTTCTGCAATTTTTCAGGAAGGACCTAATCGGCTTAAGGCGATTCTCTGAACACGAAGAATCTCATGAGACGAGATTGATTTGATGAGTTTGTAAAGTTCTGCCTTGTGCGAACTGTGATTTTTGAATTGTGTCATCGGAAGCATCGGCAGTTCTTTTTATGTCGTCAGATCGAAGAGAAAGAACTTGAGATCGTCATTGACCGGACCGGACGGAGAAATATACAAGATCGGATTCTCGGTATTTCATTTCATCCGGTGTGTCTTTAATCAACGACTGTAATTCATCCGATCGGGAGGCATGCTAGCAGCAACTCTGCCGCGAATTTAGATATCCGGGCTAAAGCAGCTGACGGAAACAGTGGCTCATCTCATATCCAGACTAAATAAACGCGACACTCTATTAGGTAATGAGCGGATACATTTGTGAATTTGAGAAACAGACTGGTCTTCTACGGATATCGCTTTTGCTGCCGGAAAAAAAATGTATAAGAAATGACGGTGGGTAATACAGCAGCATACACAAGAATATTTTTTTGTGTATAATGCCACCATTCTCTGATGCTTTAGGGCTTCAGACTGAATGAATATAGGTGCGCCTTCGTGGTGAAATTGGTAGACACGCCATCTTGAGGGGGTGGTGACGAAAGTCGTATGAGTTCGAGTCTCATCGAAGGCACCAATAAAATCTAAGCGAAACTGGCCTGTGTTTACGGGCTTTTTATTATCCGATTTCGCTTATCAAAATCTATATTTCCCCTACATATCCTAGCGGCCTGTAATTCCATCCTTGGAGCTTTTGCGTCTGCAACAATTTGTCTTTGACGGTAAGAAATTTCTTGTCCGGCGTATTGAATCCTTATCTGGAAATTTTGCCTTGAACTTCTTCGCTTAATCGTTGACTGTTTTTTCCTGAATGTCTTGTCGGATAAAGGATATTCATTGCAAGTTTGATGCCCTCCGGATATTCAATTGACTGATTAACGTCGGGCTGTATTCGGTTCTACCCAAGCATTCCTAAGGAGTTCGCACAAGAGTAATTTTGGTGACGACGATGGATAGGTAACAATGCAGCTTGTATATTCATCTTGCAAGTGCCTTAGGTTTTAGCTGCCGCATCTGGCCCTATAGTCTTAGAGGCTTTTGCAGCGGGAGTCTTTGCCGATAAAGATTCGCGTAGATATCAGCTCCCGCGATATGATTGCCGGATAAATAAGGAAGCTGCCCTTACCAGTTTGTTTTTACAATGAATGGTGCTGATATAGCCGATGCCATCACCAAGAATAGAATCCATTTCTGACCAACCGAGAGCGTTCTTCCGAACATGTCAGTGAATCTGAATTAGACTCAGGTCAGGGGTTGCCGAAGCTCTCGTTTAGAAATCTGTTGGCTTTTGCACGTAGATCGGATTTTTTTACGCGACGCTTGTCTGAAAAGAGATCGACCTGTGTTAAATCGCACAGGCCAACCAAGAACTCTGGTGCCTTCGATGAGACTCGAACTCATACGACTTTCGTCACCACCCCCTCAAGATGGCGTGTCTACCAATTTCACCACGAAGGCATTCTTTCAATTCATCAGGTCTTGAAGGCCTAAATCATCGAAGAGACGCCATTATACACAAGAAATTATTTTTGTGTAGTCGCAAAAATAAAGTCGCTAAAAAATCTAAAACAATGAAAAGACCGTCGCATTCAGGCTGAAAGATTACGCCTTGTCTAAATATCGGAATTACTGTCAGACGAAACTCGAGGCATTCCCGGCAGTGAACTTATGGAATTTAAAGACGCCTAAATATAAAATCATAGATGTTTGTCTGTAACTATTTCATTTCAGAACGAATGAAAGAAGAATAGACAAGAATTTTTAAGTCCGAACGCATAACATCAACCATGGTCCCTAATTGAAAAAATAGGAGTAATGAATGCAGGACAGCAAAGAAATATCAAGGAGAGCTATCTTGAAATCTGCAATCGTCGCAGGAGCGGCAGCCGCTCCCTGTTTGTCAGCTGAGGCGGTAGCTCAGGAAAAAGTCGTAGTCGGAACTGTTGAAACTCCGGTCATTGGTTCAAAACGTGTCGAACTCGGTAAATTTACCGGTTCCTGCGCGAAGGTATATTTTTCACCGGTCATCAGCTCCGAGATGCTGATCAAACTCTATAACTTAGTGAATGAAGGCATTTACGGCAAAGTCGCAATTAAACTTCATACCGGTGAAAAACACGGCCCCAACATCATTCCCCCCGATCTGGTTAAAGCGCTCCAGGCGACCATTCCCAACAGCGTTATTGTTGAAACCAACACTCTTTATGAGGGCGACCGATTCACTACTGCCGGACATCGCGAGGCTCTGAAGGTCAACGGTTGGGACTTTTGTCCGGTTGACATCATGGATGAGCATGGATACGTCAACCTTCCGGTTGACAATGCATTCCATCTGAAAGAAGTAGCAATGGGCAAGAACATTGTTAATTACGATTCAATGCTCGTTCTCACGCACTTTAAAGGTCATGCAATGGGCGGCTTCGGCGGTTCTATGAAGAACATCGCTATCGGATGCGCATCCGGACAGGAAGGCAAGAGACAGGTTCACGGCGTTTCGGGAGAACCGCCTGCAGATTGGAACGCATGGCCCGCCAAAGAAGTTCTGATGGAAAATATGGCTGACTCTGCCAAAGCCGTAATCGATCATTTCGGCAAGCGAATCACTTACATCAATGTCCTTCGCAACATGTCCGTTGACTGTGACTGCGCCGGTATCCACGCAGCAAAACCGACAATTAAGAATATCGGTATTCTGGCTTCGACAGACCTTTTGGCGATTGATCAGGCTTCAGTCGACCTTGTCTACGGTCAGACTGCAGATAATCATGATCTTGTCGAGAGAATTGAAACCAGACATGGTTTGCGTCAGCTGTCTGCAATGGCTGAACATCATATGGGCAATACACAGTACGAACTTATTGAGGTGATGTAATCACACTTCGGAAAGAAATTCGGGTCACTCATAAAATTCTCTAAGTGGCTCGATCGAGTTCTCTCAGGCCGGATAACCTCCGGCCATATTTTTAAGCAGTCCTCCTCCGCAGAATCGGCAGCAAACCAAAACCCGAAACATACTCTGTCGACGCATCGGTAACCGCATCAATTTTAATTTTCATTTACACATGTAACCTCGAAATTTACACGTATTAGTTAAAACCCGTATATAAATATAAATGAATCACGAAATTAAGTGATGATACTAAGTGAGGTTTATTATGAAATTAGTTCAGGCTGCAATTCTCAGTTCGATAGCTGCTTTTGCTTTTACAGTCAATGCAGCTGAAATAACAGCGCCTTCTGTCGATGCTGCCGATACTGTGACCAAGACCACCACCACGACGACATCAGCCAATTCCGGCGGAAGCATCACCGAAACTGTCGAAACCATTAAGGGAGACGCATCCGCAATTAAGCAGCACGTAAAGGACGGCAGCTATACGGAACTTCCTACAGATAAACAGAAACTTGGTCAGGACGTAGATAATGCCAAGAGTCAGTTAAAGAATAGTTTCTCTTTTGGCAGCGGAGATTCATCAGTTAAGTAGTCGAGAAGTTAGATCTTCACACTGCATGGGGTGGGCGGTCCTTTTGGCCGCCCTTTTGTATGGGTGTTATTGGGAGCGGTTAACCGAAATCCGCCCAACAGGTTGTAGAGTCCTTTTTTGACCGATCAGAGGATAGAAAAAATCGAGAGAATGCTCAATTTCTTTTTAGCCTTCTTATTTCAGCATCTGTTTCGGCGAGGCTTTATAGTCGAGATCCAAAAAAGCCGGACAGCGAGTCCGGCTTTCAGGTAAAGAATCAGATTCTTAATTCAGTTCAAAAACCTTGCGAAGTTCTTCCGTTGTCAGGTTTTCATCGAAGGGGACGTACTCGCCCTTGCTATTTTTGAAAACACCGTAGGGAACCGCTCTGCAGCCGGCGCGTCTGTGAAGTTTGGTGTTTGTCCAGACTTTGTCTCTTAACTCAACCGGAAGTTTGGAAATGTCGTAGCGAATACCTCTGAAATCCGGATCCTTAAAGTGTTCATGCTGCCGCTCAAATACTTCATAGGGCTTATCAGCCATAAGGATCGTCGTACCCTGAGGCTCGGAATGGATGTTCATGAAGGAGATCGGGTAGAAATTCACCTGAACGTCCTTCAGAAGCGGCTGGAGACGCTGTAAGAGACGCATGCAGTCCGGGCACTGGGTGTCGAACGCCACCACGGCGACAGGAGCACCTTCTTTATGAGGAAAACTAAATCCTGTGCCGTCCTTGAGAAAAGAGTTGTACATCTTTTCTCCGTTCCAAATCGGCGGGACGGATGCGGGAGAAGCCGAAGCGGTCTTCACTCCTGCGGTCATTGCGGCAACCGCAGACGCAAAAGCGAAAAGAGTGCGTCTGGAAAATTTAGCATTCATTATGGTGTCCTTGAAAAAAAAATAGCGATGATAAAAAGAATAATAATTTTGAAATATTTTTAAACGCTTAAGTTGGAGCGTTTTGTCCGGTCTGAGTATAGTTATGTCTGAAAATCTTATATGCGCCATGGGGCAGAGAAATTTTAGGAAAAGATATGACGGAAAGTTTGAGAGAAAAGGCGATTGAAGGTTACCTGGACAGAGACGACGGTGTGGACTGGATGGGACTCATGACATATGCGAACAGCATGTTTGACGTGAGAGACAGCATCAAGCCGAATCTGCCGGTCTTCAAGTTTGACGGAGAAGAAGCAAGAAGACTCTTTAATGAGCATTTCGCATATCTGAAAGCACATCCTCTGATCATTGACCCGAAAGACTTCCGTGACAACTGCCGTCTGCTTCAGAAGCGTTTTATTGAAACCGGTGTCATCAATGAACCGCACCAGATCGAAATGCTGAATACTCTTGACTGGGACAAACTCTCTGATGAGGCGATCGCATTAGCCGGTAAAGATCCGTCGGAATTGTTTGAACGAGCTTCTTCCGATCTAGGTATCGACGCGGAAGATGGTGAAAGCCAAAGCGTTCTTGCAGGCCTGTTTATCAATATTATCCGCGCTTATCTGAAACCTGTCGGAGAAGCGATGACAGGCGCACTCACAAGACTTGATGAAGTTGCTGTGCGCGATAAACCGCTTCTTTGTCCGACTTGCGGTTCTGTTCCTGCGATTTCTTCTGTCAGTGAGGTTGCGGGAACTCAGTCTAACGAGCGCAAACTTTTCTGTTCCTGCTGCGGCACGGTTTGGCCGTTTGAACGTGTTCGCTGCGCCTACTGCGGCAATACCAACAGCAACAAACTGAAGTATTTCTATGCCGATGAAGACCCCGCTCATCGTCTGCACGCCTGCAAAGAGTGCGGCGGCGTGATGCCTACCGTATTCCAGAACGTCCTGAAGGGCGAGCTCGATTACGATATTGAGCTGGTAGCAATGGGCGTAGTTCAGAATCTGTATGAGGATCAGATCAAAGATCAGGATACAGAAGCCTAATCACCAAGGTAGAGCATTATCGGCCTCGAGGAAACTCGAGGCTTATTTATTTTTAGGAATATCAACAAGACGCATATCGTTTGCGATTCTGTGAACTCGCCTCTGAATGAGTGAGGAATTGCTGTTGATGTGGTATTTCTTCGGGTTGATGAGAATGGAGGCCAATCGAATCGCTTCATTTCGGTTCAGCTGAGAGGCGCTTTTGTGAAAGTAGGCGCGTGAAGCAGCTTCAACACCGAATATTCCGCTTCCGAACTCCGCAATGTTGAGATAGACCTCCAGAATACGTTTTTTGCTCCAGAGCGCTTCAACGATTGGCGCAAGAATAATCTCCTGAATCTTTCTGAAGTAGCTTCGGTCGTGGCTGAGAAACAGATTTTTAATTGTCTGCTGTGTCAGAGTAGAACCGCCGGGCGCATGGCGTTCGGAAAGGAGATTGCGCTGTGCGGCTGTGAGAATGGCGCCCCACTGCAGACCGTTGTGGTGCATGAAATTGGCATCTTCGGCAGCGACGACCGCGCTTTTCATGTACGGCGAGATTTTGTCGTAATCAACCCAGCTGTAGCGGACCGGGTGCGGCGCGTTTTCTGAGAGTCGGTCTTCTTCCTGCCGCATATACGGAGTAGAACTCGGGTCAATGAATGCGAAGAGGGCGATTCTTGCGATATAGAAAAGCTCAAGCGCGAAAACCGCAAGCAAAAGAAAAAGGAACATCCTGGTCACTAAAGACCGGATGGAAGTTTTTTTATTCTTTTGCCTGGATGAGCTGAACACAATGCCACGGGATCCCTAAATGCGATTGAGATATTTTAGTCGCAGAAAGCGTTATTGTGATTTTTGTTGATGTATACTTTCTCTCACTTTCAGAGAGTCCCGATCGTCTAGAGGCCTAGGACATAACCCTCTCAAGGTTAGAACACGAGTTCGAATCTCGTTCGGGACGCCAGAGACTTCTAGCTTCAACCTACGTCACACTGCACCAATTATCGCCAAGTATCAGTATCCATGCGGGTTTTCAGAATTCGAACCGCCTCGTCAAACCGACTCTTTTAAGTTCAGACGCCCCCCTATTTCCTCATGTGCTTGGTATATCAAGTGGTATACGTTTTCTAGTTTTTCTCTTTGGTATTTCTGAATCAGAAGCAAGGAAGGGTATTGATGAGGAAAGGCTAAGAAACTCTAACTCAGTCTTCGATGGAAAGACGGGAGAGATTTTCCTTAACGGAGATCATGTCAGTCGTGAAAATTTAGATAGAGTGTTGGCGCATGAGCTCGTTCATGCGGCGAAGCGTTCTGCAAAGTTCTGCCCTTTAATCTCGCAGCTTGAAAAGTCTGTTGAAGACCCTATGGAAGCTGCTTAAACAGTAGCGATCCAGCTGTAAAGAAACTCTGGCAAGATGTACAAAAAAAGCTTGAGAAAGCCGGAGAAACAACTGACGCAGAAGAAAGGCTCACCTACTTCCTTGAGGTCTATTCTGGAAGATAAGGAAAAGTTCCGACAGGCATAAAAGCAAAGTTGCGTGAAGTTCTGGCGGCGATAAAAGAGTGGTTCGACAGCTTTTTCCATGTTAAGACTCTAACCGAAGACGATGTTGCCTCTCTACTTTATAGAATAGCGCAAGACGCATTTGAGACTAGCCAACCCTTTATTGATGACAGCGTTAAAACGTCGTTCGCAGGTGAAAAAGGAATGGCAAGCAACAGCACAGCGACGCTTAATAAAGCCATTGCAGAAGAAGAGATGGAGAAAAGAGGAAACTCCCCCAAAGAAATAAAATTTGCCACAGGCTGGATAAAAGCGAGCCCCTCGTCCCAGTCCTCTTCAACGTCCGAAACGGTTCCTACCCACAAAGCAGGTGGTACTATGTCCGAGGATACTCGCAAATCCAGTATATCAGCTCTCACCAAAAAGCAAAAGGACCGAAATTTAAACGACGTTAGAAGAGGTCTCTTTAAATCTTGGGGTGTTGCCGTAACAAACCAGCTGCTGAACTCTGGTAAGGTCGTTATTTGCCGCTCTAACGAAGAGTTCCTTGATAGGATGGTGGAGGATGAGTACGCCAATAATCCGTCTAAATCTAAGGAGGAAATTCGTTAGGAGCTTATCAAAGGAAAGATAAGCCTTAAGTACAATGGGATGGAAGTTTATTTGAGTAAGAAGGGCAGCAATAACTACGTAATAACTTCTTATGGGAAGGATAGCTCAGAGGTGTGGCCTTCAGGACAGCTCAGCCACACTGGTCAGATTAAGACCTCCGCGGTTGCCAGAGATCAAAACTTATCTGGGCTCGTGAAAATTATCGCAGAGCAAAAACTCCTTTTCAAGGGGGAGAAAGAAAATCAGAGCAAACTCGACCCAAAAACTCAGGAGACCCTAGACGGTATTAAACAACGAAAAGCCTCCAAAAAGGCTAAGTCTGACGCTTCCCAAAAGGCAAAAAAGAAACAACCTCGCGAGGTAAAGACCCCTGAAGAGAGAGTCGCCGCCAGAAAAGCGAAACTCGATAAGATGCTTCCCAAGGAGCGTGGAGCTTATCTTTGTGGCGAGCGAATTAAAAGCTGAAAGCAGAGATTGAAAAGGCTAAAAAAGACGCGAAAGCGGAAAAAAGCGCTTAGAAACGAAACCCGAAATCCAGAGTTATGATGTGATCAAGGCTCCGGCTCTTGCGGAAAAAGCCATAGAGAAGTATCTAGGGCAAGATACTCCGCTTGCGAAGGCTGTGTCGAAGGCACTGGAATACGCCAAACACCTCAAGACGGCGCTTGGAAACAACTTCCGTAAGTTCACGACGGACCTTGTTGTTGAGATGGATAAACTTGGGATCAAGGCCGGTAAGGAATGGTGGGGCAAAGTAACAGAGTGGCAGAAGAAGAGAGAAACCTATAAAGCTGAAGCCGCTGTCGGTGTGGATGTCCGTGGCTTTGCCTTTCAAATTAGAACAGAAAGCATGGCCCATATTGAAACTCGTCACGGAGTGGGAAATGAGGTGCCGAGCAGGAGACAGGTACCTTGGGATGTTAGTAATACGATGATGTTTCCGAAGTCTTAAACAATCCGGACAAAGTTTATGCGGATGCAGAAGAGTATTCCCGAGGGAATACCTGAGTGTTTTTTAGAAAAACGCTTGCAAACGGTAACGCTCTTGTTCTGGAAGAGGTTTTAGTGGGCAGAGGTATTCTTGAGGTCGTTACAGGACGGATAGAGAAGAATACAGCGACTGGGTCCCATGGCTCAACGTCCGAAACGCATCCTGCTCCCGAAGCAGGCGCCTCTATGCCCCCTAGTCGCCGCAAACCTAGTGTATCAGCTCTCACCAAAAAGCAAAAGGACCGAAATTTCAACGACGTTAGAAGAGGTCTCTTTAAATCTTGAGGTGTTGCCGTAACAAACCAGCGGCTGAACTCCGGTAAGGTCGTTATTTGCCGCTCTAACGAAGAGTTCCTTGATAGGATAGTGGAGGATGAGTACGCCAAAGATCCGTCTAAATCTTAGGAGGAAATTCGTCAGCAGCTTATAGATGAGGGTCTGGATCAAGGGACCAACGCTATCTATGACGAAAAGACAGGAAAGGTCTATATCAACGGAGAAAACGTTGACGAAGGCGAAGCCGGTGCGGTTCTTGCTCATGAAATAGGCGTCCACGCGGCCAAAGACTCAGAATTTAACGAGCTTATTAAAGAGATCGAAGGCTGACTTGCAGTCCTGATGGAAAAAGGGCTGAAGAGCACAAAACCCTCTGAAAGAAAATTCTGGGAAGAGGTCAAACGCCGCATGGATGACGCCGGTGTCTCGGATAACGAGGAAAGACTTGCGTACTTCTTGGAGGTTTATACCAAGCGAAACGGTGTTGTTCCTCAATCCGAAAGATCGGTGTTCGACCAGATTGCCGGTGCGCTAAAAAATTGCTTTTGGAGTTCCTTGGCATTAACAGCCTCAATGAACACCAAGTAGCTGAGCTTCTCTGTGATGTGGTAAGAGCTTATGCGGAAGAGGCCAGTTACAAAAAAGAATTGCATTCTTCTTCTATGATGAGGAGCGCCTCGAAAGCTATCAAAGGAACGACTGTTCAAGCAAACGGGAAGCAGGTTGATACCACATAGTACGTGTCGGTAAAAATAACCCTGATCTGGCCTACTTTGAAGGTTTTAAAGGTTGGGCAAAAGAAGGCTTTAATGCCAATTATCTTGCTGGCCCAATCCGTATGGTAAAAGGGCATCTTAGGTTCCCGGATGGTGGAAGAATGAAGCACCTCACGGGTACCGGTATGCTCCATCGCATGAATAACGCTAAACGCTATGGTCGATAAAAGCAGAATGCCATCGAACTATGTCAAAGGGGACTTAGCAGAAAATGTAATGCGTGAAGTTACACGAAATCTCTCTGGAGGAGCGCAAGCAGTGTATGCGGTTTCCGGTAACCAGATTATGGTTAAAACAAAAGGAGGGTTGGGAGTCCTCTTGGTGTGGAAGGCGTGGGATCCTCGCAAAGAGAACGGAGAAGGCTTTTGGTCCGTCCAGACTGCCTATTCAAAGAGCTTGATGGCTTATGAAGCAAAAAGAGGGAATGAATGGAAAGGGGTCCTAAGAACGCGAGGCGGGACTTCGGGCGTACAACACGTCGTATCTCAGACTACCAACCGCAACTCAAACAGTACGCCGGCTCGTACTGCTCCATCGCTAATCCGCCCAACAGATGACCGGCTGTCGGCGGGCCGTAGAAGTCTTGAAACGTTCTCAGAACCCCGAGAAGTTGATAGTACCACTCTAGAGGAGGAAACTAAACAGAGAGACCGAGAAATTACAGCCGCTATCTTGAATTATCAGGAGGATCAGGAGAAAGAAAATCAGAGCAAACTCGACCCAAAAACTCAGGAAACCCTAGACGGTATTAAACAACGAAAAGCCTCCAAAAAGGCTAAGTCTGACGCTTCCCAAAAGGCAAAAGAGAAAAAAACTCGCGAGGTAAAGACCCCTGAAGAGAGAGTCGCCGCCAGAAATCGAAACTCGATAAGCTGCTTCCCAAGGAGCGTGAAGCTGATCTTCGTGGCGAGCGAATTAAAAAGCTGAAAGCAGAGATTGAAAAGGCTAAAAAAGACGCAGAAGCGGAAAAAAAGCGCTTAGAAACGAAACCCGAAATCCAGAGTTATGATGTGATCAAGGCCCCGACTCTTGCGGAAAAAGCTATAGAGAAGTATCTGGGGAAAGATACTCCGCTTGCGAAGGCTGTGTCAAAGGCACTGGAATACGTCAAACACCCCAAGACGGCGCTTGGAAACAACTTCCTTAAGTTTACGACGGACCTTGTTGTTGAGATGGATAAACTTGGTATCAAGGCTGGTAAGGATTGGTGGGGCAAGGTAACAGAGTGGCAGAAGAAGAGAGAAACCTACAAAGCTGAAGCCGCGGCAATTTATCTCCGATTAGACAAGATTTCCAAAGAGTTCCAAGCTAAAGTTGAAGACCTAATGTATCGATAAACAACCAGTGGGCTGTGGGTGTTTGACCTTTCCGGTTGGGAAAAAGCCGATGGAAGTAACCTCACAGAGGAAAACTTCGCTGTTAGCCCAGAGCTGGAAGCTGAGTTCCTTGATCTCATGAAAAGAAAAAAGACGGGATTCTCTCTGTTTTAACAAAAGAAGAGCTTTTCTTGATGCTGGAAGAAACTCTAGAAAAGGGTACTTGTAAGGTACAAGGTTCTATCGATCAATCAAGCGTGATTGAGGTGTCCCTAGTTGAAAGTCCTATTATTCTGATAAGGCTGGCAGGCAAAAATGCCTGGATGCTTACAGGTTGGGCAATCAGTAGGGAGAGAAATTAGCTGAATTAGAGAAGTTGCCTCCGGATGAACGCAGATCAGCTTATTTTACTTCTGCGCCTACGCAAGTAAGCCCTACCATTAGCCGGACAAACGAGGGAGCCGGAGGCCTAGAATACAATTATACCGATGATGGATCAATCAAGAATCTGATGTTGTGTTTTTGCAACAAGTTATCCAAGGTGAGGTAGGTCCGACTGACAGAGCCATGTCTCGGAGGAACGTAATTATCCACAATACGGAGTCAACAGATGAAGAAAAACTACAGGATAAGGCTTTAGACGTTTGGTTCAAGGCGCTCGTATCTTTTGTTGTAGGTGAAGAGAAAGAAATTGAGTAGTCCGATCTTTGAAGAACACTTTAGCCCTCACGGTTTATATAGAACCTAGGCGAAAGTAATAACAGAACGTATAGAAGATAACACGGTGAAAATATATGCGAAAAGCCACAATACAAGAGTATCGCGATAGATACAACAGCCTTACGACCAATGAAGAACGGTTTGCCTTGATAACCGAACTCTACAACTTGGTGCACTCGAGAACTAGACAAACTACGGAGCAGTTTTATACGGTCGGCGAAAAGGGTGCCAGCCGGCAAAAGTTGAACGATCGAGCGATTAATCTCATTGAAGAATTTAACAACGATCCAAATAAAAAACCGACGGATGCGGAGAAACAAGTCCTTGCTCAGTTCTCTGGTTTCGGCGGCGGTTTGATTGACAAGACTACAGGCCAAAAAGGCAGTGTTTACGAATACTACACACCGAAACCAATCGCAGAAGGTGTGTGGGATTGTCTCCAAGGATTAGGATTTAGCGGCGGAAAGATTCTTGATCCGAGCGCCGGCACTGGTATCTTCGGAGCGACGGCGCCCCTTAATGCGGCTGTTGATGCGGTAGAGTTGAGTTCGCTTTCCGGTCGAGTGAGTCAGTTGGTGAATGACGGGCCGGGATACAATACGACGATTTCCAATTTTGAAAAAGTAGCCGCAAAGACTCGCGACAATGTTTATGACGCGGTGGTAACGAACGTGCCTTTTGGAGCCGTAGCGGATCGCGGAGCTAACCGAATGGACGACTCTCGCTATCAAGATGACCCGCTAGAGGTTTACTTCATCCTGCGCAGTCTTGAAAAATTGAAGCCTAATGGTTTGGCGGCGTTTATTGTTCCTATGAGCTGCGTCTCCGGAAAAGGCGGTAAGCCGGAAGAGTTAAGAACGAAGGCTACGATGATGGCTGAGTTCGTGGGCGCGTATCGCTTACCGAGCGGCACATTCAGCACCGCCAGCACTGATACGGCTACCGATGTGATTTTCTTCAGGAAATTCAGCGATGAAACCGCTGAAAAAATTGCCGAATTAAGGGAGCAGAAGCCGGAATTACTCTCGGAAGCAAAAATCCAGTGGGAAACATTCATTGAAGGTAAATACTTCGACAGCTACGAAGGCAAAAAGTATGTTCTCAGTGAGTTCGTGGCTAAGGACCCAACAAAATTCAGAGATGTTGACAAAGTAATCTCTAACGCCGACTTGAACGACTTGCGCGAGATTTTACGCACTCGCAAACTGCCGAAGTCTAGAATCAACTGGGAACTGCTGGAAACTTCTGAGACTACACCGATCGTTTACAACGAGGGGGACACAATCAATCACGCCGGATGCGCGCTTGTCATGCGCAACGGCGTTTGGGTGCAGCTTGCGAAGAAGTCAGAGGATTGAGAGATTGCGGAGCTTTCCGGAAAACGTCCAGACCCGTACAAGGCCTTTTAAAACAAAGTAACCTACAGTGCCGCACAGCGATACAAATCCTACGTGGATCAGGGTGAAAGCTGGGCCGATATGTCCGATAGGTTTAGGGAAACATTCGCTGCGCTTGCAAAACTGCCGCAAAACTTAAGGGATGGAAGGATAAAAGGATCAACGAACTTGCTTCGAAAATCCTATTTGAGCAATCAACGCTGTTGTCCGAGTTTTTTGCAATGGACGGTGTACAACGACAGCAGCGTTTTGGAGTAACTCAAAAGGAAGATGAGGCGATAAAGGAATTAGACCTGCAGCAGTATTTTGATTTATACGAGAAGTTAGAGGTGGAGGGCGTAGAGATTATTACGTTATATTCTCCCTGTTATCCGGCAAGCTTAAACACTAATTTAGTAATCGGAACCGAAAAAGATTCACGTCCTCTGATCCTTTATTGTGCGGGTAATACAAAGATTCTGAATAATTCCTGTGCATCAATTGTCGGCAGCAGAGAGGCGAGCGAAGAATCTCTGAAATTTACGGCAAATGTGGCAGAAAGATTAACTGCGGAAGGCACGGTTATTGCCTGTGGTTATGCAAAAGGCGTAGACAAGCAGGCTTTTGACAGCTCTATCGAAAGCGAAGGTCAGAGCATTGTTGTGCTGCTCAGGGAATTTTGACGTTCGGATCAGAAATGAAAAACAGTGGTGTTTTTAAAAATGTTCTGGTCCTCTCGGTATTTCCTCCAAAAGCTCGATGGACTGCCGGTTTAGCGATGGCAAGAAATAAATATGCCTTAGCGTCTGAAATCTACGTTGCACAATCGAGTACGACGGGAGGTACTTGGGAGGGCGTAAATGAAGGTCTCAGTATGGGACGAAAGATATACATTTACGCCTCACGTAGCTCTCCTGACGCCGTTGTGAAACTGTTAGTCGACAAAGGTGCTGTACCGGTAGATGTAAACGGTTATGAACTTCAGGAGAAGAATTAACAGTCTGTTCGTAAAGGCGAGAACTGCTGGTCTCTTAGCTCTCCAACCGTTCGGCGCTGATTTATCATCTTTTTAGATTAATGGTTTCCATAACCGCTATACCCGATTTGAGTACTAATTGCTTATACACTTTGATTAATAACTCAAATCACATTAAGGAGACTGTATGAGCGTTTATCTGCAGACTAAGAGCTGGGAAGAAGCTCGAAAAGCCATTAAGAAAAGCAAAGGCGTCGCGATTGTTCCGATCGGAAGCGTTGAACAGCATAGCTACCACCTTCCGCTTGGTACGGACACGTATGTCGCAATGACCGTCGCAGAAGACGCCGCGGAAAAAACCGGCGCTGTTCTGACGCCGCCGGTTTGGTTTGGATGGAGCCCGCATCATATGGTGCTTCCCGGCACAATCACAATTCGTCCGGAAGTTCTTTTCGAGATGACATACGACATCATCGAATCCTTAGTCGCACACGGCCTCAACAAAATCATTCTGATCAACGGACACAGAATCGTAAATGTAGTCTGGATGCAGCTGTGTGCACAGAAAGCTCAGAGCAAACTCGGCTGCACCGTCAAGATTTTTGATCCGGCCTATATGAGCAAAGATATTGTTAAAGAGCTCGGATTCGGCCCGGTCGGACACGCCGAAGAAATCGAAACATCTCACATGATGGCCAGATTCCCGGACATGGTCCATTTGGAGAAAGCCGTCGATAATCCCATCAAAGACACACCGCTTTATTCCGTCGATCCGACTTATGAACATGACACGCTTTGTTATGTGCCGAGCAGTCTTGCGCACGCCAAGGCGGCAGCGGAGAAGTCCGGCGGATGCACCGGTGAGCCGAGCAAGGCCGATGCCGAGCGCGGGAAGATTTATCACGATCACCTGGTCAGCAACTTGGTCAAAGTTGTTGAACAGCTTCAGAGTGAATAACATCGGAGTCTGCGATGAGATTTAACGGTAAAACCATATTTTTTTCGGTGCTGATCTTCAGCATCATCATGGTCAATCCCCCGGTTGTATTTTGGGTCAATGACTACTGCGTCACACACCCGCTGACCTTTGGCTGGCCGACACTTTATCTTTGGCTTGAATTCTGGTTTGTGGTCATGATCGTCGACTTCATTGTCGCCGCGTTAAAGCTCAAGGCCTGGAACTGCAGCCAGGATGCTAAAGAGATCGAGCAGGTCTCAAGACCCGAGTTCTAAGGAGGGACAATCATGAATTTAGGTCTTGTTATTCTGACTGTATATCTTCTTGTTCTCCTTGGTATCGCGCTTTACGCAGCCAAACAGGATAAGAAAAACATTAAAGACTTCGCAACAGGCGGCGGTCTCGGAATCTTTATCCTGACGCTGACGTTCTCAGCGACTTACCACAGCGCATACGCCTTTATGGGCGCGGGCGGTTTCGCATACAACAACGGAATCGGCTGGTGGTGCAACGGTTTGTGGACGGTGCTTCCGGGCGTGCTTTTCTGGGTATGGGGACGCCGATTCTGGTTTGTCGGCAAGCGCTACGGCTATCTTTCGGTTTCCGACTATGCATCCGACGTTTACCGCTCTAAGACGGTCGGTGTTCTGGTCACACTGATCACGATGGTCTTTACGATTCCCTATGTCGCGATTCAGGCCATCGGATGCAGCTACATCTTCCAGACCATTTCCGGAGGCATGCTTTCTTATACCGCAGGCGCTCTGATCTTCTTTGCGATCATGATCGTCCTTGTGTTTTTAGGCGGTATGAAGGGCGTTGCGATTACGGACGCGGCGCAAGGTGTCTTTATGTTTGTCGGTCTGCTCGGCGGCTCGCTCTGGGTTATTCTTGCGAACTTCCCGTCTGTGGCTGACGCCTATCAGGCTGCTTTCAGCCACACTCCGGAATTATTCACACTGCCGGGACCCAAAGGCGTTGTCACGCCTCAGGACTGGGTCTCCCGCTGGGTTGTCATTACCTTCGGCATGATGATGTTCCCGCAGGTGACGCTGAGATTCTTCGCAGGTAAGAACCTGAATGTTATGAAGTGGTCTGCCGTGTTCTCTTCGATCTACCTGACCATGATTTACGTCTTTACGCCGTGCGTCGGTATGATCGGCCGTATCCTGATGCCGGATATCGCGGCTCCGGATACCATCTTCCCGGAACTGCTTCTCAAGTACACGCCTGCGGTCTTTGCAGCGCTCATCATCAGCGGTGCGCTTGCTGCCGCGATGTCAACGGGTGACTCTCAGCTCCATGCGACTTCCACAATGCTCGCTACCGACGTTTACAAGAAGTACATCAACAAGAAAGCAGACGAAAACGCGATGTACAACGTCGCTAAGGTCGGTGTCATTATTATCGGTTTGGCCTCTGTCGTTTTCGCGCTCACTCGTCCGACAGCGCTTGCTGATCTTCTGGTGCTTTCCAACGGCGGTGTGGCGGTTTTAGTTCCGGCGGTAATCGGCGGACTTTATTGGAAGAGAGCGACGAGAGAAGCTGCGATTGCTTCGATCGTTATCGGGGAACTTCTGATGATTACGATGACCTTCATTCTGAAGGCCGCTCCGTTCGGTCTTTCAGGAGCGTTCTGGTCCATGATGATTTCTCTGGTGATTTTCGTCGGTGTTTCTCTGGTCACTAAGCCTCAGGAACACACCAAGCAGGTCATTGACTCTATCAATGATTTCTTCGCGGAAGACGAAGAGCCCGCACAGGCTCCTCAGAAGAACCTGGCGCTCGACTAATTGGTGCGCAAATCCCGCGGATAAGAAGGCGGTTTAAAAACCGGTTTTAAGTTTTGCGGGATCATTAAATAAACGAAGAAGCTCGGAAATCAGCCGGGCTTTTTCTTTGGGTTTGCAAAAATAGGGCCGGCATCTTACGGATGTCGGCCACGCGTGTTTGAATCCGCAAACGGCGAGGATTTTCAGGGTAAACCTTGAAAATGCAATGTGCAGGTGCAATACTCAGCCGTTTGCAGAAACTGGCACAAATTCAAATGAAGGAGTTTTTGAGTAAATTGATTTTGAATATTAAAGATCCAGCATGTCCATGCCGATATAGTGCTGATACGGATGATCACAGGCAGGGCATTTTGTCGGAGGTGTCAGGCCTTCATACACAAAGCCGCAAACCAGACACAGCCATTTAATCGGTTTTTCTCTTTTCCAAACTGTACCGTCTTCCACCTGCTTGAGCCAAGCTTGGAAACGAGCCATGTGATGTGCTTCGATGGATGCGATGGCACGGAACTTAGCGGCGATCTCAGGGAAGCCTTCTTCGTCAGCGACTTTTGCGTAGGCGAGGTAAGCCTCAACTCCTCCAATCTTTTCTTCTTCAATAGAAATCTTCAGGTTGTCAGCGGTCTTTCCGATTGCGCCGGTATCTGTTTGTACACAGCCTAGGACCTGTCCGTCGGGAAGAAGATTGAGGAAAATCTTGGCGTGGCGAAGTTCGTTCGCAGCGGTTTCGTTAAAGACGCCCTGAAGCGGAAAATAGCTTTCTTTGCCAGCCTGCGCCGCATAAAAAGTGTAGCGTGCGTATGACTGGGATTCATTCAGATAGGAAATTGTCAAATTCTTTTCTGTCTGAGTACCTACCAAACTTTTTGTCATTATCAAACCTCCAAATTGCTTTATCGGGTGATCAGCGTCACACGGTATAGGTTAATTACATACTCAGAGAAGAGCCTCCAAAGCACCTCAAAATAAGCGTAAAGAGTTGAGGCGATTTTTATTTAGAAAAATCAGTTTGTTATGAATGATTTTCGAATAAAGAGTTACAAATTGGAAATTGCTTTAAACGATATAAAAGTATTTGGATTCAGTGGGTTATAGGAGGTTTTAGTTATTTGTGCGGCAATTTGCCAATGGCGGCTGACCAGGGCCTCCTTATAGTGGGTGATTCAGAGTGTGGCTGCCTTATAAGCCTGCGTGTGAGTGTGAACGCATATTTCTCGGGCGACCGAGAAAATCATGCTCAGCGTCAAAGCGGTTTTCCGCTTTTTTCTTCAATCTTGGCGAACCGCCGTGTTCGCCGAGAGGGGACTGCGGGACGTCTTTTTATTCACCTTTTATTAATGATGATTAAAGATATGCAAACTCGAATTTGTCCTGAAACCGTTGCGCTGATTCTTGAGCGCGCCCAAGGCAATTATCGTGAAATCCTGCAGTATGCCGGTGTCAGCGAGAAGGTTCTTCACAAACCGAACCAGGAATGTCCCTGGTGCGGCGGAGAGGATCGTTTCTCCTTCACCGACAAATTTAGAAAAGGCGATAGCTACTGCCGTCACTGCGGCCATCACAGCGGTGTGGATTTGCTTATGCTGATCCGAAACTTCTCTTATAAGGAAGCGCTTCTGTATATCGCAGACTTTTTCTCGATTCCCGTTGAAGAGTACCGTGCTGTACGTCGCCGCAAACCGATTCAGAGGACTCGAGACTCCGTCGAAAGACTGTGGAGTTCTTCGCGTCCGATTGAAGAGGGAGACGGCGCCTATCTCTATCTTCGCTCAAGAGGAATTCTCGGGAAACTTCCTCCCGCTCTGCGTTCAATCAAGTCTATGCGATATTCGCAGCAGGCTGAAAACGGGCAGGATTGGGAATCGAGCTATTTCGAGGGCCTCATTGCGGAGATCAGCGATATGCACGGAAAACGAGTGAATCTGCACAGAACTTATCTTGAAGGAGGCCGTAAGGCCGATGTTAAGACAGTGAAAAAGGTTCTCTCAAAGGAGCTCTCCGGCTGCTCTATTCGGCTTGGCGAATATCAGCCCGACGGAGTCCTCGGACTTGCTGAAGGAATTGAAACCGCGCTCTCGGCTTCCGAACTTTTTAAAGTTCCGGTTTGGTCGGTGATCGCGGCGTTTAATTTCAAACAATTTGTCCCGCCGGAAGGCGTCAGAAAACTGATCCTTTTTGCGGATGCGGATCTGAACTTTGTGGGACAAAGAGAAGCCTATTGCGCTGCCGCTGTTTTAAAGCAGCGGTATCCCGCGCTTGAAGTTGAAGTACGTCTTCCGGACTTTCCCGGCTGGGATTGGAATGACGTGCTGATGCACAGGCGCGCTCAGAAGGCTTCGTAGCACCAAAGATGCTTAGCGGCACTTCAGGGCGATAGGCTGGCGGAATTAGATTTCCGCCGACAAAGAAAGGCTCCTGCACAAAGCCTTTCTTTGACGGAAAACATTTGTGCAGTTTTTTTATACCCCGCGGGGCTTTCGACCCCGCGGCAGCGGCGGGAAAGCTCCGTTTTTTATTTGGAGTTTTTTATGCAGCAGGTATTTGACGATGTGATTTGCGCGGAAGAGTTTGGTTTTACTTCCGAGCAGAAGGTTCTGGGCTATCAGAGAGAATCATGGGATGTTTCCGAGCATTACCTGATTCCGAAGAAAGACCCGAACTATGTTTTCCGGCAGGAAACACTGGGCATTATGTCCGCATGGTGGGAGATGGGTTCGGGAGAGCCGCTGTTTGTCAGCGGTCCTCACGGATCCGGCAAGACAAGTTTTATCAATCAGTTTTGTGCCCGAGTTCGTGCTCCGGTCATTGCGATGACCGCACGCGCGCGGCTGGATCGAACAGACTTGATCGGTCACTATGTGATTGACAAAGACAAAAGCATGCGCTTTGTTGACGGACCGCTGACGCGGGCCTGGCGGCGCGGTTTTGTGTTTTTGGTTAATGAAATGTCGGCAGCTCCGGGCGATCTCTGGCTTTCGGTCAACGAACTGCTGGAGGGTGCGCCTTTATTTATTGAGGCAACCGGAGAGGTGATTGAGCGTCATCCGCGCACGAGGATAGTCATGACAGACAACATCCGAGGCTTATGTGATGACGAGAAAGGCTCCTACGTGGGGCGTTTCGTTCAGGATCCCGCGGTTATGGACCGCTGCTGGAAAATGCGCATGGACTACATGGACGCGGACTCTGAGATTGCACTCATTCTCAGCAGTACGCCGGAAGTTCAGTGCGTCGGCATTTCTTCATCAGAGTGGAAGCGGGAATTTGCGGTGCGTCTGCGCAAATCGGCCGAAAGAGTTCGTGAAGCTTATTGCGGCATGGATCCTACGGTCAGTGTAGACGCGACAATTTCCACGCGTGTTTTGATGAGATTTAGAGATTTGCTGCTTTTGAGTTATCGCTCCAAAGCGATGGGATGCTCTCATCGCGAAGCGGTCAGAAAAGCGCTCCGCATTTCTCTAACTGACTGCCTTGACTCGACAAGCGCCTCAGTCATTGAGAAGCTTGTTGAAGCTGAATTAGGCAATATCGGCGACTATCTCCTCGTGTAGCTGACACGAGGAGGTAAGACAAGAGCTGTCGCAAGTGTTTCTAAACTTTCGTTCGTAAAGAGCGAACAACCCACGGAGATCGAGGGAGTGTTGCCCCTCGATCCTTCGGGTCAGGGCCTCTCCCTTGAATCAAAAGGAGAATTCCATGACCGATTTGTTCCGGGACGCATCTTTCTTTGGCGGATGCGAACCAAAAAATAGTGACAAAACTGATGTTGCCGAGAACAGCCTTGTGCTGGTATCTTTCCGGATTTCCGTTTGGACGGGTATGAGCACAGAGCAGACCTCGGTAGAGGAAGGCGCGGAGAATATGCGTCGAAGACGCATTGTTCCGGCCTCGATGCTGAAAGTATTTTCAGATTTTCGGGTGCGCGCCAAAGCGCTTTGCGCGGAAAGAGGAGAGCCCTATCTGAACGGCTATGTCATGAGGCGATGTGACGCTGTCTCGGTTGAACGAACGCTTGCGATTTGGCGCAGAGAGTTCTGTCGGCAGCGAGACGAAGTGTTTGCGCCGTTTTATGAAAAGAGTGTTTATGACAGGTCGATGGGAGTCGTTCCGAAAGGATGCGCTTCGGACGTGATTTGTCCTTCGACGGATTATGTTCTGCGCCGCATTTCTTTTGAGTTCGACGCCTTTACTCTTGCGAGCTTCAGCGGTTCCCGCTCTTCGCTGCAGTCCTTTATTCAAGGTCTTGCTTTGCGATTTGCCGAGGAACTTGATCTCGTTCGCATTGCCGCTGAAAGCGGCGCCATAACGGATGCGCTGCTTTGCCGGCTGGAGATACTTAAAGATCGTCTTTTAGTTTGGCAGGGCTATCGCGAGGAATTCCGTGACGGCGCGCTGCATCTGACTTCGTGCATTTCTCAGGCCATGCGGCTTAAACCGTATTGCCGGGATAAAACCTCGATGCTCAGTGAAATTGAGGCGGCGTTCAAACTTTTGGACGCGGCTTCGAGGACGGAGATTGAGGCTGAGCCGAAAACTGCGGAGCCTATAGCCGAGTCTGCTGAACCGGACTTTTCTATGGCCTGCGGCTTGGAAGCCATGCTTGCGCGAGGCAAGTCATTATTTTCTTTTAGCTAACACCGGGCGCGCGGCCGAATCTCTAATGAGATCGGCCGCTCAAGCGGTCCCAGAGGAACAGATTTTGAGAGTCGAAACCTGCAACACCATCAACGTCTATAAGGCGGTCAACAGTATTCTTGCCTCGCTTGCGAACTACAAAGACATTCAGATTGTCTTCGGAGGGGTTCCGAGTACGAACGGTAAAACCGTTTACTTGGGAGAGCCGCCCACGCATTCGCAGGACGCGCTTGACGCTTATCTTGCGCACGGCACCCACGAGATTCATCATGTGCTGTTTACGGATTTTACGAATGTTTCCAAGCTTGGCGGTCTGCATCCGCTGGTAAACGCTTTGGAAGACGTTCGTATCGACGCGATCGGCTATCGTAAAACACCGGGCACTTATTTTTGGCGTGAGACCTACTTAGAGCGGATGCTCAAGAGAGGACGTCTGCCTGAAGTCAACGAAAAGACATCGCCTGCGAAGCTTTTATGCCTGAGCCTTTACTGGCATATGACGGACAAGACGCTTGGCTACAGTTTTACTCATATGCTTTCTCAGAGCTCGCAGAACGAATTTATCCGACGTTTTGGCGAGGATCTCTATGAAGAGCTTTCCGCGCTTGCGTATTCAGCTGTGACTTCCGAATCCACTGATGAAGTTATCGCATATGCCAAATTAATTGCCGAACGTTTTATTAAGGAGCTTTCTTTAGGGAAAAACCGCCGCAAAACTTCCGGCAATTCCGTTAAAAAGCAAGCGGAGCAGGAGGCCGTGCCGGCAAAAAACACTTCTTCTAATTCGACCGGTTCCGATGCGGCAGCCGACAGGAAGCTTGAGCAAAAGTTTACGGAGCTCTTTGAAGGAGAAAATCCGGATCAGTTTGATATTCATAAACTGCTCGAGCAGGAGAGCAGAAGCAAAGGGAAGTCTCCCGATTTGGCTCAGGGCAGCAACTCGATTTGGCCTGCGGTCAGAAGTGAGCTTACGCAGAGCATAGACGAGCATTTTGTACAGGATTTAGAGCAATACGAGATTACCGCCTCAGCCCGATTCAGAAAATTTTTAAATTCAAATGTCATGCGGCCGAGACATCTGAGCCGAAGAGGCAAACAGCTCAGTACACCGGCGCTTGCGGGACTGATGGTTGGCGAAGATCGTATTTTTACGACGGAAGATACTGTTAAACAGCCCTCGGCCGCCTTTGCCGTGCTGATCGACCGAAGCGGTTCAATGGATAAAAGAACGATGCGTACGGCGGCGATCTGCGGCGCAGTTCTTTGCCGTCTGATTGACCGCGTCAGCGGATGCAGAGCGTCTGCTTATGCGTTTCCGGGAATGGAGCGAAACACGCTTTTAGAGATCAAGCGTTTTGATGAGCGTTCAGAGTCCGTGACAGATCGCTTCGCGGGTATCCGCTCCTTTGGGTATACACCGGTTTGTCAGTCGCTGAATTCGGCAGCCGCGATTCTTTCCAACCGCAAAGAGCGGCGCAAGATTATTTTTATGCTGACAGACGGTTTATGTTCCGAGGAGGAGCTTCTCAAGGAGCGCAGCAAAGTCTTAACAAATGCCGGTATAGAGGTTGTATGTCTTGGCATCGGCAGGCTCTCTCCGCTTATTTTTGATTTGCAGAAAAACATTGAGGATGCTTTTGATATGCAGGAAGCGTTATATGAGCTGCTTGAAGCGACGATGAAAAAGCATGCGGACTGATTAGGCCTCTGAGAAGTCTGAGAAAAAACTTCTAACATTTAAGCGGTCTGCGTGTCTCAAAACGAACGGAATCGAGAAAGCCATGAAGTCTCAAGCCTATGATGGCCCCATCATTTAGTGGAGGAATTCAAATGATTTCTTTTAAGAAAACACTTTTTGTCGGTTCAATGGCAGCTGCTCTTTTAGGCTTTGGTCTTACAGCCTCCGCTCAGCAGACTCAAGGTCAGCAGGATCCTCAGGATCAGGCCGTTTATTACGGTGCTCCCTGCATGATGGACGGTTTTTATCAAGGTGCTCCTGTTACGAGCCAGTACCCGGTTATGATGGGCTTCTACTGCCCGTATCACGGCATGTATCATTTCCGTCCGGTTTATCTGCCTACTCAGCAGCAACAGCAGATTTACCAGCAGTATCAGCAGGCTCCTCAGACCCAGACACCTCAGGCCGCTGCTCCCCAGACAGCTCCTCAGGCTCCCGCACAGCAGACTCAGCCGCAGAATTAATTTTCTTTGCCAGCTGATTCACGCTATAGGGCGACGCGATTTCGATCGTGCCGCCTTAATTTTTGCCTTTTCCCGACAAACGGCAATATTCTTTTTCCCGAGTTTTACAGTTTACGACTGCATAAAATCCCTGGAAGCTCCGTGTAGCGGGGCTTCTCCGATCTTACGATTTCCACGCCGTGGTAGCTACAACTTTCAGCCCCGGTAAATGAAGTT
>NZ_WSRP01000041.1 GCF_009767915.1 Parasutterella muris
CACTCTCTTGGTGTTTGACGGAGTATTTCTACTCCTTCTTCCAATAAGTGCGAGCTAAAAATTGCTTCGCGAATTCAGTCTTCTAAACCCGCTTAAATCTTCAGCGCCCGCTCTTATCGGTCGTCGATAAATTTTTAAAGAACTTGCTTGATTTCTCAAGCGCAGAATTGCTATTTTACAGAACTGAAAATTCTTGTCAACTGAAACAGGAAAATTCAATGTAAAAATTTGTTTCTGCATCTCGAACAGCGCTTGGCGTTGTTCAATGAGGCGTGCATTTTACATGCTTTTTAAATTATTGCAAGTCGCCTGCTCTGCTCTAAGTTTAATTCCGGTAAGAACGATGTTATGGCATAAAGTAAAACACGGAAGCCGTCCCAACGCACTTTTTTCAAGAATTGAGGCTGCCCCGCCCGTTAAAATTACTTCAATGTCGTTTGACATAGCAGTTTTTTTAAGCCGTTGAATTGCAAAATAAACAGGGCCAAGCTGAGCATCAACAATTCCGGTATTGATCGCGTCTGAAGTATTTTTTGGAAAATCTCTGGCAGCTCCTCTCGGAACGGCGATTGCCGGAATCTTACGTTCCAACGCTGTATACATAAGATTAAGTCCCGGAAGAATCATTCCTCCTTCGAATACGTAATTTTTCCCGCCTTCGTATCGAATCATATCGACAGTCGTTGCTGTACCAAACTGCACTAATACTATGGATTTTTGAGGATTAAGCGCAATTGCTCCAACTGCGCCATACCAGCGATCTGCACCCAGTCGTTCCGGGTATTCATAGCTGTTTAAAAGATAAAAAGGGCCTTTGAATTCAGCTTCTGTCCGTAACCAAGTACATTTGCCGCCTCTCCCTTCCATAAAAGATTCAATTTGATCTTTCAATTCAGGCCTGCAGACATATGTTCCTAATATCTCGGTGACATCTTCTTCTTCCCAACTCCGAATAACGTCAGGATTTAAAGTCGTTTCCGAGCTGTGCACAAACGCTCTTGGATGTGGGACTTCATATATGTAATCCCATTTAAGGGCTGTATTTCCAATATCAACAACTATCCTTTTCATAAAGTCACCGATAGTTCGCCTATGTTTATCGACTTCAGCCCCTCAGATGTTTGAACCATCAAACGGCCTTCCTTATCTATTCCCATTTCACACCCTTCGTCCACAACTTTTCCATCTTGTATGATTTTGACCTTTTTCTGATAAAAGACATCACAAGCAGACCAGCTCATCTTGTCCTCATCTGTGAACGATTCCGGGATATTATCGAGAGAATCGATAAGAACTCTTCCTAATTCAATAAGAATATCAGTTCTTTCATCTATAGAGGGAGTAAATTTCTCATACAAAAAGGCGATATTTCGCCCGCTAATCTCAGTTAGGTTAGGATCGAAAAAAAGGTTTACCCCAATACCTGCGATCAAATAGGATACCTCCCCTTTTGAAACTATTTCGAATAGCATTCCCGATAGCTTTCCGCCGTTAATCAGCAGATCATTCGGCCACTTTGCCCCTACCGTTTGAAATCCAACTGAATGCAGATATTGACAAAAATTTAGAGCTACCCAAGGACTAATTACCGCAAACTTAGAAAAATTAGTCGGCAATTGTTTTCTATATGAAAATTTTAAGCAGCATTGCGGAGAGTCATACCATACTCTGCCTCGTGTGCCTTTTCCCTTAACTTGCCGCTCTGCACACACCAAAGTATCCGAAACACTGTTAGATTGTTTTACCTCCCTTTTTAAGTATTCATTCGTTGAATCAATTTCCGGGAGAAACTCAAATCTAACGGGTGCTAACAATCTTTCGCACCGAGAGATGTCTAAATACTTTTTCATTTCTAAAACTATAGGTATATTGTTTCATTATGTCGTAGCATAACGATCAATTGGGAGAGTTTAATCGACAAACTCAATCACTTGCTGCCGACTCCAATTGTTTATGAGAGATTCTGCATTCATATGACCTCTGGGAAAAAAAATATTTTTACTTTAGCGGCTTCTTTTTTTTTCATAGGTACTAGTTTTAGCTCGCCCTCAGACATTGCTATTTCGTACGACTTAAACAGCAGACAGATCATCGAGAGCAAAGATGCCTACACAGTCAAAAGCATCAGCGGCTCAATTCCTCAAAAAATATATATTGCTTCTAAGCTGTTAAAAAAAATTCAGCGAAAAGAACTGGACATTCAGAAAGCCTTCAAGGTTGATCCCTCAATTTTCTCTAACTTGGATAAAAATACTCCAGTTTTCTTTCAGCAAGGAGAAAGTATCACCTTAAAAGAGCTTATTGCCTCCATGCTTCTTCTTCAATCAGACGAAGCAGCGATCCTTGGGCTGCAGCTCATTAACACCTCAGACAAAAAAGAAAATCCAGCCTTAAATCAAATTGCATTCTCCGAGAATGGCTTTTTTGTTGCCCTAACGGAACTTATTAACGGCCTCCAAGATATCGGAATTTCTTTCTTTGATTCAACCGTTCTTCTCCAGGATCAGGAACTCCCTTCGCAAATCCAGACCGTTCGTTCGGGAAATTCCGAAACCGTAATATTGAGGGAAAGGAATAAAAAGCAAAGCTTGGCTATTTCATTCGTAAAAAATTCTGAATACCCTGAAAACATTCGAAGAGTTGCGGTTATCAATTTTCAAGAAGAGCCAAGTACCTCAGTTAACCAAATATCTCGAGCACTGCTGCATGCGGTCAACGACTTTGAAACAGCAAAAATTTTTCCTTCCGGACATAAATTTTCCAGCATCCCGGTTGCCGGGGGAATAAAAAATTCTGTCGATGTCATTACGCCCTCTGACATCTTTGTCACTCTGTCAAAAGAGCAAATAAAACAAAATAAAAAAGAACCGATTGAGATCATCATAGAAAGAAAAGAACTCATTAAGGCACCAGTTCAAGCAACAGAAGCGGTAGGAAAGGTTAATATCCTTCAAGCTGGAAAGGTCGTAAAAAGTTTTTCGGTCTATCCCGGCTCAGATGTGGGAGTAGATAAATCCTTCCTCCCGTTGATTTTTAATACTTTTCAAAAGGTGTTTAAAAAAAGAAATGGCTGAAGAAATTAAGAACGAAAATACGGAAGAACTGCCTGCTGCTCTATTGCAGTTTCCTTGTGAATTTCCTATGAAAATTGTCGGCGAGAGAACCGATGAATTCGCACAGGAAATCGTGAGTATCATACAAAAACATTGCCCGTCTTTCGACGCTGCAGAAGTCGAAATGAAAGCTTCCGCAAAAGGAAATTATCTTTCCCTCGGAGTTTTGATTAATGCGACTTCTCAAGACATGCTCGATAATCTGTACAAAGAAATCACTGCGCACAACAAGGTTCGTTTTGTTCTATAACCGGTGAAAATAAGACATCTAGGTCTGCAGCCGTACCAATCTGTTTTCGAAAAAATGCTGCACTTCACAAGACAGAGGAATTCTGAAACAGAGGATGAAATCTGGTTTTGTGAACATGCCCCTACATATACAGTCGGAACTACCTGTCCTTTGCTTAGTTCGGATTTAAAAAATATTCCAATTGTGAAAACTGACCGTGGCGGGAAAATTACCTACCACGGTCCGGGGCAGATTGTATGTTATCCACTGGTTAATCTTCGCAATAGGAAACTTTACCCAAAGGCTTATCTGTCGATAATTCAGCAGATGCTTCTCGAGTTCTGCTGTTCATATGGAGTTGATGCATCTCTAGTCGAAGGCGCGCCTGGTATTTATCTGCCTTTGCTCGGCGGCTTCGGACAATTTGCAAATCTTGCTAAAGTTGCATCGATTGGCTTAAAAATCACCAATGACTGCACGTATCACGGATTCGCCATCAACATAAATGCTGATCTTTCTCCCTTTAAAGACATTGATCCTTGCGGCTACCAAGGTCTTAGGGCTGTAAACTTGAGTCACTATGCTCCTCTGATCACTATCGACGAAGCTGAGGAGAAACTTACAGAAAAAATTGAGGAGTATTTTGCCTAATGAATAATAAAAAAGAAATTACACCCCACAGCCTATCTGCCTGGCTCGCTTTCATGAGACCCAGCACTTTTTGGATTGCGGCTACGCCTGTCCTTGTCGGATCTTCTTTTGCACTTGCGTTAAACGGAAAGTTTAATTTTTGGACCTTTTTATTCACCTTGTTCGGAGCCATTCTCATCCAGGCTATGTCTAACATGGTCAATGACTACGCATATAACGTCCGAAAGGCTGAAAACGGAACAAGAGTGGGATTGCCCAGAGCTACATCCGAAGGCTGGATTTCTATGTCTTCTGCAAAGAAGGCTATCAGCTTTACTATTTTGCTTTGTGCCCTCTTCGGGATACTGCTGGTCATCATCGGCGGTATTCCTATCGCTCTGATCGCAATCCTCTCCATCATTTGCGGATATTGCTATATGGGAGGCCCTAAACCCATTGCTTATACGTGTCTTGGTGAATTTTTAGTTCTTCTTTTTTACGGTCTTTTTGCCGTAGGAGGAAGCTATTGGCTGCAAACGCACTCATTTAACATCATTGTGCTTGTGCCGGGTCTCAGCTTGGGTCTTCTTGGAGCCGCAGTACTATTTGTGAACAACTACAGAGATCTTGATCACGACAAATCTGTGGGACGCCATACCCTCGTTGCTGTCTGTGGAAGAAAAGTTTCAGAAGCTCTCTATATGTTTATGATTTTTCTTCCCTTTGTATTTATCGGTTGGCTTGTCCCACTCAATCACAACTGCTGGCCTTTCCTCTTTGTTCTTTTAGTGCTTCCACGGGCAAGCATGCTTCCCCAGTATCTTAAAAAATATCCTCAGGAAAGAATTACAGAGGTAATGCTCAAAACAATTAAACTCGAGCTTCTCTTCGGCTTTCTTCTGACGCTCGGAGCTATAGCAGTCGCCTTCTTGAGTTGGCCTCCTGAAATCTTAAACGCATCAATCTTTAATTCTCCTTTTTAGACATGAATAACAAACTTCATAATCCCCAGAGAGAAGAATTAAAAATAAAAAAATACCAAGAGTTTGCGTCTGCTGAAAAATTACAGAAGCCGGAATGGTTAAAGATAAAAATTCCGATAAAAAACGGTGCGTTCGCAGGAACAAAAGAAATTTTGAAAAACGGAGGACTGGCAACAGTTTGCGAACAGGCTGCCTGTCCAAACATCTCTGAGTGCTTCCACCATAGAAGGGCAACCTTCTTAATCATGGGAAGTATTTGTACAAGAAGATGCCCCTTTTGTGATATTGCACACGGCTATCCGAAACCTCTTGACCCTGATGAGCCGAAAAAAGTTGCTGAGGCAGCCAGAAAACTTGGGTTGAAGTATGTGGTTATTACAAGTGTTGATAGGGACGATATCAAAGACGGCGGAGCGGAGCATTTCGCGAACTGTGTCAATGAAATTCACAAAATTGACGGTGTCAAAGTCGAGATTCTTGTCCCGGACTTTAGAGGAAGATTAGATAAGGCGCTTGAAAACCTTCAGCATGCCTCTCCTGACGTATTCAATCACAATATAGAAACCGTACCCAGGCTATATAAAGAAGCAAGACCCGGCGGTAATTATGAACATTCTCTCAAATTACTGAATGAATGGAGTAAGTGTTCACAAACATGTCTGACAAAAAGCGGATTAATGGTTGGCCTCGGTGAGAAGGATGAAGAAATTTATGAGGTAATGGAGGATCTGCGCCGAAATAATGTCACCATGCTTACCATCGGCCAATATCTTCGTCCAAGTAAACATCACATCCCTGTCAAAAGATACGTTCACCCGGATCAATTTAAAAAATATGCTGAGAAAGCCAAAGAACTCGGCTTTCTCAGCTGTCTAAGCGGACCCTTTGTGCGCTCAAGCTACAATGCTTATGAGCAGCATGACCTACTTTTTGACGATAACAAAAACACTTGACATATCGTCAATGGACCAAACCGCATCAGAAAGGGCGTCCTTCAGCTGTCTCCATTCTTTTTTCTGGATCTCTGAAGGAGAGCCCTTCTTAATTTCTCTGCCTGTCAAAACAAATTTTTCAGGAATAACACCCGGCTTTAAATAAAAGCAAATTTGCTTTTCTCCGACAGAAACTTCGAAATACATACGGCCGTAAACACCTTCAGGTGCTTCTGTGGGAAAGGTATCGAGCACGTCATAAGTTTTTCTTGTGACGGCTCTTGTGACCATTTCTACAGCGTCTCTTAGCCCAGGACCTGGAAACGCAGTCTTAAAGGAGATTTCTTTTCTCTCAGGAATTCTTTCTCCGCAAAGCTCTTTTAGAGCCCATTGAAGCATTCGAAAACCTAAGGACAAACCTCCAATGCTATCCCGACCGTGATAGAGGACACAGGCACTGAACGGAATCTCCAGGAGAACCGCATCGTCATACACGGAAATCGTATCTTTAATCATTATTTAACAGCCGAAGGAAGAATGAGATCTTTAACATTGACTTCTTTCTCAATCATTCCGTTCGCCTTCAGGAACTTCTGATCTTTATCCAATTCGTCGATATCTTTCTGAGTCAGCACGTCATAGTAATGGCTTCCTTCAGCGAGTTTCTCTGCATCAGAGAGCGTAATACCGTGTTCCTTGGCACCAATCTCAAGTGCCTCTTTCTTGTTCTCATTGATCCATTTGAGCGCTTCGCGATTAACCTTAACTAAACGCTGAACGATTTCGGGATTCTCCTGTGCAAACTTGCCGCTGACAGTGAAAACTAAATTCGGCTGGACAAGACCTTCAGCAGTCGTAATTGTTTTAGCACCACCCTCATTAGCCTTAATAATTCCGCTGGCGGCAACAAGAGCTGCATCAACCTTACCGGCCATCATTGCAGTCATGCCTTTAGGAATATCCATATTGATGAAATTCACATCTTTCTGGCTCATTCCTTTGCTATCCAAAGCTGCTACTAATGTCTGATGAAGAACTGTACCCTTAGGTCCGACAACTGTTTTACCTTTCAGGTCTTCGATTTTCATCTGAGGACCGGGTTTACCGACAACAGCGAAGAGACTGGTCGGATGGGCAACACCGGTTGCAATCTTCACAGGATTTCCTGCTGCGTTTGCCATCAGTAAAGATGCCGTGTTCATTGTCGCGCTGGCGTCGAGTGAGCCGGCAGCCATGGCCTGTGTCTGTTTGGCACCGGATGTAATGTCATGCCATTTGATCTGGATACCGTCTGTTGCAAACTCCTTCTCCAACATTTGGTTATGTTTCATAACCATATTTTGAAGATTAAAAGGTGCTTTAACATAGGCGATGTTGATCTCTTTGGGTGCGGCGAAAACCGATGTCATCAAGGACATCCCTGCCAAAATCGCGACTAACTTAAGTTTCATTTGAATATTTACTCCGTTGTTTATATAAAGAAATTAAAAAGCTGTTTCTGATACTGAGATAAATTAGTATCTCCGTATCTTCTTGGTTTAGGTAAATTGATATCCAGGGATTCGGCTATTTTACCGTCACGCATGAATGCAATATCATCGCTTAAAAGAACGGCTTCATTAATGTCATGCGTGATTAAGAGCATTGTTGTTTCCAGTTCTGTTTGGATTTTTGAAAAATCCATCTGGAGCTTGCTCCTTGTCATAAAGTCAAGAGCTCCAAAAGGTTCATCCAAAAGCAAAAGATCAGGTCTTGAAATAATCCCACGAGCTAAGCCGATACGCTGAGCCATACCTCCGGAAAGCTGAGCCGGGTATAAATCTGCCGTTCCGGAAAGCTGAACCAATTCCAGCACTTCATTTACTCTTTTCTCCTGTTCGGCTACAGGCAGAGTTCTAATGGCAAGCTCTAAGTTTTCACGGACTGACTTCCAAGGAAGTAATCTCGGATCCTGAAAAACTAAAGAAATTTTAGGATCTTCGAAAGCGGATCCGTCATCTCTGAAGAATTGGATCTTTCCTGAGTCAATTTTTTCTAATCCGCAAATAACTTTCAGCAGTGTGGTTTTTCCGCAGCCGCTTTTTCCAAGTACGGTTGTTAACTTTCCCGGCTGAACTGTTAAAGAAAGATCCTTTAGAGGGCTAACAGCTCTTTTACCGTCCAAAAAAGTCTTCGAGACATCAACTAAGGAAACTCCGGCTACCATTTATTCCTCGCCCAGGGTGTACAGCGCTTTCCGATAAATTGAAATAATTGATCGCCAGCAATGCCTAACACCGCAATACAGAGGATTCCGACAAAAACTCTGTCTGTTCTCGACATTTCACTAGCATCTCCAATCAAATATCCCAGCCCCGAAGTTGCTGCGATAAGCTCAGCACCAACTAATGCACGCCAGGAATATCCAAAACCAAGACGAAGACCTGTGAATATGTTAGGAAGCGAAGCAGGAAATTCAATGTGTCTAAATTTTTCAAGTTTCGTCAGTCGGAGCGTTTGAGAGAGCTCATCATATGCACTGTTGATCTGTTTAAAACCTGAAAAAACGTTCAGGTAAATAGGGAAAAAGCTTGCAAGAAACACAATCGCCAGCTTAGCCGGTTCACCGATTCCTAACCAGAGAATAAGAAGCGGAATAAGTGATAAAGGTGGAATAAATCTTAATGCTTCAAGAGTCAGCTTCGATCTGGCTTCAGCTTCCGGAGAGTGGTAAAAAAAATAAGCAAGTGGCAGGGCGACTATAACTGCCATAAAAAAGCCGCCAAAAACCCTTCCGGAACTCGCCAGAATATGCCGTGAAAGCTCACCGCTTTCACAGAGTTCCAAAAAACTCTTGAATACTTTTGCCGGTGTCGGAAGAAGAAATTCGCTGAATATGCCCGACGAAGATAAAAATGCCCATGCAATAACAATAAGCATAGGCACGGCAATAAGATTTATAAGTTTACGCAATCGGCCTCCAAGACTAATCTTGGAAGATTATAAATAAAATCGATAATGATTATCAATTATAAATTACATATTGATAGGAGTCGATTGTGCACCAGTGGAATATGATGAACTACTATCGCTTTCCAATCCACTTCCGCTCTCAACGGTGGATGAGCCGTCATTAGTAATCAGCTTTCTTTTTTCAAGCTCTTCCGGAGTAAGAATTGTAAAGAGACAGACAACACGTGTCACACCTTGGACTTTAGAAGCAATCTTCCCGATAATTTCCGCTTCCTGCTGCGTTACCGCACCAATCAGGTAAGCAACTCCCCGTTCAACTACAACCTTCAGAGAAGTCAGAGTCACCTGTTTATTGTCCAACAACGCCGCACGAATTTTACTTGCGGTGATTGAGTCACTCATTCTGCTCGTGAAGGAAGAATTGGGCATAACAGCCAATTCGTTGTAAACCGTATTTACTTCATTGATAGATTTAACAATCTGAGCCGCCTTCTCTTTATCATCTTCCGTGCCGACTTCCCCGCTCAATAATACGTTTCCTTCGTAAGAGGTCGTAGTGATATGACTTGAGGAAAAATTCGTTTGTGAAAGATGAAGCGCTGATTTCGTCTCAATAAGCCCATCATTTGCAACCGCCCCGGCACTTCTTCTGTCTGCCGCTACGGATGCACCGGTCATAGCAGCTGATCCAATGAGAACAGGCGCACAACCTGTCAATACAGCGACGCTAAAGGCTGCAGATACTAATAGTAATTTTTTACTCATAATCAAAACTCAGCTGATAATCCCAGAAATAAGACAGTTATTCACTAGAAAATGTTAACAATTAACTAATATCTTGTGAACAACTGGATATAAGTTCAATTTAATCCAAATTTTCCACTGATACTAACATAGAATTACTAAAGTTTTAAACAACTTATTAGTAAACTAACTTATTGATAATAAAAAGAATAATATAGTTATTAACATTTTTTACAGAAGCATTAATTAATACTCCTTATAGTAATTAATACAATAAGTAGTATTAGTTCTGTTGATAAATAGGTTTGTTCTTTGGTAGTGATTTTTTTTAAAAAAGGAAAAGTTATTTCTAGTTATTAACGTATCTATAACTAATTAATTTATAAAAATTAATTAAGAGTATTAATATTAGAAGTGATTTAAAATTTGTTGATAACTATATTATTATCTATATAAACAATAAGTTATAATGTTTAAAGATTGTTGATTTCTCTGTGATTTGTCGTTTATTAGTGTTGAGAAGATATTGATAATTTGGGCACAAAGCATAACTGCACAGTTTATTCAACATTTATAAACATAGTTGTACACATTAGAAAGTGATCAAAATATCTCTTTTTGTCTACATTTCAGCTGGTGCCGGTAAGGTAAAAGTAAGGAAAAAACTTAACCTTCTGCACCAAGCTCTAATTAATTTATAACTGTTGACACTGATTAAAAGAAAAGGACGGCCAAAAAGCCGTCCTTTTCTGAGTTAAGAAAGTCTAGGTGTCAATGTTGCTTGCAAGAAGTGCATTGTCCTCAATGAACTGCCGTCTTGGCTCAACCTCGTCTCCCATGAGCTTTGTAAAGACCATATCTGCAGCGACCGCATCTTCAACACCAACCTTCAGAAGACGACGTTTTGCAGGATCCATGGTGGTTTCTTCAAGCTCTACGTCTTTCATTTCTCCAAGCCCTTTGTAGCGCTGCATTTTCTTAACAGTCGCCTTGCCGGCTTTTAGAACAAATTCGATGACCTCACTAAAATTAGAGATCGGCTGTATCGTCTCTTTTCCTCTCTTCTGATTAAGAAGACAGGCACCCGGATGAAGAAGGTTCTTGAATATTGTTGACGTACTTTGAAGTGTTAAGTAGTCCGGTGTTTCAACGAAAGATGGAGTGATCTTTGTCTCAATTACATTACCGTACTTCGTTCGCTTCACGATAATTGTCGGAACATTCTCTACTATCTGATGTTCAACAACCACATCCGGATCGGTGAGCTTCTCAATAATCGATTCAACAGACTTGCGTGCGTCCTCCTCATCAGACAGACTTATCTCAGCGCCTGCAGCGATGGCAGTTAAAACGCTTGAGTCCACAAAACGAGAGAACCTATTGATGACGTTATGGGCATCGTTGTATGACATGAGGTAACTTTGAAGCTGCTCTCCAGATACCGCCTCGTCCTTTTCAAAAGCTTCTTTTGAAACATAGAGTCTTGTGTCTTTGGTTCCCTGTTCAACAAGAAGCTTGTAAAGCTCTTTTTCGTCTTTAATGTAGCGTTCTTTGTTATCTGAATAGACAACCTTATAGAGCGGAGGCTGAGCAATGTAAACATGACCGCCTTCAATAAGCTTAGGCATTTGTCTATAAAAGAGAGTCAGAAGAAGCGTACGAATGTGAGCTCCGTCCACGTCAGCATCAGTCATGATGATCACGCGGTCATAACGAAGTTTGTCTAAATTGAACTCTTCGCCAATTCCAGTTCCTAAGGCTGCAATCAGAGTTGCGATCTGTTCACTGGAGAGCATTTTTTCAATGCGGGCTTTTTCAACGTTTAGAACCTTGCCTCGTAAAGGAAGAATAGCTTGGTAGTTTCTATCTCTGCCGCTCTTAGCAGATCCGCCGGCGGAGTCTCCCTCCACCAGGAACACTTCACAGAGGGAACGATCTCTGTTGGAGCAATCTGCTAACTTTCCGGGAAGACCTGCAGAACCGAGCAAACCTTTGCGCCGAGTTGTCTCTCTAGCCTTTCTTGCAGCTTCACGAGCTCTGGCCGCGTCAATAATCTTTGTGCAGATGATCTTCGCGTCTTTAGGATTTTCCTGCAGATAGGCATCGAGACTGTCTCTGACAACCTGCTCTACAGCACCTCTCGCTTCTGATGAAACCAGTTTGTCCTTAGTCTGAGAACTGAATTTAGGTTCAGGCATCTTCAGCGAAAGAACGCATGTCATGCCCTCTCGAATATCCTCACCAACCAAATCAATTTTGTCTTTCTTGGCTAACTCGTTTTCTTCAATATACCGCTTCAGTACAGCGGTCATAGCATTGCGCAGACCGTTGACATGAGTACCGCCGTCTTTTTGAGGAATATTGTTGGTGTAGGCACTGAAATTCTCGCTGTATCCGTCGGTCCATTGCATAGCGACTTCGACAGCTATGTTTTCAGTTGGAGATACCTGAACTGTTTTGTTGGTATAAAAACAGTTGTCATGGATTTTTGTCTTGTCGCGGTTAATGTAGGCTACGAAGCCGCTCACGCCTCCGACAAACTGGAATACTTCGTCTTTCCCTTTTCTAAGGTCGGCAAGGTGAATCTTCACGCCGTTATTCAAGAAGGAGAGTTCTCTCAATCTTGAGGAAAGAACTTCATAATGGAAGTCTACATTTCCGAAAATCTCGGCGTCCGGAAGGAACTGAACTTCCGTGCCTCTTCTATCAGTCTGACCGGATACGTGCATCGGGGAGACTTCAACAACGCCGTTCGGCGTATTAACTTTGTCGATTAAGCGGTCAATCAGGACGCCTTTTTCAAAGTTAAGGTAGTGTTCTACTCCGTCGCGTCTGACGATAAGTTTTAACCAGGAGGACAAAGCGTTGACGCAGGAAACACCTACGCCATGGAGGCCGCCTGAAACTTTGTAGCTGTTCTGGTTGAATTTTCCGCCGGCATGGAGCTCGGTCAGTGCGATCTCTGCAGCGCTTCTCTTAGGCTCATGCTTATCGTTCATCTTTATGTCAGTAGGAATTCCGCGACCGTTGTCAACAACGGAGATAGAGTTATCGCGGTTGATCGTGACATTAATGTGATCCGCGTAGCCGGCAAGAGCTTCGTCAATAGAGTTATCAACGACCTCAAAAACTAAATGGTGGAGACCGGTACCGTCAGAGGTGTCTCCAATATACATACCGGGTCTTTTTCTTACAGCTTCCAGTCCTTCGAGGACTTGAATAGCGTCTTCACCATAGCTGTCTTCAGCTGACAGCTTGACATCTTGTGTTTCACTCATTCTTTTGTATTCCAAATTGGAGCTATCAGCCCGTTAAATCTTCATTGGCATGACGACAAATTTGAATTTTTCGCTGTCGGGCATGCGGATCAATGCAGAGCTAAGCGGACCACCGAGAGATACTCTGACTGTTTCGTTTTTCAGAGCATTCAGCACTTCGATCAGATAGGTCACATTGAAACCGATTTCAATGCTGTCGCCCTGATATTCGACTTCAAGCTCGTCTTCCGCTTCTTCCATATCGGCATTTGTCGCAGCGACATTGATAACGCCGGACGAAAGATTCCAACGGACGCCTTTGAGTTTATCTGCGGTGAGAATGGATACTCTCTGAAGAGAAGAAAGAAGTTCCTGTCTGGATACTTTGAATTCTTTATCGTTGTCGACCGGAATGACCTTTTGGTAATCCGGATACCTTCCTTCAACAAGTTTGGAAAGAATTTCAACACCGGCAAATGTAAATTTGATTTGTTTTTCCGCCATGTAGACAGTGATTTCGTCTTCGGAATCGGGAACTAAACGAGTTAGTTCCTTAACAGTCTTTCTCGGAATAATTGAGTCAAGTTTCTTTTCGGAAGCCTGATCAGCATCGACATCACAAAGAGCGAGACGATGTCCGTCTGTTGCAACAGCCCGTACGGATGTACCTTCGGAGCAAATATAAACCCCGTTAAGGAAATAACGAACGTTGTTGACGGCACATGCAAAGGAGACCATGCTTAGGAGATATTTAAAGCGGGAACAAGGCATAGAAAACGCCTTTTCCAGCTTCACTTCCTTCATTGACGGAAAATCTTCTGCCGGAAGAGTCTGCAGTTCAAAGCGGCTCCTTCCTGAAGTCAGAAGTACGTGCTCTCCTTTCTTTGTAAAAGAAACCTCACTGTTATCAACCAGAGAAGCAAGAATATCATTCAGTTTTCTGGATGATATTGTCGTTGAAACTCTGAAGTTAGGCGTACCGATTGCAGAGCTTGTTCTGATTTGAATGTCCAGATCTGTTGCTGTAAATGTGACATTCTCATTTTCCTGAGCCAGCAAGATATTGGAGAGAATCGGAAGCGGCTGCTTCTTCTGGACAACACCGCTTACGTTCTGAATAGGTTTAAAGATATTCTCTTTGCTTCCGTTAATGAAGAGTACAGGAGTGCCGGGAGCAGCTTCAGCTGGTTCTGCAAACATAGTTTCCGTCCCTGCGGTTCCTGTTGCTTCGGTAAGGTCGTTTTCCAGATTATTTTCCATCGTGGCTCCCGTTAATTCCAATTCTTTAATGCTTGTTCTATTAAATGAAGAGTGTGGTTCAGTTCTTGTTTCTGAGCACGCTCTTTAGTAATTTTTTTCACAGCGTAAAGCACTGTCGTGTGATCTCTTCCGCCAAAAGCGTTTCCAATATCAATCAGACTTTTTTGAGTCAGCTCCTTAGCCAGGTACATCGCGATCTGGCGGGCATATGCCACATTTGCGACTCGGCTTTTTGAATGCATGTCAGCAATCTTGATATTGAAGTGTTCAGCAGTGGTTTGCTGAATGTTCTCTATAGAAATTCGTCCCGTTCCGCTGATACCTTGCAAAGCTTCTTTAGCAAGCTCCTCTGTGATCGGTCGATTGAAAACAGTTGCGCGCATGATGACGTTTTTTAGTGCTCCTTCCAACTCTCTGACATTCGTATTCAATCGATTGGCAATAAGATAAGCCACCTCTAAAGGAAGATGGACATCCTGCTGTCTTGCCTTCTCCAACAAAATCGCGGCCCTAAGTTCAAATTCTGCAGGTTCTATCGAAACCGACAGCCCTGCTCCAAGTCTCGAGATTAGCCTTTCATCAAAGTCGGAAAGCTGTCGGGCATAGGTATCGCAGGTAAGAATAATTTGCTTATTCTTCGGAAGGAGAGCTTCAAAGATACTGAAAAGTCTTTGCTGCGTTCCGCCTCGTTTGCATAGGAACTGAACGTCATCGATCAGCAGCGCATCCAGATTCCGATACTTATTATCGAACTTCTTAATCTTTTCGTCGGATAAACGACCGCCGCTGGAAAGATCAACAACCTCATTAATGAAACGTTCGGCAGAAATACAAAGCAGTTTTAGATGCGGATTGTTTTCCAATAGTTTTCTGCCGACTGAATGCATTAAGTGAGTTTTTCCCAGACCGACAGCCCCATAGATAAAAAACGGGTTGTACTTTTCTCCCGGAAACTGCGCAACTAATTCAGCGCTGCTTCTTGCAACACGATTTGCATTACCGGTAACAAATGTCTCAAATGTCAGTCCGTCATGAAGACCGGATTTTCTAGCAAGAAGATTAATATCAGCATGTTCATCAGAATGACTTTCCGATTCCTGTGAAGACTGCGCACGAGCAGCTCCTTCGTTAGGATCCTTAACAATAAAGGTTAGTTGAACCGGTCGACCGGCAATCTCATCCACCTTTTTCTGGATTTCGCTCTGATACTGAGACTTCAGCTGTTTTAAATGAATGAAAGACGGAGCGCACAGTACAAGTTCATTAGGGTCATCTTTTTCGACGTACTCTAATCTTCCAAACCAAGGTTCGAAGACCTCGGTGGGGTAGCTGTCTCTCAAGGAAGCTAAAGTTAATTCCCAAACTTCTCGCATTTAATCTAATTTCTTATGCAGACAATTCTGCTTCTATCAAAAATCCAAACAATGATTGTACCTTATGTAGTCTTCTGATTCTTCTTTGGAGAGGTGCCGTGGGAAGGCTGTAAATGAAAGTAATTACAAAATATTTCTCTTTCTATTTGACAAGTTAACTGCAAATGAAGTCTAATATGTGGTTTATCAAAATTGCCTGTTCGTTGACCGCATCAGGTGATCACTTTTAGTTTTAGTGCCGTCAGCCGCGGCCTCTTTAAAAGGAATAAAAATGGCAACAAAACGTACTTATCAGCCCTCTAAGGTTAAACGTGCACGCACACACGGATTCCTCGTCCGCAGCCGTACTCGCGGTGGCCGCAAGGTCCTTGCTGCTCGTCGTCGTAAAGGTCGTCACGTTTTAGCTCTCTAATAATTTAGAGAGGCTCGCGAAGTAATAAGATGGATTGTGGAGTGCTGACTCAGTCCTTTCCAAAAAGTGTTCGAATTATCAAATCTAAAGATTTTTTAGAGGTTATCAGAGCACGAGGTTCGGGTTTGGTCCGCTTCCATGGAAAATGGTTCGAAGTTAAGGCAAAGCTTATCGATGAAGAACCAAAATTCCTGGTTGGGTTAACTGTCGGTAAACGCTTTGCAAAGCGTTCTGTAGATAGAAATCTGATCAAACGCATATTGAGAGAGGAAATTCGATGCTCCTCTCTCAGTTTGTCTGTAGAGGACGAGCACTCAGCTTTCAGTGTGAGAGTGGTCTTTCGTCTGAAAGCGCCGCTTCCGTCTACTTTATTTCGCACCCCTTACCGGGATTCACTTAAACAAGAAATGAGGGAAGACTGCCGAATTTTGCTCGAACAACTTGTTGAAAAATTAGTTTCCTTACGGATGGAGAAGACTGGTGATTAAGCTGTTTCTTCTTACATTAATCCGTTGCTACCAACTTATTTTTTCACCAATAGTCGGTCATAACTGCAGATTTCTTCCTACCTGCTCCCACTACTCATACACCTCGATTGAAAGATTCGGTGCTGTGAAAGGGTGCTGGCTGACGTTGTTTCGTTTACTGCGGTGCCAGCCTTTTGGCGGGAGTGGAATTGATGAAGTTCCTGAGAAATTTCGTTGGAGATGCTGGTGCAAAAACAGCGACTGCAATAGCGCTTCATCAAACTATATTTTTCAATCCAAATTAGAGAACACAAATCATGGGAAGTGATATTCAACGCGCCCTCCTATGGATTCTTTTCGGTTTATCGGCTTTTATGCTTTATGACCGTTGGGAAGTCTACAACGGAAAACCGCCGTTATTCGGACCCGAAACTCAACAGACTCAAAACGTCTCAGCTCCACAGGGCTCAGCGGATACACCGCAGGCCAGTACAGCATCAGCACTTCCTACAGAAACTGCTGCTGCTCCCAAAGCTGATTTAGTTCATATTGAGACGGATCTTTTAAACCTGTCTATCGATCCTACAGGAGCGGTTATTGTCGGCTCTGAACTGAGGAAAGAAAAACAGACTACTCCTTGGACTGATACCGGCCTTGTCGGCATGGTTCTTGGCAATAAACCCGAGGCTCCGAAAGATGTTGTCCTTTTCACTCAGGAAAAAGGACGCACTTATCTTGCTCAGACAGGATTGATCGGCGGTCCTTACCCTACACATAAGACTGCATTTAAACTTGTTCCCGGTCCGCTGAAGCTTGCAGATGGTCAGGACTCCCTTACTGTTAAATTTGAAGGCGAATCCGGCGGAGTTAAAGTCATTAAGGCTTATACCTTTGAACGCGGTCACTATGGCATTAAAGTAAGTCATGAGGTCGTTAACAACACCGGTAATGACATTACACCTTCTATTTATTTCCAGCTCACTCGTGACGGCGATAAGCCTGAAGGTGAAGGCGCCATGGTTAACTCTTATACCGGTGCTGCAGTCTACACAGATAAGGAAAAATTTCAGAAAGTGTCGTTTAGCGATATCGCTGACGGGGACAGAGATTTCCAAGCTAAGGCAGACAACGGTTGGATCGCTATGATTCAGCATTACTTTGTTTCCGCCTGGGTTCCTACTCCCGGAGTTGAACGCGAAAACTACACAAGAAAAGTCGGAGATAAACTCTACGCCATCGGCTCTATTGAGCAGATCAACACCATTCCCAGCGGCAGTTCTAAGACAATGGACGCTGTTCTGTACTCCGGTCCTCAGGATCAGACAAGACTTGATGCAATTGCGCCGGGACTTTCTCTGGTAGTTGACTACGGATGGCTGACTTTCCTTGCTAAACCGATCTACTGGCTTCTTTCTTTCCTTCACGGAATTGTTGGGAATTGGGGCTGGGCGATCGTTTTACTGACCTGTATTGTTAAAGCTGTGCTTTATCCGCTTTCACTTGCCGGATATCGCTCTATGGCGAAGATGAAAGATCTTGGTCCGAGAATGAAGGCCCTTAAGGAAAAATACGGAGATGATAAACAGCGTCTCAATATGGCGATGATGGAGATGTACAAGACTGAGAAGATTAACCCTGTTGGCGGTTGTCTTCCTATCCTGCTCCAGCTGCCGGTTTTTCTCGCTCTTTACTGGGTGCTTCTGGCTTCAGTCGAGTTAAGAGATGCTCCTTGGATTTTCTGGGTGACCGACCTTGCGGCTCCTGATCCCTGGTTCATTCTTCCTATTCTGATGATCATTACAATGGTCATTCAGTTCAAGCTTAATCCGACTCCTCCTGATCCTGTTCAGGCAAAAATGATGGCTATCATGCCGTTTGTCTTCGGCATCATGTTCATCTTCTTTGCTTCCGGTCTTGTGCTCTACTGGCTGGTGAACAATATTCTTTCGATTGTTCAGCAATACCTTGTCAACAAGCAGATTGCCGCGGATCGAATTAAGAAGCAAACCAACTAATTTATAGATTTCATAGCTTAGGGTCTCTGTTTAATCAGGGGCCCTTTTTTTCTGGGTAGTAAAAATAATCATTGAGACAGCGAAGTCATTTTCATCGGTTCTATTTCTCCGACGGAATAACAGCTTTTCTAACCTAGTTCGCCAAGGTTTACTACTTAATCTGAATCTCGTTTACAAGATGGACTTTCGCTGCTCTGATCTAATATTCTCTGGCGATAAGATTCTTATCCAGTCTTTGAAGAATCATCGGTTCATCTTACTATGCTTTTCTCCGTATCAAGTATCCGATGAGAGGAAGGGGCCAAACCCAAACGCTTATAATCCACAGAAATATACTTTTTGCTGAAGCGGTCTTACTTTTGCTTGTGAGAATAAACAGGACGACGGAACCTAGTATGGTCCAACTAAGGATACATAGGTAAACCGTTACTCTAGCATTGTAAGTATCTCCAAACATGCTGCCAAGATAAGCAGATATCGGCACTGCAAAGAGCACAGCGAGAACCGAGCCGAGCAGTTTTTCGGCTTCGTTCTTATTGTTCTTCAAACTCATATAAAAGGTTGTGAATGTCAGATTCCAAATCGACCCCTATCATAGCAATAGCTACAGGGAACGGTAATGCGGGTATCGGAATATTGAGACTCTCCGGACCTCAGAAAAGTGTGACGGAAATTTCCTCAAAGCTGTTCTCCGGTAAGAAGCTGGAAAGCAGGTATGCATACTTACTTCCGATTCACGATAAAGATGGCGAAATTATTGACAGAGGCATTGTCATTTTCTTTGCAGCACCATTTTCTTATACCGGCGAATCTGTACTTGAAATTCAAGTACATGGCGGTAGGGCTTCATTAGAGTTTATTCAGAACGAACTTCTAGATCGTTTCTCAGATTTAGGTCTGAGACTCGCGAATCCGGGTGAGTTTACAGAGCGGGCTTTTTTAAATGGAAAAATTGATTTAATTCAGGCTGAAGCCACCGCGGATCTCATAGAAGCTTCAACACTGCAGTCAGTCAAAGCCGCCTCTCGTTCACTGAGAGGAGACTTCTCTAAGGAAATTAGCAAGCTAAATGATGAGCTTATTAACCTCAGAGTTGAAGTTGAGGCGATGCTTGACTTTCCTGAGGAAGAAATTGATTTCATTAATCAGTACGGTTCCAGAGACAAAATTGAATCAATAAAAAAACATCTTGAAGATATTATAAAAAATGCAAAACAAGGGGAAATTCTTAGGGATGGTTTAAGAGTTGCGATAATTGGAGAAACAAATGTGGGGAAATCTAGCTTATTAAACGCGCTAGCCGGAGAAGAAGTTGCAATCGTTTCCGATATTGCAGGCACTACACGGGATCGAATTAAAACTTCGATTAATATCTCCGGAGTTCTCTTTCATTTTGTTGATACAGCCGGTATTCGAGAAACTAATGATGCAATTGAGAAGATCGGTATCGAGAGAAGTAAGCAGGAAATTTCCAATGCTGATATTGTTCTGCAGATATTGGATGTAACGTCGCTTAATGACGAGGATCATAAAAAACTGGATGACTTGTTACACACTATAAAAAAAGAAGATGTTCCTGTTATTCGCGTTTTCAATAAATCCGATCTATTAGACAGTTCGCAGCATTCTATTTCCATTGTTTCACGTGAAACAGTTATCTCAACCTCTGCTGTCACGGGTGCAGGATTACAGGAACTCAAAAATGCGCTTGTTAAATTATCTGGAGTCACAGATAACTATTCTGTCTATAGTGCAAGAGAGAGACACTTAAACCTTTTAAAAGCAGCCTCCTTACATCTAAATCAAGCTTCAGATTTTATAAAATCCAATAATCCACAATTAGAGTTGTTTGCAGAAGAGCTTAGAGAGAGTTCGGATAATCTGGGAGAGATTATCGGTAAGACAACTTCAGATGATCTGCTAGGTAAGATTTTTAGCGGATTTTGTATCGGTAAATAGTTTGTTCCACGTGAAACATTATGAGTTATTTATATCCAATTAAATACGATGTCATCGTTATCGGCGGTGGTAATGCCGGTATTGAGGCGGCAGCAGCGTGCGCAAGAATGAAGGCGAAGACGCTGCTTGTAACACATAATTTAGATAACTTAGGTCAGCAATCCTGTAATCCATCAATAGGAGGCATCGGAAAAAGTCATCTCGTGAAAGAGGTTGATGCGTTAGACGGATTAATTGCTAAAGCTACTGATTTTTCAGGTATTCAGTTTCGAGTATTAAACGCTTCAAAAGGGGCGGCAGTTCGTGCAACCCGTGCGCAGATCGATCGCCGACTTTACAAATTTGAGATGCGTAAGCGTATCGAATCGATTGAAAACTTAGATTTAATAGAAGAAGCTGCAAACGGTTTGATCGTGAACGGTCATGCCGTTGAGGGTGTATATCTTCGATCTGGTATTGAGGTTCATTCTAAAGCGGTAGTTTTATGTTCGGGAACTTTTCTAAACGGCAAGGTATTTATCGGAGAGACAGTTTATTCAGCAGGTCGAAGCGGAGATCCCGCTTCTATTGAATTAGGGGTCGATCTTGCGCAGCTAGGGTTGCCAAGATCACGCTTGAAAACCGGAACTCCTGCTAGACTGGATGGAAGAACAATCGATTTCAGTCGCTGTTCTGAGCAACTTGGCGATTCGAACCCGGTACCTGTGTTCTCGTATATGTGTAGTGCTGAGGATCACCCTGACCAGGTTCCTTGCTGGATCACATCAACTAATGTCTCAACGCATGACATTATTCGAAGGAATATGGACCGCTCACCCTTATATACGGGGATGATTGAGGGAATCGGGCCAAGATACTGCCCTTCGATTGAGGATAAGATTCATCGTTTTAGCGAAAAGGACTCTCACCACGTATTTTTGGAACCAGAAGGACTAAATACCTATGAATATTATCCTAACGGTATCTCAACCAGTCTTCCGTACGATGTTCAGGTCGACTTTATACATTCCATAAAGGGCTTGGAGAATGTACATATCATTCGACCTGGCTATGCGATTGAATATGATTATTACGATCCAACACACCTGAAGGATAATTTAGAAAGTAAGGAATTCTCAAATCTGTTTTTAGCCGGCCAGGTAAATGGAACAACCGGCTATGAAGAGGCGGCAGCACAGGGGCTGATGGCCGGCGTCAATGCGGTTCTGTCCATACGAGGGCGAGAACCGTTCGTTGTCAGGAGATATGAGGGTTATCTTGGTGTGATGATTAATGACCTGATTACGAAAGGTGTTAATGAGCCTTACAGAATGTTCACATCACGGGCGGAATTTCGATTGAGTCTTCGTGAGGACAATGCTGATAAGAGACTTACTGAAGTTGGGTATAAGCTTGGCGTTGTATCAGAAGAGCGTTGGGAATTTTTCTGCAGAAAAGAAGAATTGATTGAACAAGAAACACAAAGACTTAAATCGATCTGGATAAATCCGGGCGTATTAGATGCTCTTTCAGTTGAATCCGTTTTAGGAGAAGATTTAAGTAAAGAAGCGAATCTGTATAACTTACTGAGAAGGCCGGAGCTTGTATACACAGATCTGACAAAACTAAAGATGCAAAACGGTGAATCAGTTCTTAATCCACCGTATCTAGATTCTTCTTTAGCCGATACGCTGGTTACGCGGATTAAATACAAAGGTTATGAAGACAGACAAAGAGAAGAAGTTGAGAAAAATCTCCAGCGTTTGGAAACGGTAATTCCTGATAATTTTGATTATGATTCAGCCAAGGGTCTATCCTTTGAAGTGACTCAAAAACTTAAAAAGATCAGACCGAGGAATTTGGGTGAAGCTCTGCAGATATCAGGTGTAACACCGGCTGCAATTTCTATCTTGCTGGTATATATCAAGAGACATAACAGCAATGGTGCAAAAAATGCAGAATAAGAACTTTGAGAGACTTTCTGAAGGGTTTAAGGCGCTGCATCTTTCGGTTAATGAAGTGAACCTGGAAAAGATGGACAAGTTCCTTCAACTGCTGTTGAAGTGGAACAAGGTATATAACCTCACTTCTATCAATAATGAAACGGAAGCTATTGATAAGCATTTGTTAGACTCTGCTACTTTAATTCCTCTCTTGAAAGAGTTTGAGCAACCGAATGGGAAAACCAGCGTAATGGATGTAGGCTGCGGCGGCGGGCTCCCCGGAATACCTGCAGCTATCCTACTGCCAAATTTCAGGTTTACTTTAGTAGATACAGTGGCAAAGAAAATAGCCTTTGTTAGCCAGGTCATCATCAACTTAAAACTGTTGAATGCTCAGGCGGTAAATGCGAGAGTTGAATCATATTGTCCGGAAGAAAAATTCGATTTAATTACGTCTCGTGCATTTGCTTCTATTTCAACTTTTATAAACCTAACTGAGAAACATCTAAGCAAAAACGGACGTTGGATAGTCATGAAGGGAAAACTCCCTGAAGAAGAGATTGAGAAAATCCCGGATTTTGTTAAGGTTGTTGAAATCAGAAAAGTAGAAATTCCGAATGTTGATTCGGAAAGACATTTGGTTGTATTGAGTAGAAAATAATAAAGTTGAAGTTAACTTTAAGTACTGAACAAAAGGCCTTGCTGAAGTCGCAAGGCCTTTCAGTTAACAGTGTTGAAGACAAAGTTTCTTGTTGTGTTAATTCATCATTACTTAGTAAGTATTCTTCACTTCTTCTCGTCTTTAGTTTGTAAAAATGAAACAAAACCCTCTTAATTCAGAGGGTTATATCATTTTTTGAGCAGACAAAA
>NZ_WSRP01000042.1 GCF_009767915.1 Parasutterella muris
GCTTGCGCGACAATGAACAAAGCTTGTGGCAGGCTTGCCAGTTAGCATTGTTTTTACGAATAACGTGTCGCTCGACTCTTTGAATCATATGCAGTTATCTACCGGTTCTCATTGTGTTTTCAATCTCAAAGCTCACTTGATCTTCGTAGTAGCTTACAGGCGAATAGTTATTTCATCAACGATCTAGGGAAATTTTTGCTGACTTGTGTCAACGGGATCAAGTCAGGCCTTTGGAGTGCTCGGGAGAAGAAGATCATGTTCATCTATTGATCTCTTAGCCTCCGACAATTTGCCTTTCAAATAAACTAAAAACCATATCATCTCTGAAAAATCGGCAAGAATTCTTCAATCAGAATCGAAGGATGCTTTGGGGCAAACGCTTTTGGACAAAAAGTTACTGTGTAATTTCAGTTGGAGACGGAGCAACAACTGCCATTATCGAGAGATATATCAAAAATCAACGGCCGAATTGACATTCGGCCGGCCGCTATCCACCCCCGCGCTTACGCACGGAGAATTCCGCAGAATTCATTAAACGCCGCAGGATGCTCGACCTATAATACAAAGATAAACTCAATCTCGATAACAATTCTTTTTGACAGGACACATCGACATGTCGCATTTGATGAACAACTACGGGCGCCTTCCCATTTCTTTTGATCACGGACAGGGAGTCTGGCTCTGGGATAAGGAAGGAAATAAATATCTTGACGCCCTTGCCGGAATCGCTGTTAATTCGGTCGGTCATGCTCATCCCCGTCTGGTCAGAGCGATTTCAGATCAGGCCGCGAAACTGATCCACTGCTCGAACTATTTCAACATCGATCTTCAGGAACAGGTAGCCGAGAAACTCGTCGAACACTCCGGTCTGGACGCCGTCTTTTTCTGCAACAGCGGTCTCGAAGCCAACGAATGCGCCATCAAAATCGCTCGTAAATTCGGACACCTCAAAGGAATCGACGTACCCCACATTATCGTCATGAAGCACGCCTTCCACGGCCGCTCCATCGCGACTCTGTCGGCGACAGGCAACCCCTCGGTCAAAGCGGACTTCTCTCCTTACACAGAGGGCTTCATTCCTGTTGAAGAAGGTAATCTCGAAGAAGTCGAGAAGATCGTCAAGGAAGACAAAAACGTCGTTGCCATCCTCTTTGAACCGATTCTCGGCGAAGGCGGCGTAATTCCGCTTGAACTCAGCTACATGCGCGGTCTCAGAGAACTCTGCGATCAGAACGACATCCTTATGATGTGCGACGAAATCCAGTCCGGCGTCGGACGCTCCGGCAAATGGTTCGCTCATCAGTGGGCTGAAGTCAAACCGGATGTCATGACGCTTGCCAAAGGTCTTGCGGGCGGCGTTCCCGTCGGCGCGGTTGTTGTCAGCGAAAAAGCCAACATCCTCAAACCCGGCAACCACGGCTCCACCTTCGGCGGCAACCCGCTTGCCATGCGCGCCGCGCTTGAAACGCTTTCCATCATTGAAGAAGAAAAGCTCGTCGACAACGCCTTCGAAGTCGGCAAGAAGCTTAAAAAAGCCTTGTCCAAATCCTTAAACGGTTTCTCCGGTGTTCTGGAGATCCGCGGCAAGGGGCTGATGCTCGGCATTGTGCTTGATCGTGACGCGCACGATATTTTAGAACCCGCTCTTAAAGCCGGTCTGACATTCAGCGTGACAGCAGGCAACGTGATTCGCCTGGTTCCGCCGCTGATTCTGACAGAGGCTGAAGCCGATGAAATCGTTAAGCGCATTACGCCGGTCATCCGCGCCTTCCTTGCTCTTCCCAAGATCTAAACAGGTGTGGAATGCACAAAAATTTCCTTGCAATCAAAGACTTTTCTGCTGAAGAGCTTGATTACATCTTAAAGCGCGGTCTGTACTTAAAACGCCGCTTCGAATCCGGTGAAATCTACCGTCCCTTTAAGGGCCGAGTGCTTGCCATGATTTTTGAAAAGGCGAGCACTCGAACACGCGTTTCTTTTGAAGCCGGATTCGATCAGCTCGGAGGCACCTGCATTTACCTCAACAGCGCCGACATGCAGCTGCGCAACGCGGAATCCATGCAGGACACCGCTAGAGTCATCTCACGCATGGTCGACATCGTCATGATCCGCACCGCGATGCATGAGAGACTGGAAGAGTTTGCGAGCTGCTCCCTGGTGCCTGTGATTAACGGCCTGACCAATGAATCGCATCCGTGCCAAATCATGGGCGACATCATGACGTACATGGAACAGCGCGGTCCGATTACCGGAAAAACCGTCGCGTGGATCGGCGCAGCTAATAACGTGCTGTACTCTTGGCTGAACGCTGCTTCGATTCTGGGATTCAAGGTCAATATCTCGGCCCCGATCGGCTTTAAGCTCAATACATCTCAGCTGCCTAAGGACAGAAGCTGCCTGGAGTTTTTCCAGGACCCGATGGAAGCGGCCGCCGGTGTCGATATCGTCACAACAGACACCTGGAAATCCACCGGATACGATGAAGACAATGAAAAGCGTTTAGGCAACTTTGCCCGCTGGCAAGTGACGCCTGAAGTCATGAGCGCCGCAAAAAAGGACGCTATGTTCATGCACTGTCTGCCTGCTTACCGCGGACAGGAAGTCTCAGCAGAAGTGATTGACGGTCCTCAGTCGGTCGTTTGGGATGAAGCTGAAAACCGTATGCATATCCAAAAAGCGATTATGGAATATCTGCTTCTTGGAAAGCTTGACGAGTAAAACAAACTCAGAGGCCGGGTTCTTCCCGGCCTTTCCTTTATCTTGCGATTTCTCCGTCGCCGGCATCTTCGTGAATGATGCGAAGAATTGCCGCGACACCAACCGCGCTCTTGACGCCAAGTTTACGGCAGACCGCGCCGCGATGCGCCTGAACGGTCTTTTCGCTGATATCAAGCTCGTCGGCGATCTGTTTATTGAGAAGTCCGAGCGCTACCTTGCGCGCGACCATTTTCTCGCGCTGCGTCAGAGAATTGAAATTATCTCTTGCTGCTTTTTCTCTCTGTTCGCTCTCATGCAGTTCACAGCTGATTAAACAGGCTTTTTCAATAGCCGCGAGCAGACGCTCCGCGCTCACCGGTTTCGGCAGAAAATCAAATGCTCCGTCTTTAAGCGCCTGTACTGCCATATCAATATCGCCGTGCGCGGAAACAAAAATGATCGGAAGGTGGTTGCTCTGAATGCCCATGATGCGCTGAAGTTCAATGCCGCTCATGTTCGGCATGCGAACGTCAAGAATCACGCACCCCGGAAGGCTGTCGTCGTCTTCCTCCAGGAAGCGGAAAGCGCCTGCATAGCAGCTCGTTTTCCAACCTTCTCCTTCAATGAGGAAATTCCACGACTTTCGCATCGCCTCATCATCATCAACGATGCGAACTAAACATTGCTCCTGAATTTGTTTTAAATCCATTTACTCCTTCTCCTCACATCTCGGAAGCCGAACGACACAAATCAAGCCTCCTTCTTTTTTTCTCTTCAGTACCAGAGAGCCGCCATGCGCTTCAATCAGTTCATGCACAATGGCAAGGCCCAAGCCGAGTCCGTCTTTTTTAGTCGAGTTCCCGACAAACTTCATTTTTTCAAACTGTTCGTCCGAAATTTCTGGACCGTTGTCTTCGACAATGATCTCGGCATCCTGATCTTTGGCGGAAACACTGATGACCACCATCGGGCTCGCTTCAGCTCGGCAGGCTTCCACAGCGTTTTTAATGAGGTTAATGATAACTACCTCAATGTTTAAACGATCTGCAGTCACCAGAATGTTTTTGCCGCACTTTAATTCGTAGCCGGTTGTCAGCGTTCCGACACGAATAAGCATGTCAACAGTCTCGGCGGTTAAATCACCCAGATCGAATGTCTGTCTTTCGTGCTTATCCTTTTTTCCGAATCTTCTTACGAGATCGATAATACTTGATGCTCGTTGCCCCTCGCTGCGAATCTCTTCGATAATCGGCAGAATTTCCTGCGGCGTTTTAAAGCGGCCCTTCGTGATTCTTCTTCCCAGCCCTTCGGCATAGTTGTTGATGACGGCAAGCGGCTGCTTGAGTTCATGAGCCACCATGGTGGAAATCATGGCAATCGAGTTAACGCGCTGTAACGACTCAAATCGATCTTTAATTTTTAAGTTTTCTCTTTCAAAGGCGAGGTTCTCTTCCACCGTGTCCTTCAGCTCTTTCGTCCGCTTGCGAACGGCATAAGCAAGGTACATCCAATTTGCCAAAATAAATAAAAGGAAGAGAACAGCCGAAAGAATGTAGTGCTTATAACGCCTGATCAGCCAGGGAATATCCCTTTCCATGAATTCTCTCTGCTCCATTCGGCGCAGCAGAGTGTTCATTTCCTGATAATCGTTTGCAATGGTCCAGTATTCGCCGTTGGATTTTCCGACCGGCATTTCCAGAAGCGAAATTACGATCTTTCGCACCATTGTCGCCGGCAGGCTCGAGCGAGCAGACAGAATCCAACCCGGATACAGTTCCGTGGAATGCTGACAGTAAAAGTCCGCACTGTTTTGAGGATTGATGACCTTGATCTCGTTCGGTTTCAGAGTGCCTTCCTGCTCCATATTTTCGAGTACGCAGCTGGCTAAAAAGGCGACATCGAACTCGTTGTCCCTCACCTTCTCCGCAAGGCGTGTCATTGGTTCGCGCGCTTCCGTGATGCTGCGGAAGGTATTTTCCGGATTCAGACCCTGCCGCTCAAGCTCGTGCATGGGAATCATGTAGCCCGCAAAAGCCTTTTTACTCATCACAACAAGACTCTTGCCCTTTAAGTCTCTTATGCTATTGATATTGCCATTCTTCGCGTTGGCGATAATGACGCCGCCGTTGGCCTTGTTCGGGTTCGGCGTTCTTGCGTGCACAAGGGTCAGAAGCGGAGTCCCGCCGAGCGTATCCATCATGACTGCTGTCAGACCGCTCGAAGCAATAGAAAGATCAAATTTGTTCTCTTTAGCCGCTTTTAGATATTCGTCCTGATTGTAGAGCTGGACGATGAGACGGCGCCCGTCCAGCGATTTCGCGATTGCGTTGACCGTACCGTTGAAATAGCGAACAGAAAAGTTATTTCCGAAGGTGTTCACTACCGCCAGACGCACGGTCGGCTGATTTTTGACGGACGCATGAGTTTCAGCAGAAAGCAGGTGGAACAAAGCGAACGCGCAAGCACATACTGCGCGGGTGATTCCTCCTGGTGTGGTCTGCTGTTCTTTGGTCATTTAGTTATTCATCTCATAGGCAACGGACAAAATACACAAGAAAATGACAAATGAATATAGGGAAATTATCTTAGTTTTTATTAAGTTTTTTCTTCGTAAATCGGAGCCGCTGGCGCTGTTCGAGTCTCGATCCCAAAACCGCGTAACGCCATATAGACGGGACATTGGAAAGGAGCTAGGAATTATTTAGACGACATCACAAAGTCTCGTTCAAAAAATATGGCGCCGCAATGGGCGCCGAATAAATTGAACAAAATCTGATTAAATAATATTGACTTCCGGTTCAAGCTTGATCGAGAAGCAGTTCTTGACACGAAGACGCACGTCCTGCGCAAGTGCATAAATATCTTCACCGGTAGCATGTCCGTAGTTAACAAGAACAAGCGGCTGCTTTTCCCAAACTCCAACATCGCCCATACGGTAGCCGCGCAGACCGGCCTGTTCAATAAGCCAGGCCGCCGAAAGCTTGTACTTGCCGCCCGCAAGCGGATAAGAAACCACGGAGGGATTCGTTCTCAGAAGCTTCGAAAACAGATCGCGCTCGACAGTCGGATTCTTAAAGAAGCTGCCTGCATTGCCAACCTTCGAAGGATCCGGAAGTTTTCTTCTGCGCAGTGCGACTACACAGGAAAACACGTCTTCAGGCCGTAATTCGGGGAAACGGTTGATTTCGATTTCTTCAGCCAAAGCTTTATAGCCGATGTTGGGCTGCCATTTCTTCGGGAAACGGAACGTCACACCCGTGATAATGAGATGATGGTTTTCTTTTTTCTTGAAAATCGAGCTGCGATATCCGAAGTCACATTCTTCCGTCGTCAGCTCTCGGATTTCTCCGCTGTTGATATCAAAAACCTCAACAGATTCAATCCGTTCAGCGGCTTCAGCGCCGTAGGCCCCGATATTCTGAATGGGAGCCGCACCGACCGTGCCCGGAATCAGTGCAAGATTCTCAAGTCCTGCAATTCCGGCGTCCAGCAAACGAACAATGAAACTGTGCCAGACTTCACCGGCGCCCGCCTTGACAACGTAAGAGTCCGCGTCCTCATGGAAAATATCCATGCCGGGAATCATCATCCGCAGAACCAGACCCGGATAATCTTCCTTAAACAAAACATTGGAGCCTCCGCCGAGCACCATAAAAGATTCGACTGGATTTTTCAGCATCTCCTCGCGCACCGCAATCAAGTCGTCAATCGACTTAACTTCAGCGAAGTAGGCCGCACGGGCGTTAACGCCAAAGGTGTTCAGCTTTCTCAGATCTGCATCTTTCAAAAATTCCATTTAAGGCTCCGCTTGCTCAAGTTTGAGTCTTTCCTGTATTTGCTTTAAAACGCTTTCTTTATTCATGCCGCAATCATGCCAGAGTTGCATTTGCGTACCCTGCTCAATGAATCGATCCGGAATTCCAATTTGAAGCACGTCCGCTTTAATACCCTCGGAGGCAAGAGTTTCAAGGCATGCGTCTCCGGCACCGCCAATGACAACATTCTCCTCCATTGTGACGACTAAGTCATGCTCTTTAACCGCTTCGGTCACTGCCTGCCGATCAATCGGCTTCACAAAACGCATGTCATAGACCGTCGCGTCAATTTCATCGGCAATCTGAAGCGCTTCTTCAACCATGCTGCCAAACGCGAGAATGGCGCATCTCCTGCCTGCGGCAGCCCCGCAGCTGCGGACTTTCACAGCTTTTCCTATCTCTATGGCATGCATTTGCTTTTCGATCGGAACACCCGGCCCTTTGCCTCTCGGATAGCGCACAACAACCGGCTGATCAAGCATATAACCCGTATACAGCATCTGTCTGCAGTCGTTTTCGTTGGAAGGCGCCATGATCACGATGTTGGGAATGCAGCGCAGGAACGACAAATCAAAAGATCCGTGGTGTGTTGCGCCGTCAGCGCCAACCAGTCCTCCGCGATCCATCGCAAAGAGCACCGGAAGATTCTGCAGCGCGACATCATGCACGATCTGATCAAATGCTCTCTGGGAGAATGTCGAGTAATAGCAGCAAATCGGTTTTAAACCCTCGGCTGCCAGCCCTGCGGCAAAGGTTGCGGCATGCTGCTCGGCAATTGCCACGTCAAAGAAACGCTTGGGATAAGTCCTGGCGAATTCAACCAATCCGGATCCTTCTTCCATCGCCGGAGTAATCGCGACCACCCGCTCGTCCTCTTTGGCAATGTCCATCAGGAAGTCACTGAACACTTCCGTATAGGTTTTTGCGTGCGGTGAGCTCACAAGTCCTTTGGAGGCATCAAAGGGCGAAATCCCGTGATATTTGGTCGGATTGTGCACCGCCGGTTCATAGCCTCGGCCCTTTTCCGTCACTACGTGCAGAACAAGCGGACCGGGAAGCGCCTTCATGTTCTGAAGGACCGGAATCAAGGCCTCAAGATCATGCCCGTCAATCGGTCCGTGGTAATTCAGTCCGAATTCTTCAAAGAGCGTCGACTGAGGAGACACCATGCCTTTACTGTATTCCTCCGCCCTTCTCGTTAAATCAAAGAGTTTCGGGAAAGGCCGAACAATGGCTTTGCCGATGTCTCGGGCCTGAGCGTAAAACCTTCCGCTCATCAGCTTTGTGAAGTGTTTATTCAGCGCGCCGACCGGAGCGGAAATCGAGCAGTCGTTATCGTTGAGAATCACGAGGAGACGAATATCCTTCATATCTCCGGCACAGTTCAGCGCTTCAAAAACCATACCGGCCGTCATTGCGCCGTCACCGATGACAGCCACATGACTGCGGTCTGTTTTGCCCTGCGCTCGAGCGGCTACCGCCATGCCAAGCGCGGCGGAAATTGAAGTTGAAGAGTGTCCTGCTCCGAAAGCGTCATAAGGACTTTCGCTGCGTTTGGGAAAGCCCGAGAGCCCTTTGTACTGACGAAGCGTCAACATGCGGTCTCTTCTTCCCGTCAGAATCTTGTGCGCGTACGCCTGATGACCGACGTCCCAAATCAGTCTGTCCTCCGGCGTCTCAAATACATAATGAATCGCGATCGCGAGTTCAACACATCCTAAGGAGGACGAGAGATGTCCGCCGGTCTTGGAAACGCTTTCGATAATAAATTCGCGCAGCTCACGCGCAAGCTGCTTGAGCTCCGGCATCGTGAGCTTCTTGACATCGGCAGGACTGTTGATGTTTTCTAAAAGTGTGCTCATCGTTAATCCCGCTAGTAATTCCTTCCCACAATGAAATACGCGATCTCACGAAGTCTTTCTTTTCCGGGAAGATCGTCGGGAAGCTGCTCTAAGGCATGACAGGCTTTCTCGTACTGTTCTTTGGCCATTTCTTTTGCGGATTCGAGCCCGAGCAGACTGACATAAGTCGGTTTATCTTCCTTCGCATCCTTTCCTGCCGTCTTTCCTAAAAGCGCCGTATCGGCCGTGACATCAAGGATATCGTCAACAATCTGGAAAGCAAGACCGATCGCGGTTCCGTATTCCTTCAGCGATGCAAGTATCGCCTCTTCGTCAGCTCTTTCTTTGCCGCAGGCCGCGCCCATCAGCACGGAACACAGAAGAAGCGCGCCGGTTTTCATCGCATGCATGCGGCGAAGCTCTTCAAGCGTCATCTTTTTACCGACCATCGAGAGATCGATCGCCTGCCCTCCGCACATTCCTCGTGTGGATGAGGCCTGCGCCAAGTGCTCTACCAGGAGAACCTTACGTTCGGCGGGCAGTTCGGTCTTACTCAGGATGCAGAAGGCTTCCGGCTGAAGCGCGTCACCCGCAAGCATCGCCATCGCTTCACCAAAGCGCGCGTGCGTCGTGGGTTTGCCGTGACGAAGCATATCGTTGTCCATGCACGGCATATCGTCATGGATCAATGAGTAAGAGTGAACACATTCAATCGCGAGTGCGGTCAGATCAAGATCAGAGGACTTTGCCCCAAGCATTTCGCCGACGGCATACACCAGCAGTGGACGAACTCTTTTTCCGCCTCCGAGCACCGAATAACGCATCGCTTCATGAAGCGGCTCGGGAAATAAGTCGGCCTTGGGGAGATTTTTGCAAGCGGTCTCTTCTACACGCGCCTGTCGGGTCTTAACCCAATCATTAAAGGCTGAGGACATCATATTTAACTAGAATAGACCGTCGTCATCGAGCTCTTCAATGTCATCTTCTTTCATCGCAGCGTCGATGACTCGGATTTTTTCTTCAGCTGCCTTCAGAAGCTGCGAACAATGCTGCTTCAGTTTTGCGCCGCGAGAGTAGGCCTCGACAGACTCCTGCAAAGAAAGTCCGCCCTGACTCATTTTTTCAGAGAGAGATTCGAGCTCCTTGAGTGCGGCTTCAAAGCTCATTTCTTTAATGTCGTCATCCGACGCGTTTGCGCTGTTTTGCTTGCTCATATTCCGATGTTCTTTTTAATCAATGCAAATTCTACTGATGATATGGCTAGATAATATGACAAATTGCTGCGATTATCGTCCTATTCTTACAATATGGCACCTAAATACCAAAGAATCGGTAGTTTTAGAGACTGTTTCATGAATTTAACAGTCTCAGAAGATGCGGCAGCTTCATAAAATCAAAATGAGACTGACGACTTGCCTTCCGAATACGATTCGCATTGCGTTGTACTGAGAAATTGCCGGTAATAAAATCCTGAATATTAAATTCAAAGGTCAGGCAATGATTTACACCACACTCATCGAACCGCATGAACTTCATGCGCTTCTGGTTAATCAGAAAATTTCCAAATCCGACAATTTGCTTGTGCTCGACGCTTCCTGCAGCATTACCGAACCGGATATCGGCAAAAAGAATTACGCAGTCGAACACATCCCCGGTGCCGTCTTTATTGACTTTGACAAATACGTGACCGGCAAAGTCGCCAAAGGAACAGGGCGGCACCCGATGCCGGATCGGGCCGCGTTTGAAAAGAATATGCAGGCTTTCGGCGTCGATTCCTCTAAGCAGATCGTTATCTATGATCAGGGCGGCCTCGGCTTTTCCACGCGTCTCTGGTATGAGCTGCGCTGGCTCGGATATGAACGTGTCGCCGTTTTGAACGGCGGCCTTAAAGGCTGGAAACTGAAAAACCTGCCGCTTACCGGCACTCCGTTGGAACCTCAGCCCTCAGAGTCCGTCACGGAGCATGAAGCGCTCGAAGTTCCTGTCCAAATGAAAGAGGTTCAGGATAATCTGAAGACACATGAATTCATGCTGATTGACGCACGTCCTGAAACACGATTCCACGGCATCGGAGAAACAATCGACCATAAAGCAGGACACATCCCCAGAGCCGTCTGCAGAAGCGGATCCGAATGTTTTGATGAAAACGGTTTCTTTAAATCCGCTCCGGAGCTGCGCAAAGAATTCCTTGCACTCTTAAACGGAAAATCTCCAAAGCAGGTCATCCACTCCTGTGGTTCCGGCGTAAACGCAAGCGTCAATCTTTTTGCCATGGACTACTGTGGACTGTTCGGCTCTCGTCTCTACCCCGGATCTTTCAGTCAGTGGATCGATTTTGAAGAGAACCCGGTCGTCACGGATTGATTTTTACGCACGGCTGATTCAGATGCGCAAAGCGCAGGAGAATTACTAAAACCCTCCTGCGCTTTTATGATTCTTTCCCCGCTGAACGATATTAATGAGCGTGCATTGAACCGGTTGCAGCTACCGCGATTGCGACACCAATCAAAATAAACAGCATCTGGATCAGAAAACTTTCTGCCTTTTCTTTTCTGGCGATTTCCGGCAGAAGATCCGACATCGCAATATAAATAAAGCTCGCGGCCGCGATCGCAAACGCATACGGCACCATCCACTCCACTTTATCGAGCAGGAAGTAGCCGAACAAGCCGCCAACCATAGACGTCAGACCTGAAATGATGTTCCACATCAGAGCGTTGGCGCGCTCAAATCCGGAATGCAGCAGAACCATAAAATCTCCAACCTCCTGCGGGATTTCATGCGCCATAATCGCAAATGCCGTAATCCAGCCGAGGCTGTTGCTCACCATGAAGGCGCTCGCAATCAAAATGCCGTCCGTCAGATTGTGGAATGCATCTCCGATCAGAATTGCATTGCCGCCCTTTGCGCCTTTACGACTGTTCTCAATCATTTCGCTGACCACCGTGCCCTCGTGATCAGTGTGGCTGTGGTGGCTGTTGAAGTAATACTCAATACCAAAAAGGAATAAGACACTCACGAGAAGCGTCCAACCGATAGAAACCGCATTCTCATGAATTTCAAACGCTTCCGGAAGAAGATGCGTGAACGCCACCGTGATCAGAAGTCCGGTTGAAATACACAGCATCTTGCTCATGTACTGGTCCAGAAACTTAAAGCTGATCAGCCCGGCCAAAATAATCGAAAGCACTGACGAGAGCAGTGTCGCCAGCATAATTTGAATCAGTACGCCCATTTCTTCTAGTCTAATTAAGGATTGTCGAGGCTATAGTACACGCCGAAGAAAGACTTCTCGCGCCTAATGCTCTAATTCGAGCGATGCGAGGTTCCTGCCACGGAACGCTCATCCCAGGACCTGCGGAAGCACTGCTCCACACTCAGCGGAGGCTCCCAGCCGAGAAGAATCATGTTCTTTTTAATATCGACGACCAGGTTCTTAAAAAGGAAATCCTCCCAGGCCTGGCGACCGATGTAACTGTTGAAGAGACGAAGAAAAAGCGGAGGGAACGGCCAAAGAAGCGGCGGACGGCGATGCGATTTGGCGAGCAGACAGAAAAACTCTTCCGCCGACAAATCATGCCCGTCACTAACCAGAAAGGTCTCACCGGCTGCCGCGGGATGAACCAGCGACTTAATCACGAAGTCCGTCAGATTATCAATCGATAAAAGCGAGCGCTTGTTCTTGGAACACCACAGCAGAGGCAGCGGCACGCAGTATTCAACCAGCTTGCGGGCAAAACTAAAAAGATTGGAGCAGCCCGGCCCGTAAACCATCGGTACGCGAATGATCGTGACTTCAAGACCGGACTCCTCTCCGACCTGCTGAATCGCTTTCTCCGTCTGATGCATATAACGGCCGAACAAAGTTCTCGGGCGCGGCAGCGAATCGGCAAAGAATTTCTTTCCCTCCGGTGTGGACGCGCCGTTCACTTCAACCGTGCTGATAAAAATAAAGCGGCGGATACCTGCACGATAGGCTTCTCTGGCTAAATGGACGGAACCGAGCACATGAATTCTGTGCAGAGCGCTTTCTTCGAGCCAGTCACCGCCTTGGCGAAGCGTTTCATAAGTCTCGCAATGAATGAGGGCGTCACAGTCTGCGAACTCTTTCTGGCAGTCCGGAGTATCTTCCAAACTTGCCAGACGCACCGTTTCAAAGGATTTTGAGTTCAGCACGAACTCTTTCTGCGCCGCCGCACGCACGACGAACTGCTTTGTATAGTTCAGCAGCGCAAGCACCATCGCATTGCCGATGTAGCCGTCTGCTCCTGTTACCAGTATTCTTTTCATTGCTGACTTTTTTGCCGAAAAAAGCTTTCATTTGTTTCGCATATGAAAAGTCTAACGAATGCAGGCTTGTTTGACCAATGCCAAAGTGCTTCTCCTGAATAACATCGACCGATAAATCTCAGCGGATAGCCGACAGACTGCACTTTTTCTATACGCTCAAAGCGCAAAAGACGTCTATACTCAGTCATCTGCTTTTAAACGTTGGAGAAACGAATAATGGATTTCCTTGAATTATCTGAAAAGCGATTTACCGCTAAAAAGTTTGACCCGTCCAAGTCAATCTCAGCCGAGGATTTCGACAAGCTTAAAAAAATTCTTCAGCTTGCGCCCTCTTCCGTCAACAGCCAGCCGTGGATTTTCCTGACCGGTTCATCGGAAGAAGCAAAAAAACGTATTCGTCCCGCAGTTGCTGATTTCAACTGGCCTCGCCTAGATACGTGCTCACACTTTGTCCTGATCGCTGTTCGCAACGGCCTGTCTGACAAATATCAGCACCGCCTACTGGAGCAGGAAACAAAGGACGGCAGAGTCGCCAACGAAGAAGCGGCAAAGGAAATCTATGACGGCCGTCAGTATTTCATTAACCTGCGTGAGCAGGTCGGCGAAACCCTCAACTGGGAAAAGAAACAGGCATACATCGCAATGACAGCCCTTCTTTACGGTGCTTCCTCTATGGGCATTGATTCAACGCCGATCGAAGGTTTTGATGAAGCGGCGATGGACAAAGTGCTGAACCTTGACATGTACGGCGCCCGCTCTGTTCTGCTTGTCACACTCGGCTATGACGCTGAAGACGATCACAACCGCACTCGTCCGAAATCCCGTCTGCCGCAGGAAGATATTTTCTATGACCTTGACAAATACAGAGGTTAATTAACGTATTGCACGACAAGACCGCCTTTGGGCGGTTTTTTATTAGCAGTTCGTCCTAAAACCCCCACCTCTTCTGAAATATCTCATAAAAATATCAAGGAAAACCAGCAGGTCAAAATTCTTCGCTTTTGCGAAAATAACAAATCAAACCGAAATTCCTTGATTTGTGAAACGACTTTCCTGTTTTATTGTGTCTTTGCTTCTCTCGGCGGTATGCTCCGCTGAGGGACTTTCTGCACCCGATAAAACGGATATCACAATCGGTTATATCGGCTCTGTCGCGGAAGAAGTTAAAGAGAGAACCGTATTCCCGACCTTTGAATATCTCAAAAAAACACTCGGAGATCGGTATAACCTCTCGCTTATCACCATATCGTCCGCAAATCTTGAGGTCGAACTGCAGCAGTTCAAACCGGATTTTCTCATGGCGCCCGCTGAGATCTACCTTATGCTCAGTACCTCTCCTCAGTACGGCAGCCATGACATCGCCACGCTGAAAAGCATCTACTCGAATAATTCCGGCGGAGACAACGGCGCGCTTTTCATCACGAGAGGCGACCGCTCAGATATCCGAACCCTTGAAGACATGCGGGATAAAACTGTAACAGCCCAAAATCCCACCTCTTTGATCGGCTGGTGGTCCGCGCTTGGCGAAATCGAGCGGCACGGATTTTCTTCGGATAACTTTTTTAAAGCCGCAAGTTTCGTTCGCGACCATCCTCTCAAAATTATTGAAGAGGTGATTTCGGGCGCGAGCGACGTCGGCATCCTCCCGACCTGTTACCTCGAAATGCTTGAGGGAGACGGTCTGCTCTCCCCCGGCGCCGTAAAACCGGTCGCGCTTTATAAAGCGGATGACGCCGCATCCCTCTACTGCAGGCGATCAACGAAAGATCTTTATCCGGGCTTCGTGATAAGTTCACTCAAGGGAACCCCGGACGCTGTCGTCAAAGACTTTATTCGTGCGCTCTTTGCCATGCCGCCGACCGAGGAAAGCGAGTGGTCGGCTACCGGTGACTATATCGGCGCAATCGACTTAATGAGGCGGCTGCGTTTTGGTATGTACAAAAATCTGCGCGACACATCACCGGGCGCGCTGCTCCTTCGCTATAAAACCGAACTGCTGATCCTCACACTGATTCTCCTGTTTTTAATCGCAAATGAATTGCGCGTTCACCGCTTGGTTGATCAGCGGACGCTGGAACTGAGCAGCGCGATTAAAGCGAAGGAAAAAGCGGAGAAAGAAGCAATCGCCGGACGAAAGCGCCTCTCGCATATCGAACGATCCGGCGTGATTTCTCAGATGTCCAACATCATTGCGCACGAATTAAAGCAGCCCTTAGGCGCGCTCCTTAATTACGCCGCGGTGCTCAATGTCAGACTGAAGGGCAGTCTCGAAAGCGACGATCTGTCCAAGCAGATCATCGACAACATCAGTGCAGAAACAAAACGCATCTCAATGATCGTCGATTCAGTGCGCAAATTCGCGCGCAAGGAACAGGCGCCGCAGATGCCCTGTCAGCTCAATCTGATCGTGGAAAAAGCCATCCGTACCTTCCATCAGCAGGAAGACGCGCAGACCCTGGTCCCGTTCATTACGAACGGCCTCTCCGCGCATGTGCTGGCCGACCCGCTGTCTTTGGAGCTGCTGATTCTGAATCTCATTCGTAATGCGGCGAGCGCGAGCAAAGCCGTAAAGAAACCTAAAGTCGGAATTGAACTGACGGAAAAAGGCAGTAAATGGAATCTCACGATTTGGAACAACGGTGAAGAGCTCAATGAAGACGCTTTCGAGCGGCTCGAACATGCTGCCGAGTCAACAAAAGCCGAAGGCTTGGGGCTCGGTCTCTCGATCGTCAGAGAAATCGCAGACATGCACGGCGCGAGTCTGCACTTTAAACGCAGACCAAAAGGCGGCGTCATCGCCGAGCTGCTGATTGACCGATTAAAACAAAAGGAAATGAACAATGAATAAAAGCGAAGCGCTGATCCGCCTGGTGGACGACGACGCGAGTCTTCTCTTCTCCACCCAGATTTATCTTCAGACGATGGGCTGGAAAGTTGTCGCTTATGACTCACCGGGAAAATTCCTGCGCTCGGATGATCTGGACGTTCCGGGATGTTTGGTCTTGGACTTTCGTATGCCGAACTTTACCGGCCTGGAAGTTCAGCAGATTATGATTGAACGCGGCTATAAGCACTTCCCGATTATTTTCCTTTCCGGTCACGGCGACATTGAAATGGCAGTTAACGCGATGGCAAAAGGCGCGGTGACATTCCTTGAAAAACCGGCCGACCCTGAGCGGCTCAACGCTGAAGTGGAAAAGGCGGTGGAACTCGGCTTCAGCAGAAGCCGCAGAGCAAAAGAAAGATTGGAACTCAAACGCCGTTACAGCCACCTGACCGCACGTGAAAAAGAAGTCCTGCATTTAGTCGTGAACGGACTCACCAATAAAGAAATCGGCGACAAACTAGGACTTTCTCTGGCAACGGTCAAAATGCACCGCGGACATGCGGCAGAAAAGCTTGAACTCAGCTCTGTCGCCGAAATCACGCGGGCGCTGATCTTAATTCAGGAAGAGGATCAGCAGGATGCGTAGGCGAAATCTGCTCAGCCTCGGCGCTTCGCTGGCGCTTGGCGCTGTAACAACGAGCGCGGCTGCTGCCTCTCCCTTCGGCATTCGCCTTTGGGACGTCGTCATTGTCGGCTCCGGACTTGCCGGACTCTCAGCAGCAGTATCGGCTCGTGAAAACGGCGCGGAAAACGTCTTAGTGATAGAAAAGCTCCCCATCCTCGGCGGCCACTCCCGAGTCGCAAGCGGATCCTTCTGCGCGGTTTCCGAAAAGCGGCTCAAGCTCTACGGAATTAAAACCACCGTCGAGGATGCGGTCAAAGAAAGCCTGGTCATCGGCGGACCTGAGGCCAACGCGAAGCTTTTAAAAATTCTGATGAAAGAAAGCGAATCCGCTATGGATTGGCTTGAAAGCATGGGTGTCCGCTGGAACCCCGAGCCCTACCTTCCCGTCGGCTCCCTCAGTGTCTGCAGCTTTATCTCACACAGCGGCGCCAACGGACTCAACTACATCACGCATCTGAATCAGCGCGCTCGCGAACTCGGAGTGCGGTTTATCTTCTCGCACCGCGTGAACGATCTGCTCACTTATGCGGACCGAAGCGCGGTCGAAGGTGTTGTGATGCGCACACCGGAAGGAAACGTAGAATACATTCGCTCTAAAGCGGTGATTCTTGCCTGCGGAGGCTTTACGGGAAACATCAGCATGTGCCGCGCTGTCAACCGAAATATCAGCCCTGCCATGCGCTCAACCGCCAATCCGACCGGACGAGGCCTTGACGGCGCGACCGGAGACGCGATCTCGCTTGCGAAACCGCTGAATGCGATGGTCAAAGATCTTGAACACATCCAGCTGATCTGCTATCTCGGCGGACGCATGCTGAATTACTCCGGAGCCGATATCTACGTCAACCAGGAAGGCAGACGTTTTGTCAATGAAGCCAATGCGCACGCCGTCATACAGAAAGAACTTTTAAAGCAGTCCAATGGAACTCTTTGGGCAATCACGGACGCCAAGTCGAAAAAGAGTCTGACGGTGGAGACAAAACTCGAGGACGGATCTGTCTATAAATGCGCTGATACAGCAGAAATCGCCAAACTGATCGGCTGCCCCGCAGAAAACATTGAAGAAACACTGAACCGCTATAACGAGTTTGTGCGTTGCCAAAAGGATGAGGATTTCGCAAAGCCGATTCTTTTGCAGACGATCGACAAGCCGCCCTACTACATCGGCCGGGAAAAACTCGGCATTCATTACTGCTGCGGCGGACTCGCGTTTAACGAGTATGCGGAAGTACTGCGAAACGACGGAACGTCGATTGCGGGCTTATATGCAGCGGGTGAAGCGACGGGCGGTCTGCACGGCAAAGATCGAATCGGAGGCGGCGCGCTCACCGAATGCGTGGTGTTCGGCCGCATCGCGGGTAAAGAAGCCGCGAATTTTAAAATAGGCTAGACATCGCGGCGTTTGAGCTAGAATCCCATCGATAACGGAGAATCCACATGAACACACAAGAAGCCTCTTTCCGGCTCGCAGCCGTCGTCGTCGCGGCCGGTTCAGGAACCCGGATGGGTACGAACTTTCCTAAGCAGTACGCTTTAATTGAAGGTAAAACCATGCTCGAGCACTCCGTTTCGGCTCTTCTTGAAGAGCCCAGAATCGAACAGCTCGTTATTGTGATTTCTCCTTCGGACTTAATCGGTCAGCAGCTGAAGTTCACCGACCCGCGCGTCAAAATCGCTCGCGTCGGCGGCGCAAGCAGAGCCGACAGTATCCGCAACGGCATCACATACTCCGGACTCTCCGCAAACGATTGGGTCCTCACGCATGACGCCGCCCGTCCCTGCGTTAAAGCCTCAGATGTCGCCAAACTGATTGATTACTGTTTAAAGACCGACGAAGGCGGCATCCTTGCGGTTCCCGTGAGTGACACGATCAAGCAGCAGAACGCCGCAGGCAAAATCGGCAAAACGATTCCTCGAGACAAACTCTGGGCAGCTCAGACGCCTCAGTGCTTCAAGGTCGGACCGCTCACTAAGGCACTCTCCAACACTGAGGCTGTCGTCACCGATGAGGCAAGTGCAATGGAGGCTTCCGGCTTCAAACCCGCACTGATCGAAGGCTCTTCAACAAACTTTAAAGTGACGCGTCCTGCAGATCTCGCGCTCGCGCGCGCCGTCTTCAGGGCTAGAGCCGCCGGCGAAGATATTTAATACAAATCTTGGAACACTATGATGCACAATGAATACCGTATCGGCCAGGGCTATGACGTCCATCGGCTGGTCGAAGGCCGGCCGTTGATTCTCGGCGGCGTTACGATTAAACATGACAAAGGCCTTTACGGCCACTCCGACGCGGATGTGCTTCTGCACGCCGTAACCGACGCGCTCTTTGGCGCCGCGGCGCTCGGCGATATCGGCAGACATTTTCCCGACACCGATCCGAAATACAAGGGTGCGGACAGCGCGCTTTTGCTGTCCGAAGCTCTGGAATTGGTCCTTAAAAGGGGCTGGATGCCCGTCAATGCGGACTGCACGATCATCGCGCAAAAACCGAAACTTGCACCTTACATGGAACAAATCAACGCTTCGCTTGCCTCTATTCTGAGACTGCCGATCGACTGCGTGAATGTAAAAGCCAAAACCAACGAACTCCTCGGCTTTGAAGGACGGGAAGAAGGTATCGTCGCTCAGGCAGTGATTCTGCTCAAAGCGCGTTCTTAAGCTTTGGATTGATTATCCGTGCCGCTTGGGCCGCTCTGCCGAACTAAGGAAGAGGACGGAACGAGCGGCATAATCATTTGTACGCTCAGACCGTTCGGAATATTCTGAACAAGACGCACGGAACCGCCACCCGCTTTGGCGACGCGGGTCACAATGGAAAGTCCGAGACCGGTGCCGCTCGCGTTGCCTCTGGCAGTGTCGCCGCGTTCAAACGGCCTTAACACACGCTCCAAATCATTGGCAGGAAGCCCTTTTCCATCGTCGGAAACGATCAGTTCGGCAAGACTCTTCTTCTTCAGATGACGCAGAACAATCGTTAAATTCAGCCGTCCGTCCGTACTTCTGCCGTACTTGCCGGCGTTCACAATCATGTTTTGAATCGCTCTGGCCAAATCCGTCGGATTGGCCCGCACTTCAAGATTATCGTCTATCGATACTTTCAGCGTGACATCAGGCTGCGTCGAAAGGCGGTTGGCCGCGATGACCTCGCGAAGCGTAGAAGAAATATCCACGACGCTCAGCTCGGTTTCACCCTGACGAACATACGCCATGAACTGCTTCACGATGCTTTCCATCTGATCAAGGTCGCTGCACATCGCGTTTCGCGTTTCTTCAGAAATCGGCGCGAGTTCTACTTCTAGACGCAGACGTGTAATCGGCGTCCGAAGATCGTGGCTGACACCTGCAAGAAGAAGTTCGCGGTCGCTTTGAAGCCGCTTCAGATCGGAAACCATCACGTTGAAGCTTTCATTGACTTCCCGGATTTCTCTCGGGCCGTCCAAAGGCAGCGGCTCGGGCAGAATGCCTCGGCCAAGCTGTCTCGCATAACTCGAAAGACGCGACAAAGGATCAATCAGACGATTCGTCAGCAATACGGTAAAGAGCGTACAGACAAAAAGCATTCCGCCGAACCAAAAAATCCAGTTCGTTCCGAGACGAGGCGGATTCGAGGATCGCTCGCACCGGAGCCAATACTCGTCTTCGTCGATTTTAAAACTGACCCAAAGTCCCGGCATACCGTTAATGCGGCGCGCAAGCATCGTATCTTTGCCAAGCGAAGAGCGCACGTTTTCCAGAATCAGATCGTTGAGTCGGTCGCCTTCAAGCGGCTCAACCCGATCGCTCGGTTCTTTGGGAAGAATGTTGAGGCCCTCGCGCTGCGCGAGAGCCATGATGAGGTCGAATCGATAACTCGTATCCGCGCTGATCAGTGCATAACGGGTTAGCGTCGTAATAGAGGTAATGCGCTGAGACGCGCTCAGCGCCCGAGGCTCTTCGTCAAGGACGGAGAGCCCGTAAAGCCAAGCGCCGACACTGGTAAGAACAAGGATGAACAGCATCCCGAAGGTTTTCCAGAACAAACCGGAAAAGAATTGAGATGCCGCACTCTCTTTGTCTTTTGAATCCGCCATGCCGCGCTTAGCCTTTATATCGCTTTACTTACCGTCGGACTGTCCGTCGGGAATAAACACGTAGCCTAAGCCCCAAACCGTCTGCAGATAGCGCGGTTTGGAAGGATCGACTTCAATGATCTTGCGCAGACGGGAAACCTGAACGTCCAATGAACGGTCAAAGGCTTCGTATTCTCTGCCGCGGGCCATTTCCATCAGTTTGTCGCGTGAAAGCGGCACTCTCGGATGACGCGCAAAGGTCTTGAGCACCGCAAATTCGCCGGTTGTGAGCGGAATCTCTTCGTCGCCCTTCTTCAGTTTGCGTGTACCGAGATCCAGTGTGAAATTGCCGAAGGAAACCGTTTCGTCTTCTTTGCTCGGAGCTCCCGGAGGATCAACCGGTTCGCGTCTGCGCAGAATGGCGTGCAGACGGGCAAGCAGCTCACGCGGATTGTAGGGTTTAGGCAGATAGTCGTCCGCACCGAACTCCAGACCGAGAATACGGTCAATATCCTCGCCTTTAGCGGTCAGCATCAGGATAGGAGTGTTGTCGTTTGACGCGCGGATGCGCTTGAGAATGGAAATGCCGTCTTCGCCCGGCATCATGACGTCAAGAATGACCGCGTCGAAACGTTCGCGCATCCAGAGACGATTCATCTGATTGGCGTCTTCTGCGACCGAAACGTGAAAACCGTTATTCGTTAAAAATTGTCTCAGCAGATCACGCAGGCGGCCGTCGTCATCCACCACGAGAATTCGGGGAGGACGCTTAGAGCTCAGGGTCGATGACTCCTTTCTAATGTTCTCTGTTTCTTGCATTACGTCTCCTATTGAAAATTCAAATTACACGATGCAACAAAATTTATCGCTTTTCTGCTAAGAATACTACTGATTTCTCTTCCTTTTGGGCATTAACTTTTATAGCATTAGTAACTATAAATGACTCCCGGGACTCTTATTGACTATGATTTGCCGTTTCACGTACTTCGCACTTTTGCTCGTACCGGCGTTTGCAGCACTTGACGCTGCCGCCGAAACGGTCATTTCTTTTTCTGCTCAGACGACGACAGCAACTGTGCAGCAGCAGAGCCCGTTTTATCGGCACAAGCACAATAACCCGCACAGCCCTAAGGGAGAGACGCAGGTACAGGCCTGCCCCTGGGACAGCCTGGATATGAGAGCCCGAGCCCAGGTGTGGTCGAAGCTTTCCGCGCGGCACCGCGATTATCACTGGCGAAGAATGACGCACGAAGAGCGCACCGAGCTTCGCAAGCATCTTTCTATGGAAGAGAAAAAGGCGCTTCGCGAACGCTTTCTGATGCAGCACGACGGCTATCGCGACAAACCTTATGTCCTTTACAAGCGGCTTACCAAAGATGAACTGATTCACCTGCGTGAACAGGTGCGTCAGGCGCACCGTCAGCAGGTCCTTGCGGGCATGCTCAAAACGCCTGCTCAAATTGAGTACGAGGACCAGTTCCTCTCCTCACTTGCCAAGATGAATGACCAGACGCATCAGATGCTGATCATCACAATTCAGGACAACGGACCGGAACTGTGCAAAATCAAACCTGACGAACCGGTCAACGCAGCTGAAGCGCTTCCAAAATCCTCCGACGAACTGGTGCCGGACAATACAGTTAAGCAATTAGAACAATGAACTACCTCGCACTCACGTGCGAGATTTCATGGGAGCGTGCTCCCATTTCTAGCAATTGGCGAACACCCATACATGCATGCAGGTTTCGTACAATTGCGGGCGTGTCCACAAATACGCCCCCATCGAGTTCGAGCAGCTTTTTGAGCCACTCA
>NZ_WSRP01000043.1 GCF_009767915.1 Parasutterella muris
ATCATTTTATTCCACTGAAATAAAATGATTTTTTGTGATTTTTAAATTTTTAGTTCTCTAGTTCTGCAATTTTTCAGGCTCTCAGGCACGGAACTTCATCCGCATTCCAAGAGGGCCCTGTGATGCCGCTGGATTACTGCGCTGTGTCGGTTACAGTCATACCGGCAGAAAAAGCTTTGCTCACGGAAACACCCGCAATCTTTCTGAAACTTTGATTATGTCTTTGGAGCTCCACTGCCTTTGATGCTTCAGTCAGAAACGCTCTGATGCACAGAAGTTTGTCTTTAACGGAAGTTTCAGCGTCGCAGAGTGCCGGAATAAAACGGACCTCTCCTCTTAAACCGTAAAGCGCAACTAAATTTTGAACAGCCTCAACGGACAGCCCGAAAAGCACTTCAATAAAGGGCTCTTCCGAATGCTTTAACTGAGTGAACTTTTCAATTTCATCCGGGTTGTTCTTATAAATTTCCTCGCAAAGAAATGCGAACGAATAAGCAATCATAAGCAGCGACTTTAACGCAGACTTGTCCAGCGTCCCTTCGTCAATTGCGTCAATATATTCGTCGTAAGGACAGAAAAAGAGCAATTCTGCATCCGAAAGTACATCATAGTCTTTGGGATCGATTCTGTTTTCCTGCGTCATGTCCATTTCCAAAATCAAGTTTAAAGCGATGCTCAATACTGCTGAGTTTACTGATAGAATTTCCGACTCCGCAGTAAATTAAAGTCCTTAAAACGTCAAAAAATGACTTCCGAAGACTTCTGCCGCTCATTCTTTTCCGGATGCCGAAAATCCTCAGAAGCAGCGGCCGAATATCATCTTGAAATAAACATATTTTTTCATGAATGATCGCAAAGATCCGCTTTGCGCTTCATTGGCTTCAAATCAAAGAAGCCGTCTTTTTGAAATTATTATGATCGATTCTCAGTGGGCCTGCCTGATCTTCGATACCGTAAAAACCTAAAGAAATGTCCCCAAAGGCTTTCGCCCTCGGGGACATCTTTGATTACTTCAGCTTTAGTTTCTTGCTGCGGCCGGCTGAACAGTCTGCTCCGGAACTTTCAAGTCGTGAGCCGAAAGATCCGTTGAAATTGTCGCCGGAAGCGGCTGAGGCAAATGCTCAAGACCGAAACTCAGAACCTCATCAATCGTCTTAACCGGTCTGATCACCAGACCTTCTTTGACGTTGGCAGGAACTTCCTCAAGATCCTTCACATTCTCCTCCGGAATCAGCACTTCTTTGATGCCGCCGCGAAGTGCAGCCAGAAGCTTCTCTTTCAGGCCGCCGATCGGAAGAACATCGCCGCGCAGCGTGATCTCGCCTGTCATCGCGACATCAGCGCGAACCGGAATGCCGGTCATCGCGGATACCAGACCAAGCGTGATCGCGGAACCGGCGCTCGGACCGTCCTTAGGCACCGCGCCTTCCGGGAAGTGCACGTGAATGTCCGTCTCGGAAACCTGCTTGTAGCTGATGCCAAGCTGAGTCGCTCTCGAACGCAGAACGGTTCTCGCCGCCTCTACGGACTCCTTCATCACGTCGCCAAGCGAACCCGTACGCGTGATATTGCCCTTACCCGGCATGGTCGCGACTTCAATGGTCAGCAGATCGCCGCCCACCTCTGTCCAGGCAAGCCCCGTGACCTGTCCCACAAGGTTCTGCTTGTGCGTCACGCCGAATGTATAGCGGCGTACACCGAGATACTTCTCAAGATTCTCAGAATTCACAACCTGAAGAGACTTCGCTTTTTTCATCAGGAAGTCGCGAACAACCTTGCGGCAAATCTTATTGATTTCACGCTCAAGGCCGCGCACGCCGGCTTCTCTCGTGTAGTAGCGGACGATATCGATGATCGCGGACTCTTCGATGCGAAGCTCGTTTTCCTTCACGCCGTTCAGTTTCATCTGCTTCGGGATCAGGTGACGCTCTGCGATATTGCGTTTCTCGTCTTCCGTGTAGCCGGACAGATTAATCACTTCCATACGGTCAAGCAGCGGAGCCGGAATGTTCATCGAGTTGCTCGTCGCGATGAACATTACGTGAGAAAGGTCGAAATCCACTTCCACGTAATGGTCCTGGAACGTGTTGTTCTGTTCAGGGTCCAAAACCTCAAGCAGCGCAGCCGCAGGATCTCCGCGATAATCCATGCCCATCTTGTCGACTTCGTCGAGCAAAAAGAGCGGATTATTGACTTTACTCTTGGCAAGGCTCTGCAGAATGCGCCCCGGCATCGATCCCACATAAGTCCGTCTGTGACCGCGGATTTCGCTTTCGTCGCGGACGCCGCCTAATGCAAGGCGTACAAACTTTCTGCCTGTGGCTCGGGCAATGGACTGTCCGAGCGAAGTCTTACCGACTCCGGGAGGTCCGACAAGGCAGAGAATCGGAGACTTGACGTTTTTCACACGAGTCTGAACAGCCAAGTATTCAATAATTCTTTCCTTGACCTTCTCAAGCCCGTAGTGATCCTCTTCAAGGACCTCTTCGGCCTTAACCATGTTGCCGTTGATGCGTGTCTTCTTGCTCCACGGCAGTTCAATCAGCGTATCCAAATAGTTGCGGATCACATTGGATTCCGCGCTGTTCTGCCCCATCATGCGAAGCTTTTTGAGTTCGGCCAGAGCTTTTTCCTGGCCTTCATGGCTCATCTTCGCCTCTTTGATCTTGCGTTCGTACTCTTCGAACTCTTCGTCTGTTTCTCCGAGTTCTTTCTGAATCGCCTTAACCTGTTCATTCAGGTAGTAGTCGCGCTGGCTCTTTTCCATAGAGCGCTTTACTCGGCCGCGAATACGCTTTTCTGTCTGCTGAATATCCACTTCCTCTTCCAAAATGGAAAGAAGAAGTTCGAGCCGTTCGCCGACACCGCTCTCGTTGAGCAGCAATTGTTTGCGCTCGGGCGGAATGACCAGGGCCTGGGCGATCGAATCAGCAAACTCCGACGCATTATCAATCGCTGAAATCTTGTCGAGCTGTTCAGAGCTAATACGCTTATTGTTTCTCTGATACGAGGTGAACGTTGAGAGAATCGCACGGCGCAGCGGCTCAAATTTCTGAGCGCTCAGCGTACTTTTCTGCACTTTCTCAACATTTGCATAAATGCAGCTGTCAACGGAATAGTCGATGACCTTGGCTCTGTACAAGCCCTCAACAAGTACTTTCTGTGTGTCGTCCGGCAGTTTTAAGGACTGAATCACACGAGCGACCGTACCCATTTCGTTTAAATCCTCAGGATCCGGATCCTCTGTAGACGCCTGCTTCTGAGAAACAAGAAGAATCTCTTCGTTAATCTTGGAAGAACGAAGTACTTTATTCAGAGCATCCAGCGACTTAGGTCTGCCCACATACAGCGGGATGACCATGCCCGGGAAGAGTACAACATCTCTCAGCGGGAGTACCGGTAAATTCACAATCTTAGTTCTCATTAAAATCCTATACTGCTAAATTTCTTTATAAGTAAATTAATAGTTGGGGCTGAATCTCAAAAATTCAACCTCTGCTCTCCGCATCGCATTACTTGTCCACTCTATCAAATTCGAGAATAAGTTTCAGCCGAATACGTCTATATTTGGTGCCCGAATTGCTACTAATTACAAACTGTAGGTGCTGATCGTGAAAAAGGACAGGTTTTTAGGCCTGTCCTTTGCTTGATGTATCCGCTCAGAGATTTAGCTGCAAATAAATTTTGCTTTGCCGTCTCTCATGGTTTCTGCGGTGACAACAACTTTTTTCACATCAGTTCGGTCGGGAACTTCGTACATTGCTTCAAGCAGTGCGTTTTCCACAATTGAGCGAAGGCCTCTCGCGCCGGTTTTTCTTTCCTTAGCCATGGCCGCCGCTTCTTTTAGAGCTTCCGGTTCGACTTCAAGCACGACATCTTCCATCTCAAAGAGTCTGGCGTACTGCTTAATCACCGCGTTCTTAGGTTCTGTGAGAATACGCACTAAAGCGGCTTCATCCAAATCTTCAAGCGTTGCAATCACGGGAAGACGTCCGACAAGTTCGGGAATCAGGCCGAAGTGGACCAAGTCCTTCGCTTCAATATCGCGAAGCGCCTCTCCTTCACTGACCGCCTCCTTGCTCTTGACTTCCGCTTCAAAGCCGATACCGCTCTTTTCGGTCCTGCGGCGAATAATACGATCGAGTCCTTCAAAAGCGCCGCCGCAGATAAAGAGAATATTTGACGTGTCAATCTGAATATTCTTTCCGTTCGGATGCTTTCTTCCGCCGGAAGCCGGAACAGAAGCGATCGTGCCTTCAACAAGTTTCAAAAGCGCCTGCTGTACGCCTTCGCCGGAAACGTCACGCGTAATGGAAGGATTTTCACTCTTGCGCGCGATCTTATCGATTTCGTCAAGGTAAATGATGCCCTTCTGAGCTTTTTCCACATCCATATCACAGGCCTGAAGAAGCTTCAGGATCACGTTCTCGACATCTTCGCCGACGTAGCCCGCTTCTGTGAGCGTGGTGGCGTCTGCAATCGCGAACGGCACGTCAAGCATCTTGGCCATGCTCTGCGCAAGCAGCGTCTTACCGGAGCCTGTCGGTCCGATCAGAAGAATGTTGCTCTTCTGGATTTCAACGTCGGAATCGTCCTTATTTTCAAGGAAACGGCTGCGAAGGCGTTTGTAATGGTTGTAGACCGCGACGGACAGCACGCGCTTAGCCTTATCCTGGCCGATGACGTACTCGTCAAGATTTCTGCAGATCTGCTTAGGTGTCGGAAGCTCTCCGTACAGAATCGGATCCTTGTTATCCGCGTCCTCTGCCTGCTCTCTCGGAGCCGAATCGGAGCCGCCCGCTTGGACTCCGTTTCTCTTCAGCGCTTCTTCGATCACGCCGGAGTATTTCGCAAGCTCTTCCGTACACTCTCTGCAAATGTACTCGTCGCTAATCTGCGATTTATAGATTTCCGAATATTGTCCCCGGTGTGCTCCGCAGAAGGAGCACACAGGATCGTCTTTGTTGCTTTTCATTCGATTTGCTTTCTACGAATTCGTCAGTTATTTGAACTTCTTCTGCGGCTCTTCCCCGCGTTTGTTAAAGACACCGTCGATAATTCCGTATTCGCAGGCCTGAGCGCTGCTCATGAAATTGTCGCGTTCGGTATCCTCCGAGATACGCTCAATCGACTGACCGGTATGCTCGGAAAGAATTCTGTTAAGGCGTGTACGCAGTTCCAGAATTTCTTTTGCCTGAATTTCGATATCGGCCGCGGTGCCTTGTGTACCTCCGCTCGGCTGATGAATCATAATTCTGGAGTTCGGCAGCGCATAGCGTTTGCCTTTAGCGCCCGCTGCGAGCAGGAAGGCGCCCATGGAAGCAGCCATGCCCAGACAGATCGTAGAGACATCAGGCTTAATAAACTGCATGGTGTCATAAATCGACAAACCCGCGTACACACTTCCTCCCGGAGAATCAATATAGAGCGAAATATCTTTATCCGGATCCTCACTCTCGAGGAAAAGGAGCTGAGCCACAACCAAATTTGCGCTCTGATCTGTGACAGGGCCGACCAAAAAGATGACACGGTCGCGCAGCAGACGTGAGTAGATATCAAAAGATCTTTCTCCCCTTCCGCTCTGTTCGAGCACCATCGGCACCAATCCGGAATTGAAAGAGGCGGCGTGTTTCGTATTTTTATCCATAAAATTCCCCGCTTTATAAAAGCAAACGGCAAGGTTCATCCGCCTTGCCGATCTGCCTATATTTTTACCCCTGATCTAAACAGCGGTAATGTATTGGTTTGATTAAGCTCTGTCAGCCATCAGGTTTTCGAACGGGATCTTCTCATTCTTAACTTTGGCGTTCTTCAGAACCCAGTCAACAACATTGTTTTCTGTTGCGACTGCGGCAAGCTCAGCTTTGTGCTGAGGATTGTTGATATACCAATCAACAACTTCCTTCGGGTCTTCGTAGCTCTTAGCAATGTTTTCAGCCAGAGCCTTGACCTGTTCGTCAGTTCCCTGAAGGTTTTCTTTTTCAACCAGAGTGCTGATTTCAAGGCCGAGACGAACTCTCTGAGTCGCTTCTTGGAGCATTGCAGAAGCAGGAATATCCTGCGGCTGAAGCTTGATACCCTGAAGCTTCATCTTTTCGACGGCGTCGTGAATCAGAGCCTGTCTCTGTTCTTCGACAGCAGCGTGCGGCAGCGGGAAGTCGGAAACAGAGAGAAGAGCGGACATGGCGCTCTGCTTTGTACGAGCCTGAAGACGGGCTTCAACTTCGCGCTGCAGATTATCTTTAACGTCGTTCTTCATCTTTTCGAAAGATTCGATCTGAAGAGACTTAGCGAATTCGTCGTCAAGAGCGGGAAGAACTTCTTCGCCGACAGCCTTCAGAGTGGCTTCGAATTCAACGGTCTTGCCGGCAAGTTCCTTAGAAGGATAGTTTTCCGGGAATGTGACCGGGAAAGTCTTTGTTTCACCGGGTTTCATGCCGCGGATTCCGTTTTCGAATTCAGCAAGCATACGGCCGGCGCCAAGAATGAACTTGTAGTCGGAAGCTGTACCGCCGGCAAAAGCTTCACCGTCGAGTGTGCCCTTGAAGTCGACTGTGACTTCGTCGGTATCGGCAGCGGCTTTTTCAGTCGGATTGTAAGTTGCTCTCTGCTTGCGCATAACGTCGATTGTCTTATTGACGTTTTCGTCGGTCAGTTCGCATTCGTACTTGGTGACTTCAACATCCTTGACATCAGGAACTGTAACTTCCGGGAAAACCTCGAAAGTCGCTGTGAAGGAAATCTTGTCAGCGTCAGCGGGAGCGCCTTCTGTCGGAGCGATGTCAGGCATACCGGAAACGCGATACTTGCCTTCTTCGATCTTCTTGATGTATTCATCAATAGCGAGTTTGTTGATAACGTCGTATTCGACTTCACGGCCGTAAGCGGCGGCAACCATAGCTGCCGGAGCTTTACCCGGACGGAAACCGTGGAAGCGGGCTTTTTTGCCGCGTTCGCGAAGACCCTTGGCAACCTGTTTCTCAACTTCCTTGCGGTCAAGGAGGATCTCGACTTTACGCTCGAGAGGATTCGGTTTTACTTCTTCTTTAACTTCAGCGGCAGCTTCAGCAGCTTCAACTGTCTTGTCTTCAACTTTGGTTTCTTCAGCCATTATTTTTCCTTTCTAGAACCGTGGGATCACGGAAAACTTCTTGATTTAATGAATTTTTCGATTCGGCGATTATAACGATAAACATCACGCAATCAAGGAATTTCTGCAATCTTTAACAATTTCTTATGCTAATGATTCTCATTTGCAACTAAGTACCTGTATCACTCACCCAAAATGGACATTTTGATAGATTTTATTAGGGTTTTACCTTACTTACTTTCCCGTATTCAGATATAATGAGCCTAAAGAAATTTAACGCGTGGAGGTTCTGATGAGTAATAGAAGAAATGCACAGGTCCGCGTTCTTGAGTTAAGAGCTGAACAGGAAAAACAGATGCGTAAATGCTGCGTATTCGGCATGACGCTGACGCTTGCCGCTTTTGTTCTGGCTCAAATAGCTGCGTACCTTATTTGATATTGGGATAGGTGCGGAGCAGCCTAGACCAATTGCTCCAATTGAAGTTGATTCACCTGCACTAAAGGGCCCGTTTAATTCGGGCCTTTTGGTTTGTCGGCACCGCAGATCTACATCGATATAGGCGCCCCCTTTCAGTTTGATCGTTCAAAGAGCCAAGCCCTCCCATCCTGCTTCACTAACCCCTCCTTCGCTTTTCGTATCTGTCATTTCCAAAGGCCGAGTCCTTAAAAAGATTTCTGATGTTTTCCTTCAATCGAAGAAGTCTCAGCCTATTCCATAAAAACCGCATCAAGCATTCAGCACTCATGAGTCGCGGCTCAGGCCTAAGATGAACGGCACTTTTTTGAGCCTCTGGCTTTTTTCTGATTTTTGTGTATAATTTCGCATTCTGACAGCAGGGGAGTCGCCAAGCTGGTTAAGGCACCGGATTCTGATTCCGGCATTCGAGGGTTCGAATCCTTCCTCCCCTGCCACTCATCTTAAATACCCATTACCTATTCAAACTTTCTGTACTTTTGCAGGATTTTTGCGCTGTGCAGAAGACATGCGGCTTCTCTTCTTTTTTAGCGGTCCGTGAATTTCAAAATTTCGCAGCATTCGCCGGGACGGTCTCCCCTTATTGCAAGGCCGCCGCAAAATCGAAAGGCACAGTCAATCTTTCCTGTACCTTCTTAAACTGCCCTTTTGTATCTATATTTGCTTTTAACTCCGATTTCCTGAGCATCCGTCCGGTCTATTGTTCTGCAGGCTGCGGCTGACGGCAGCCGCTGACCCGTTTTCTAACCTTCAGTTCGTTACCCGCAGCTTCTTATTCAATTAATAGAAGAGCGATACAGCCGAATTTTAGTTATCAGACGAGTTCGGCTATCGCCGCGCGCGTCAGCTGAATAGACTTTGCTGCAGCCTCTTTCACAAACGAGTCATAAGACACCGGCGCGTATCCCGACGCGTCATCGGAAATCGCGCGAATAACCACAAACGGAATCTCATTGATGAAGCAAACCTGCGCAATCGCGGCCCCTTCCATCTCAACTGCCGCTGCGTCAAAGAAATCACGTATCCAATGCTTACGCTCAGCATCGCAGACGAACTGGTCTCCGGAGGCAATCGTGCCGATCTGCGCTCTAAACCCGAGCTTTTCTGCCGCTTTGAGAGCCGCCTCCCGATATCTCGGCTCTGTCTCAAAGTAGACCTTATTGATGCCCGAGACCAGGCCCTTCGGATCACCGACACCTGAAGTGTCCATGTCATGCTGACAGAGCTTTGAAGCGATCACAAAATCTCCGAGAGAAATGTCTTTGCCGATACCGCCTGCCACCCCGGTATTAATAATGGCTTCCACACCAAAACGCAGAATCATGGTCTGTGCGCAGACAGCGGCAAAAACCTTACCGACGCCGCTGACCGCTGCCACAACTTTTTGGCCGTCGAGCATGCCGCGGTAATAATCAATACCGGAAATCGTGATGGTTTCCGCTCCTTCCAAACTGTTTTTCAGCGCTTCAATTTCGACGCGCATTGCTCCGATAATGCCGATCACTTCTGAATCCTAAAAAGAGAAAGGCTTTCCCGCCGAGAGCGAAGAAAGCCGGATGATGTCTGTAGTCCGCGCTTAAATCAGAACGGCAGCGGGCTGCCCTTTGCGTCAAAGAGCGGAAGTTTCTGAAGATAGATAATGTCGTCTCTGCCGACCGCGTCGCCTTCGGCAAGAATCGCCATCTTTCCGACGACCTGAGCGCCCGCAAGTGAAGCTAGTTCCTCAAGCGCTTCCAATGAGCGGCCTGTTGAAATCACATCGTCGACAATCAGAACACGTTTGCCTTTCATGCGTGCAATCTGCTCTCCGTCCAGATAAAGCTTCTGATCTTTTGCGGTAGTGATTGATTTCACCGAAACGCTGATGGGATTATCCATGTAGAGTTTGATTCCCTTGCGGGCCACCATGTACTCTTTGTCGCCGTGCTGGCGTGCCATTTCGTGAATCAAAGGAATGCCTTTGGCTTCCGCAGAAAGCAGATAATCATATTCCGGCGCGATTTTCAGAAGTGCCTCAGCGCTTTTTACTGTGAGCTCCTGATCTCCGATAATAATGAAGGCGGCAATATTGATGTCCTGACTAATCGGACAAAGTTTGAGTGAACGTTTTAAACCCGCTACTTCGATCTCGTAATCCATCTATAACTCCGAGTTGAAACTCTTTTTTTAAATCCTACTTCAATTAAGTCTGTTTTTTCTCCTTTGCGCCTAATCTCAGGCACAATGAAGAAAAAATTTGCACTACGGAATAATACCGACATCTCAAGCAGTTGAATTGACTGTGAGCTCCTCTTCCTGATTTTTATTCGCAAAAAAACGGAATTTCTCCCGAACAGTTATACAATAAGGCTCATGGGGACGGAAAGGTTCTCACAAAGAACATCCGCTCCTGATCACAACTTCGATGTCGTAATTCGAGGGCCATAAGCCGTGAATCTCTTCCCGTACAATGCGGGTAACGGTCGTTATGGCCTTTTTAATAATAATCACCTTAATTTCTAATGGAGCAATCACCGTGAAGGTTAAACTTCTTTGTAAAGCCGCTCTCGCGCTGGCCGCCGTCGGCTTGTTTGCCTCTGCCGCCTCTGCCGCGTATAAATCCGAATACAAGCTCAGCGTTGTTCCCGGCGCTTCTTCCGGCTGGGGCCAGACGGCTACTTTCTTCGCCGACTGCGTTCGCAAGAAATCCAACGGCCGCATCAACATTAAGCCCTACTTCGGCGCTCAGCTGATGGCCGGCAAACAGACCTCCGAACTTCTGCTCGTTCGCCGCGGCGCTATTGACTTTGCGCTTGCTTCCACAATTAACTGGTCTCCGCAGATTAAAGAGCTCAACCTGACCGCTCTGCCCTTCTTTATCGCCAACAACCCCGACCGCTACAAAGCGCTCGACGCGATTGAAAAAGGCAAATCCGGCAAGATGCTCGAACAGGCTATCGAAAAAACCGGTGTTAAATTCATCGGCTGGTCTGAAAACGGTTTCCGCGAACTTACGACATCCAAGGGCCCGATCGAAAAACCCGAAGATATGAAAGGCATGAAGCTTCGTGTCTGCGGCACTCCGATCTTTATCGACATCTTCACCAAGCTTGGCGCCAATCCGCAGGCCATTAACTGGTCTGAAGCTGTAACCGGCTTCCAGCAAGGTATTGTTGACGGACAGGAAAACCCGACCAACGGCATTAACGTCCCGACAAAAGTCTGGCAGTGGCACAAGTACTCTACCGACTGGCATTACATGATCGACCCGCTCTTCTTTACCGCCAATAAGAAGGTTTGGGACGAATTTACGCCCGAAGACAAAGAGCTGATCCTCAGCTGCGCCGTCAACGCTGAACTTTACGGCAAAGCGCTGTCCCGCCTCGGCAACGATGACGGCTCCGCTCTGGAATACCTGAAGAAGATCGGCAAAGAACCGGCCGTTACCGATCCGAAGGGCGAACTCAGAAAGAACGGTATGACTGTTACCGAGTACACCCCGGCAATGGTTAAAGAGTTCTACGACGCGACTAAGAGCGTTCGCGACGACTGGACCAAGAAGATCGGTCCGGATCTGGTCAAGGCCGCTGAAGAAGACATGAAGTCTGCTCAGTAAGCCCGAACTCTGATTTAAAGCGTTACGAGGCGGTGCAAACCGCCTCAATTTACAAAAAAACTATGCTTCACTTCCTCAATACCCGATTCGAAGAACTCTTAGGCGCCTTCCTGCTGGCAGTGATGGCGTGCATCGCGTTCATCAACATTATTGTTCGCTACTGCACCAATCTCTCCTTCTCCGCGTCTGAAGAACTCACCGTAAACTTTTTTGTATGGATCGTGCTTTTAGGCACATCTTTAGCCTTTCGCGAAAGCAGCAACTTTACGATGAGCGTGGTTTACAGCTGTACCAAGGGCTGGCTGCGCAAAGCGCTGTATATTTTTTCCGTTATCTGCTGTCTGGCATTTTTCGTGTGGCTGGTTTACCTCGGCGCAATTGAGGTCATTGATGAAATGGACCTGAACGTTTCGTCCGAGTCGCTGGATATTCCGGTTTGGCTCTATACCCTGGCAACACCGCTCTTTTCTCTTCTCATTATTGTCCGAATTCTTCAGCGCACAGTTGAAGATTTCCGACTCAATCGTTTTTAGAGCGCTGTGCACAAAATGAATAAAAACAAAATTCAAAAGGAGAAGAGATGACTGCATTGCTGAGTGATCCGGGGCTTTTGCTCCTGACTCTTTTTATTGTCATGCTTGTACTGCGCGTACCTATCGCGATCAGTCTGGGACTTTCCGCGGCCGTAGTCGCCTGGAAGTTCGACATGGGCATTGACATGCTTCCCTATAACTTCTTTGCCGGCGTTGCCAAAGTGCCGCTGCTGGCGATTCCGTTTTTTATTCTTGCGGGCTTCATCATGGAAAGCGCGGGTATTGCCGCGCGTATTGTCCGGCTCGTAGAGAATCTGGTCGGCGACATGACAGGCGGTTTAGCAATTGCGACGGTCGCGGTCGCCACCTTCTGGGGCGCGGTCAGCGGCTCGGGTCCCGCGACAGTGGCCGCACTCGGCCTGATTCTGATCCCCGCGATGGTCAAGAACGGATATGACAAGGCTTTTGCCGCGGCAAACGTTTCCGTAACTTCCGGTTTGGCCATTGTTATTCCGCCGAGCATCGCATTCATTGTGTACGGCGGCATTGCCGACGCCTCTGTTCCCGCGCTGTTTGCCGCCGGTATTATCCCGGGTCTTATCGTCGCCGGCTTCCTGATGATCACGGTCTACCTGATTTCCAAGAAGCGCGGCTACCGCGGTCTTCCGAGACAGGAATCCACATGGGTTGTCTTTAAAGACGCCTTCTGGGGCGTACTGACTCCGGTCGTGATTTTAGGCGGTATTTACGGCGGTATTTTTACGCCGACCGAAGCGGCTGCTGTTGCGATTTTCTATGGTCTCTTTGTCGGTGTCTTCGTTTACAAGACCTTTAATTCGCTCTCTGTGCTGACGCACGTTCTTGTGGAATCGACAAAAGCGACTTCCGTCATTATGTTTGTCGTAACCTGCGCGGGTCTCTTCGCTTGGGTTGCGAGCACCGTCGGTTTAGTAGAAAGAGGCGCCGCGGTCCTTTTGGCATTGTCTGAGAACCCCTGGGTACTGCTGCTGCTGATCAACATTATTCTGTTTGCGGCAGGCATGATCATGGACGCGATTTCGATCTACTACGTCCTGCTTCCCTTCCTGCTTCCGATTGTGCATCATTTCGGCTGGAATCCGGTCTGGTTCGGCGTCATGATGACGGTAAACCTTGCGGTCGGCCAGGTAACGCCTCCTGTTGCAGTGAACCTTTACGTCGGCGCTCAAATTGCCGATCTGACGATGGAAGACATTACACCGCCCGTGATTCCGCTGCTCATTGCAACGATCTTCGCGCTGGCAGTTATTGTTCTCTTCCCGCCTCTGACGACATTCCTTCCGAATCTCTTCGGGCTCTAAAGGGAGCTTCTGCAGTACAAGGCCGCTTTTTGAGCGGCCTTTCGTTTATTTCCAGCTGCCGCTTTTATCTTTAACCACGAAGTTGGTGACGCGGACAGTAGAAATCAGACGTCCGTCTGCGGCGGTGATATCCACATTCCAAAGATGTGTGCTTCTTCCGAGATGAAGGGCCTTAGCTTCCGCAAATACATAAACGCCCGGTTCCTTACGCACCGAGCTCAAATGATTTCCGCTGACGGAAGAGCCGACCGGAATAAAGCCCTCCGGAAGACTCAGGAAGGAACCATATCCGGCCAAAATTTCCGCAAACGCAAGCGAAGCGCCCCCGCAGAGAACGCCAAACGGCTGAGAAGTACTGTCGTTCACAGGCATTTTTGCCTTTACCAGGCCTTCTTCTTCGGAAATAATCTCAATCCCCAAGCTGCCGATCATAGAATGAGAGACGGCTTCTTCTCGTGTGTAATCTTTATTCATTGCGGTCCGACATTAGTTAAACAACGGTTTCTTTGAGTTTGTTCAGATCAAGGCGATATAGACGGTAAAGAAACACTGATCCGCGGGCGGTCAGCTCCAAAGCCATCGCGATCCAAACACCTGTTAGACCGAATTTTAAACTCAGAACATAAGCGAGCGGGAGTCGAATTCCCCACATACTGCCGAAATTGATTAAGCTCGGACCAAGAGTTCGTCCGAGCGCGACAAAAATGCTGTAGCAGACAATCGCGCTTGCGAAGAAGGGTTCTGCAAAGGCCTGGATGCGCAGGCATTCCGATCCGAGGCTGACAATATTTTCCAAAGGCGTCATGACGCGAATCATTTCGGGCGCGAACGCGTACATAATGCCGCCCATAAGCGCCATCAGGCACATGGCAAGACAAACATTAATCCAAGCAAATTTCTTTGCGAGTTCTCTTCTCTTGGCGCCATAGCTCTGCCCCACCAGCGTGGAAGCGGCATCCGAAATCCCGAAGCCCGGCATATAGCAAAGAGATTCAGCGGTAATCGAAAAAGAATGCGCCGCAAGCGCCACATTGCCGAGCGGCGCAACAATCACAGTGGTCAGAATCTGAGCGGTCGTCATCGCACAGCGCTCGAGCGCCATAGGAAGACCGATCTGAAAACAGCGGCGCATAACCGCTTTGCGCAGCTTAAATGATCCCGGATGACCGACCAGTGCGAGTTTGTTGTTTTTAACCAGCAGAGAGTACATCATGATCAAAGCGCACACGGCCTCTGCAAGCACGGTTCCCAGAGCCGCGCCTGTCACTCCGAAACCGGCGCCCCACATCGTAAAGGAGAAACCGAACACTTCGTAGCGGTCGGTCGGGTAAATCAAAATCCAATTAAAGAGGACGTCCAGGAAGCACATGAAGATGTTGGTCAGACTCGGAATTTTTATCTCTCCGGTGCTTCGCAGCATGCTTGTCGCGATGAAATTAAAGATGAGGCACGGCAGACCGAGCGCAAAGACGAGGAAATAAGCGGAGGCGTCCTGATGCAGGTCCGTATTGCCGCCGATCCAACCCGGCAGATAAGGGCTGATCAAAGCGCCGATTAAGGCAAAAACAGCTGAAAATAAGAATCCTGCCGTAAAGCTCTGCCGCAGCAAATCCCGTGCTTCATCAAAATTTTTAGCACCGATCCGATGAGCGGTCTGAACGGAAAACGGCGTTGTAACGGCAACAACAAGGCCCCATATCAGCCAAATCGACGTAGAGACAAGAGCCACAGCCGCCGCAGGAATTTCTCCCAAATGGCCGACCATAGACGCGTCGATAATCTGCATCGCCACAAAAGAAATCTGCGCAAAAATCGCGGGTATGCTGAGCCGCACCACCAATTCGATTTCCTCACGGGTGGTGAGTTCAAGACCTTCACGAATCTTTGTGAAGAGCCGCTCTGTTTTGCTTTCTTTAGTGCTCATGCCGGACGCTTGCCGCGATAAACCAACCTGACTGCGAGGCTGTCATTTTAGACAGTGATTTGACGGTTTGATGAGAAACGCAGTTGGAACGAAAAAAGGAGCAGGACGCGCCTACTCCTTGTGACGAAAAAAGATGAACCCGATCAGATTAATAGGTCATCACGGGCGCAAGTTCGGCCGCTTCCTGGATCCATTTAGCGACTTCTTTTTCGCTCGGGTCACGCTGAGCCAGATTTTTCTTAGCGTTGACTTCTGCCATCTTAGCGGTAAGGTTAGCCGCGACGCGATGACGAAGTTCTTTTACCGTATCCACACCGGAGGCTTCCAGAAGTTCGGCATACTGAGGGCCGACACCGTTAATACGGAACAGATCAGCATGGTTTGTCCACTTGAGGATCAGCTTTTCGGAGATTCCCGTTGCTTCAGCAATTTTTTTGCGGCCGGCGGGAGCTGCGCACTTCGCAAGCAGATCGTCCGGAGTTTTAATATTTTGTTCCAAAAGTTTCGGAGCGTATGCCTCTCCGATGCCTTCGATATCAATAATTTTGTATGCCATGCCATTCCTCCAAATAGAGAGTTTTATAAGCACAGCATACATAAATTTATACTTCTGACAACCTGCCTGCACTCAAATTAAGAATCAAAGCTGCGGGCCGTAAGCTTCAAGGCGCCTGCACTCCTCATTGGTCTTAGAGAACTTCTTGAAATTCTCAATGAATTGTTTTGCAAGCGCCCGGGCGCGTTTATCCCATTCGGCAGGATCCGCATAAGTATTACGGGGGTCTAGAATTTCGTTGTGGGCGCCTTCGCAGTACTTTGGAATGACCAAATTGAAATACGGGATTGTCACGGTTTCAGAGTTAAGGATGGACCCGGAGAGGATGTCATCGATAATCGCACGCGTATCTTTAATCGAGATACGTTTGCCGGAACCGTTCCAGCCGGTATTTACCAGATAAACATGAGCGTTGTTGGCTCTGGCCTTGCGCGACAGTTCCTTAGCGTATTTGAACGGATGCAGTGAGAGGAAAGCCGCGCCAAAGCAGGCCGAGAAGGTCGGTTTCGGCTCAGTGATTCCTCTTTCGGTTCCGGCAAGTTTGCTGGTGTAGCCGGAAAGGAAGTAATACATTGCCTGATCCGCTGTCAGAATCGACACCGGAGGCAGCACACCGTAGGCGTCAGCGGAAAGGAAAATAATTTCTTTCGCGTGCGGTCCCTTTGAGATCGGCTTAACGATGTTTTCGATATGGCAGATCGGATAAGAGACGCGGGTGTTTTCGGTAAGGCTTGAATCATTGAAATCGATTTTCCCTGCCTCATCCACAATTACGTTTTCGAGCAGTGCGTTAGGACGAATCGCCTTATAGATATCGGGTTCGGAATCCTTATCGAGATGAATGACTTTCGCGTAGCAGCCGCCCTCGTAATTAAAGATGCCCTCATCGTCCCAGCCATGTTCATCATCACCGATGAGAAGGCGTTTCGGGTCTGTCGACAGTGTCGTTTTACCAGTGCCTGAGAGACCGAAGAAGATTGCGGTATTGGTTTTATCCAAATCCGTGTTGGCTGAGCAGTGCATTGACGCGATATGGCGAAGCGGATTGAGGTAGTTCATCACCGAGAACATTCCTTTTTTCATTTCGCCGCCATACCAGGTATTGAGGATGACCTGCATTTTTTCTTTAAGGTTGAAGGCCACAGCGGTTTCGCTGTGCAAACCGAGTTCCTTAAAGTTTTCCACTTTTGCCTTACTGGCGGTCAGAACAAAAAAATCCGGCTCGCCGAAGTTTTCCAATTCTTCCTTGGTCGGGCGGATAAACATGTTGGTGACGAAGTGGGCCTGCCAAGCGACCTCCATAATGAAGCGAACTTTCAAACGCGTACTTTCGTTTGCGCCGCAGAAGGCGTCGACAACATAAAGTTTTTTATGAGAGAGTTCATTAGCGGCTTTGTCTTTCAGTTCTTTCCAAGTCGCTTCGCTGATCGGTTTATTATCATTTTTGTACTCTTCTGATGTCCACCAAACTGTGTCTTTTGAGACATCATCCATCACAATGAATTTGTCCTTGGGGGAGCGGCCGGTATATTCGCCTGTAAGAACGTTCATGGCACCTAGTTCTGTCAGAACGCCCTTTTCATATCCGGTCAAACCCTCAGCGGTTTCTTCGCTGCGCAGGGTATCGTAAGAAGGGTTGTAAATGATTTCCTTGACGTCAGTTATGCCGTACTTTGATAAATCTAATGTCATGGCTGTATCTTCTTTAAAAAATTGTCTTGCGTAAACAGCCGGTCAATTCCGCAAAAAAACAGCGGGCTGGCCAGCTAAGCAGTAAATTTTACCACTACTGTAACTTTTTGTAATATTTTTAAATGATTCGTTACGCTCGTCGACAGCCTGAGCATATCTGTTGATGAATGATTAGCCAGCCACATGAAAATTAAAAGAAAATTTAAGGATTTTTCTTTTGAAATAAGCTTCGGAAATGGAACTCCCTCTTCGGTTTCTCTACCCCAAAGAGGCTGCTGTATTTGAAGCCGGATCCTGAAGGAGGGGTCCGGCCCCGTTGTCGTATGAATTATTAATACAAAAGCGACTGAAAATTTTGTTTGAAAGCAGTTATCCCACTGCCCCACCCTCGAGAAAGATCAAAGCACGGTTGTCAGATGTACAGGTGCATCAGTTCTCATGTTCACCGTTGGAGCCGTTAAAGTAACACCAGGTCCTTGGCTCTCCGGGACATTGTCGAAGATTTGCTTTCGCCTCTTTTCTCTACTCTGCTTTCATTAAAGCAAGTCAATATTCCAATTGGCCTGCTGAATCTTATTATCCAGCTCACGCACTTCTTTAGCTAATTCATCAGCCTTTTTCTGATATTCCTTAACGTTCACTGTCGGAATAATCAAAATTTCCGATCGAGAATAACGATCCACAACCGAGCCGGCTTTGTTTGCGAACTCTCTGTAAACAGAAGCTTTCTTCATGAGCTGGTCTCTCTCTACGACCCAGTCTCCCAAAGGCCTTCCATCCAAGACGCTTTCAGAATTCGTGCGGTTGATTCTGCAGATAAGTTCAATACTTCTTGAAACTGCATTATTCAGTGCCTGCATTATTTCGATCGGATCCTCAGTCGGCTTCGTTCCCTCCTGAATCGTTGCATTCTGCAGCAGCCGCGTCCTCAGCACCTCTATTGTTGAAGTCAGCTCTTTTCTTTCTCTCAAAGCTTCCGCTAATTTCATTTTTTCTTCCGCAAAAATTTAATTATTAAACCGCATATACGCAGTACAGGATACTGAAAGGGGCCTTTTTGAGCGATTAGGCGTTATTCCTTACAAACACGTACTTAAAATTTTTCCGGCTCTCATCCCTGTCCTACATGAGAGAACAAACGCCAGAATAACTAACTGGATCAAATTTTCCGGAGCGGAAACACCATCCTATCCCACTGCCGCCATCAGCTTTTGGATTTTCTCCTCTGTAGCGACCCTTTCACGATGTTCTGGTTTTTTAGGCAGCCGAATGCCAACGGCTGGAGATTTGAGTAAGATGCCTTTTTGGACGGCGTGATTTAAAACTCCAATGATATGGCAGTACTCCCGAATCACAGTAGCCGGACTAATTTGTTCTCCAGTCTTAGATTTTTCCGATCCTCTCGTGTCTATAAAATTCTGGAGCCATATCTCTAACCGTCTCTCTAATTTATCTCTACTGACGTGCAATTATGCGCCGATATGTGCATAAAAGGAAGGTGATTTTCCCTGAAGTGCCTCTATGTGCCGATACGTGCGGGGATTATGGTGCGAGTGGACGGACTCGAACCGTCACGTCTAGGACACTAGAACCTAAATCTAGCGCGTCTACCAATTTCGCCACACTCGCGGAAGCGCCTATTCTACTATGAAAATCAAAATCGGATTCCACTCGGACAAACCACTGCCTACCCCTTTATCCTCATGCCGCTCACCTGATACAGCTATGTTCAATGCTTTTCTGTACTGTCTGCACGCTTGGAGGACGTATCCCCGTCTTCAGCCGCTGTCTTTGACATCGTCTGGAACAGACCGACAATATTAGACACGTAAACAGTAAACATCGGAATGATCAGCAGGCCGAGCACCGCCACAATCACCGAGAGGATCTTGCCTATCGGCGTTACTGCCTCAATGTTGCAGCCCACTGTAATCGCCTCCATCCCGGCCCACCAAAGCGCGTCCCAGTAGGTTTTCACAAGCGGATTGACATTGACCTCGCAGACATAGAACGCCAGACTACCGACATAAATTCCGGAAAGCAGGATCACCATGTACGTCATAAAAAGCGCGGATGACCGGCGAAATGTAAACCAGCCTACAACAATCGCGAGCGCGTAACAGCTTCGAATCAGCGGCATAAAGCGAAGCATGTATAAGACATCGTCCGGAATCCTTAAGTTCGGAATCATCGGAAGTACGGTAATCCAAGGAATACAGGCAATAAATAAAAGAAAATACGCAAGGAGATAGCGGCTCTTATGCTTGGTCACTACAAACTCAAGCACGATGTCCAGCATAAAAAAGATGCAAACCCAGAACTGTACCTTCTGTGTGAACTCGCTTTGCGCAAACGGATTGCTGAATAAAAATGTGTCGTACGAAATACAGCCGATCAAAACGATCGAGCAAAGGAGCACCACAAGCCTTAAAAAGCCTGAAAAGGTAATACTCTTTTCTTTTAATTTTGACCAAAAGCTCATCACTAACCGTCCTTTACCGCAATTATTAATGGACCGTCAGCCGTTAGGGAAAAACAACGCCCGAATCGAGAGCGAAATAAAAAATGTCTTTAAAAATCAGTCCGCCATTTCGTGAGCAAGCCACATGGCTGCAACGATGGTCTTCACATCTCTGATCTCACCGTTAAGGCTTTTACTGACCAGCTCCGTCCATGGCATCTCGACAAGCTCAAGAACCTCTCCCGGATCTAAATGTTGCCCTACTTTCTTCAAATCTCGGGCAAGAAAGACTGTGATTTCTTCGTCAGAGTATCCGATCGCGTTGTTAAAGCGTCCTAAAAGCTTCCACTTAGAAGCCTCATAACCCGTCTCTTCAATCAATTCGCGTTTGGCGCAGTTCAAAGGAGATTCTCTCGGATCAAGTTTTCCGGCCGGAATTTCTAAGAATGTCTTTCTAAGCGGATGACGATACTGCTTTTCAAGAATGACTCGTCCGTCATCAAACATCGGAATAATTGCCGCCGCTCCGGGATGGCGAAGATATTCGCGACAGGAAATCACGCCGTCGGGAGTCCTAACCTCGTCACGGATAACTTGCAGAAAACTGCCTTTGTATTTAACTTCCGAACTTAAAACTTCATCTGCCAGCGGATCTTTGACTGTCATGATTGCCCTCTGCATCAATGTTTGCTGATTACCATTCTAATGCCGCTTTTCAAGACCAATAGCATTTACGGCAGCTTTAATGCTTTTGAACTCATTCCATGTCAGCGTCTTCAGGATCAAAACCTGAGATTTTTGCCGCACTTAAACAAACCGGCAGATTCCAAACCTCTTCAAAAAAGGCCTCTGTTTTCAACGCAGGAAAGCAAAGGACCGATTTTTCCCTATCCTCCGCCTGTGACGGCTTATATTCATAGAGGTATTTTTAAAATTTATTACTCATAGGTAAACCGGCCGGAAAATCACACTCGACGGCAGCCTGCTTCCGGATATTTTTTCTGCACAAAGACCCAAACAAAAGCGCTGTACATTCTCGCACTGAAGGCTTTGCAGCGAACCGGCCGATTGCTTCTAAATAACGGCAGTACCGCAAATACCGCAAATTTCCGATCAAACAGATAATCGTACAAATAAGTAGAAACGACCTAAAATAGGCGGTGGTATTTTTATGTCTCGGCAATCTGGGCTAGAGTTGCTGTTAGCAGAACAGGAGGGCGTATATGATTTATCGCACAACTCAAAAATTCGTTAATTATTTCAGTATTTTCTATTTCCTTTGCGCAATTGCGATGTTTATCTTCCTGTGGTCATATGTCCCTGTGATCGCAGAGCTTTGGACAAGCCTCCTCGATTTCGCTTTTAATATCTGTTATGTAGTTATCGGTGCGCTTTTATGGCCGGGTACACTGCTTGCCATCTTGGTATTCGGGTGGTAACTGCCATTTAAACGCCAATAAATCCTTCCGTTTCGGAGGGATTTTTTTTTGAGCTCAGACTTCGACTTTACTTTGAGAGTCGCTTTTTTGCGCTATCACGTCTATTTGGAGTTTTTGGAGAAAAAAATCAGAAAAGATGAATTTGTCAATAGGAACATGGGAAAAATTTGATCAATATTTGATCGAGCTCAAACTTCCTTTAAATAATTTCAAAAACTCATCCGAATTCATGATGCCCCGACTTTAGGAGAATAGTTCTCTAAATTTTTTCGAGAACCTACGTGGTTCTTATTTTTTCACTTGTTTTTACTTT
>NZ_WSRP01000044.1 GCF_009767915.1 Parasutterella muris
TTTTAACTTCCTCAGACCTAGATCAACTGTAAATGTTGAGGTCAAAGTTTGAGAGAAAATTATTTTGGACAGCAGTGAATTTTTTTAGTATTTTGACAGGTTTGTTTTTTCGATGCCGAAAGACGAACTGCGCTGCCGAGGTGTACTAAATTGGGGGTGACGCTCCGTCAGCCGTGTTTGGCTGACATTTTGCTTTTAAGGTGCATCTGCTTAAATAAAGGAAAAAAAGCGCCCGTTAAGGTGCTCTTTAAAATCAACTCACAGACTTAGGGCGCACTTCCAATCTGGTGCGGAGCAGAAAATTTCATATCCTTATTAACTGCGACCGCCACTGAACTATCCGACCAGACATTCAATGTGGTTTCGATCATATCGACAACCGCATAGAAGGGCAGAATGACGCCCATGAGGAGAATCGGAACATTCATGCTCGCAAGCAAGCTCGCTGATAAGAAGAAGCAGCCCATTGGTACACCAGCGTTGCCCACAGCCGCAAGCGTCGCAATGAAAATCCACGCAAAAATAACACCCGGCGTAATCGCAATGCCCGCATTCTGCATCAGATAAATAACAGTGAGGAAGATAAAAGCTGCGCAGCCGTTCATGTTAATCGTTGTGCACATCGGCAGAACAAATTCTGCGATTTTGGGATTGACGTGCAGATTATTTTCTGAACTCGAAATCGTGAGTGGCAGTGTGGCGGCTGATGACTTCGAAAAAAACGCAAGTGTAAGCGCAGGGAACATGCCTTTGGCCACCTTGATCGGATTAAGTCCCTTGACAAGAAGAAATGCCGGAAGAATGACGAACATCTGCAGCAGGTTGGCGGCAATCACTATCGCAAAATAGGTGCCGAGGCCGCCTAAATCCATTCCGTGAGATACTTCCTGAGCCAATACTGCAACAAATCCGAAAATACCGACCGGCAAAACCAAAATTAGCCAGTTCACTAATTCAAATAAAACTTTCTGCAGCGCGGAAAAGAACCGGATCATCAAATCCTGACTGTCGCCATTCGGGAGCCTAGAAATCGCAATGCCAACAGAGGCGGCGATTAAAAGAACGGAGAGAACGTTAGCAGTCTGGAACGGCGTGACAAAGTTGTCCGGAACAATGCTCTGTAAATAATCAAGGTAAGAAACGCCCGCAATCTTGTGGACGGTCTCACTCGTAACATTGGCGACGGAGACATTGGCAGGACGCATGATGATGTAAAGCGCAGCTGCAAGCGTCGCGGCAAGAATTGTCGTCAGCAGTGTATAAAAAATTGTGTGCTTAAAAATCTTTCCGCCTTCTTTATTTTGAGAAAGAGTTGAAAGCGAAGTAATAATGGAAACACAAATAATCGGAATACTTAAGAACTTAAACAACCGAATAAAAACAGTACTAATGAAGTGCGCGGCCGTCATAACATACGGCTCCTGCCACACGCCTGCGATCACGCCAAGAGCAATTGCAGCGAGGTAAGCAATCATCACGCCCAGTATATTTCGCTTGAACGCTGATTGCAGCTGAGGGGTAGACATGTTTAATCCTTACTATATGTTTTGAGTTTATTTTTTCATTATGTCTCGAATAAGTTGTAAAAAATTAAGCCGAGAAAGCATTTTGAGAATTGTTTGAAATTAAGACAAAAAAATTGATATTCATGAGCTCAGAGAGGCGTGGCTGTCTTAATAACTTACAAGTTAAAGGGATATCTATGAGATTTATTAAGTATAAACCCTGTATAAAAATAATTGAGTTAACGCATAGAGGTTTTATATATGCTCAAAAAATTATCTCTGACACTGCTTGCCGCTGTTTTCTTCAGTTTCTCCGCAGCGCCGATTCAGGCTGCTGCAGAGGAGCGATCGATAGCCCAAAAGGTTGGAGACACGCTTCACTCAATAGCTCAGAATCTAAAGGAAGAAAGTGGTTAAAATAAAATCAAACACTCTCCGGATGAGGAACGGAAAATAGAAAAAATTCAGGAGCAGAACGCCAAAGAACACTTTAGTTCTGACGAAGCTCAGAAAAATGAAAAGAAGTAACGGCTTCTTTTCATTGTCCCTCTCGCCGTGTTCCCATTTTTAGCACGGTCCGAAGTTACTAACCCACCGAAAAGAATAAAGTCTAAGCATCTTTTAAAAAGGAGTGTTTTAGATGAACAAAGCAGTAAAAAAACTCGCCGAAGAAAAACAGCAGCAGGAAACCGTTGATCTGATGGGCGCTGATATCGAAGCGGCTACCGACTGCGGTCCTGTCAGCAAAAAGACGGAAAAGAAAGAAAAGGAAAAAGCCGAGCAGGCCGAAACTGAAGCTCTGATGGACGCTGAAGTTGAGGCTGCGACTGACTGCGGCTGCGGTTGCGGCTGCAGCAAATAAAAAGAACGTGCCTAAGCACCGCAATATGTATTGAATCCTGGCCTGAGTGCTGAAACTCAGGAAGGAAAATTTTGTTGGAGGAGTTCAAAATGGTTCAAGTACCTGAAGTTTTTACCAAATTCGTAAGTTCTTTTGCCGGATGCATGGGCGGAAATCCTGATGCTCCGATCTGGCTCGTCTGCGACCATTCATTTAAATGTGATCTTCCGATGGCCCCGACCGTCAAGTTTGCTAATCCTCAAACCGATGTAAACAAGCTGCTTCGTCCCCTCCAGTGCGGATGTAAGTTCTCAGAATCCGTTGGTCGTTTGGTGAATGCAATTGTCGGCAATGAACCTTCTCAGGTAGGCAAAGTATTTAGTCCAGCCGGAGAAGAAAAACAGCAGCCCGTCCTGATGCTTTCTGCCTCTCCGGTTTGTATCGGTCTGCTCGAGCCGCAGGCTTGGATCGAGAAACCTGCCGTCAAGACGGATAAAGGCGTCGTCACAATGGCTGAATACACAGGACTGCCGACCTTTAAGGATTTCATCAATTTCTTAATTGAAACCAGAGGCGCGCTCTTCCGTCAGACTGAAGAAGAAAAGTCTCCAAAGATTATCCTTTGCCGCGATATGCTGAAGGCAAATGACTACTTCAAGATGTTCGGCGCAGACCGCACGAATGTTCAGGCAAATGATTTCTTCCTGATGGCGCCTGTTAAGAGAGAAGACGGATCCGTCCGTACGCTTTTGTTTGTCACCGATATGCTTGGTTTCGGCGCGGACAACATGAACTTTGAAAACGAACTCGAACTTCGTCAGGCTGGCGAAGAAATTCGTCACTATGCGCACAATGTGTTCGGTGACGGATGGCTTGGAAATTACGCAGGAGTTTTTCTGAAGTAATACCGAGTAAGTAAATATAGGCTCGATCGGTTCAGTCAGCCGGTCGGGCTATTTTTATGCTCGATTTTGTTTAAGGCCGCTTTACTAAGGCAGAATTACAAAAAAATTAGTGAAGTTGAAAATGTCTCATACCACAGCAGCTGTTAAATTAAATAACGACCAAAGAGCAAAATCGCTTTTTGCGGTTTTGTTAGCCATACTCGCCAGTATTTTTTGGGGCGCTATGGGCGTTTGCGTTCAGTACCTTTTTGAAACATCCGACATTACACCACTAAATTTGGTCTCAATGCGGCTGCTGCTTGCGGGTATCCTGCTGGTTGCGCTAAATCTGGTTTTCGTCAGAAAAAAGATGCTCAGCGTATTTTACGCTCCAAAAGCTGTACTCGGTATTGCGCTGAGCGGGTTTGAAGTTCTATTCTCGCATCTGACGTTCTTTTTTGCGATTTATTATTCCAACGCCGGTACCGGAGCGATTTTTCTTGCACTGGTTCCGCTGCTTGCCGGAATTTATTTATACCTTCGCGGCAAGAAAGGTTTTACTTCTATTGAAGTGCTTTGCTGTGTCATCTCATTTCTCGGAGTTGTTTTTATCGTCTCAAAAGGAGATCTAACCAGTTTTGACTTTAATTGGAATACGGTTTTCTGGGGTCTCGTTTCCGCGGTATTTGCAGTGATTTATTCCATACAGCCTAAGCCGCTCATAGAAAAATACGGCGTAGAGCCCGTGGTGAGCTGGGGTATCTTTGCTGCCGGAATCGCCTCATTTATCGCGCTGCGTCCGATTGATGCGATGCTTTCTTTGACACCAAACAGCTGGCTCGCGCTCGGTTTTATTGTGGTCTTCGGAACGGCTGCTGCGTTTTGGATGTATCTGTACAGCCTTAAATATCTCTCGCCGGTCGTTGTCGGTCTAATCGTTTGTGTTGAACCACTTTCCGCCTTCCTATTCGGCGTGATGTTTATGGATCTGCACTTAGGCCTTTTAGAAACACTCGGTGTCATTATGGTTTTATCCAACGTCGTGATCCTTTCCTGCGTTCCTGCTAAACCTAAATCGGCTGCAAATTAAAAAGCCGCTTCTGTAAGAAAGAAGCGGCTCAGAAAGATGTTTTTGTCCGATTAAAGGTTCTTAGCCTCTCGGTATGTCACGAGGTCTTCAACCGTAATGACCGTCAGATCGTGTTTTCTGGAAAACGCGATCGTTTCAGGAAGTCGGGCCATGGTTCCGTCTTCATTCATGAGCTCGCAGAGCACGCCGCAGGGATTGAGCCCCGCAAGTCGCATCAAATCAACAGTGCATTCCGTGTGGCCGCGTCTTTCAAGGACGCCGCCGGAGCGAGCGCGAAGCGGATAGACATGCCCCGGACGAAGCAGATCTTCGGGTCTGCCTTTGGGATTCGCTGCCGCCTTAATGGTCGTGACTCGGTCTTTAGCGCTAACACCGGTGGTGCAGCCGTGCGCGGCTTCAATGGAAACGGTAAAAGCGGTTCCCTGCGTATTGCTGTTGCTCTGAACCATCTGAGGCAGATCCAGTCGTTTGCAGTCTTCATCACGAAGACAAACACAGACGATTCCGGAGCATTCACGAATCATAAGTGCCATCTGCTTTTCAGTTAGATGGTCCGCAGAGTAAATTAAGTCCGCTTCGTTCTCACGATTTTCATCGTCCAGCACTAATACGCCTTTGCCGGCTCTGAGATCAGCGAGCGCTTTTTCAACGCGTTCAATCGGCGTGCTGCCGAATTGATCAAGAGTAAGTTCTACAGCGGTTTCCAACATTTTTAAACATCCTTTTCAGTAAATCTGTATGTTCGTTATTGTCTAACGAAGCAAGCGCAATTTTATCTAAGTTGGCGCATTTTAGTGAGACACAAGAATGCCGCAGAAAACGACCGCAAGAATTGCCATGGTGAGAGAAATTTCTTTGGCTTTGCCGCATAAAAGCTTGAGCAGCACAAAGCTGATAACGCCAAAACCTAGTCCGGTAGCGATATTGAATGTAAAGGGCATCATGAAGATCGTGAAGAAGCAGGGGACGCCTGTGGAAATATCGTGAAAATTAATTTTCGTCACGGTTCCCTGCATCATCATGTAGCCGACAAGGATCAGCACGCAAGCAGTCGCAAAGGCAGGAACTAGCGTAAGCACCGGCGTAATAAAGAGTGTAAGGACAAAGAACCCGGCCAGAAAAAGCGCGCATAAACCGGTTCTCGCACCCGCCTCGATGCCGACTGCGCTTTCCAAAATAGCGGTAGAGGTTGGTGTGCCGATTAAACCTGCGCCCATCGTCGCGACAGAGTCGGAAATCAGTGCTTTGTCCAAACCCGGGATCTCGCCGCCTTTGCCCATAAATCCTGCTCGGAAGGAGAGCCCGATCAGCGTCGACATATTGTCAAAGAGGTCAACCATAGTAATGGAGAAAAGCACACCGACAATGCCGACGGTCATCATGGTTTTGAAGTCAACTTGGAAAATCGTTTCAGTCGGGAAAATCTTAAAATCGGTGGAGAACATCTTAGAGATGCCGTCGGTGGGCGTTACGCCTAAAGCTATGCCCAATACAGCCACTGCCAGGATCGCGATCAGCATTCCCAGACGCACGCCTTTATGGATCAGAACACCTGCGATAATCACGCCGAGAATTGTCAGATAAGCCTGCGGAGCAAGCATATTGCCGAGTCCGATCATGGTGGACTGGTTCGGTACGACAATCCCGGCATTTTTCAGACCGATAATCGTGATGAACGCGCCAATACCGGCAACGATCGCAAGCTTTAGATCCAGCGGTATGGATTGTATGATCGCCTGTCGAACCCTGGTCACGGTAAGCAGGAAGAATACAAAGCCTGAAATAACGACGGCCGCGCACGCCGCTTGCCACGAAAGTCCCATTGCGCCGCAGACGTAATATGCGAAATACGCTGAGATTCCCAGGCCCGGTGCGACCACGATCGGGAAATTCGCGATAAAGGCAATCATAACGGTTCCGAGAATCGCCGCCCAAATTGTTGCCACCGTCGCATCCGCAATCGGCATACCGGCGTCAGAGAGCATGCCGGGAACCACTATAAATAGGTAACAGACAGCAAGGTAAGCCGATATCGCTCCGAGGAATTCGGTTCTTACATTAGATCCTCGCTCAGAGATCTTAAAAAAACGATCAATTGCATTCATTTTACAGAGTTTGACAAGAGGAATTTTTAAAGCCTGATTCTAGTTTCGTTTGATCCCTAAATCCCGAATCAGCTGCTCGGTCTGATACACAAATATTTCAGCCGTATCAATATATAACGGTTCGTTACATTTAATCTTTTTTATAAAATTGGCTTAATTTGTTGAAGCGTCAGTGTTGTTAAAATGGACCGCACGTTTTAACGCTGAATAATTTAGGAGAATTACATGAAATTCGCGACTCCCTACGAGAATGGAGAAATTTGCCAGCATTTTGGCAGAGCGCCTCAGTTTAAGATTTTTAAAGTGACTCCTCAGGGTGTTCAGGAAGCTGTTATTGTGGATACACAGGGAAGCGGCCATGAGGCTATCTCTGAATTTTTAGCAGCACAGGGCGTTCAGGCCGTACTTTGCGGCGGCATCGGGCACGGTGCGCTTATCGCACTTGCGCAGCTTGGTATTGATGTTGTTCCGGGTGTGAGCGGAAATCCCGATGAAGCAATTCAGCAGCTGATTGATGGAACACTGCAGCCTGCCGGGATGGGCTGCGGATGCGGCTGCGGAGGACATGGCCACCATGAACACGGTGAGGGCGGCTGCGGATGCGGCGGTCATGGCCATGATGAAGGTCACGAAGCAGGCGGATGCTGCTGTCATCACTAAGCTTTAGTCTTCATTTATAACCTCGCAACGCATAAGGCCGAGCGAGGTTTTTGCTTATTTAGAGCCAATGGAGCAAGTTAACCGCGAACAATCCTTCGGTAAAGGCGGAAGAGCCACCCACCATGCCGTTTTCTCAAGCAGGATGACTTTCTTGCCGCTTTCAGCGCCTTGAACCGCGGCTGAAAGACCGGCGGAGCTGGCGCCTACCACTAAAATGTCTGTAGTTAATTCATGTTCTGCGGCACAGACCATGGCGCTCAAATAAAGAGAAAGCGCAATCATGCCCGCGGTTTTAACTGTCTCCTTAGGGAATTGAACCTACAGCCAAATGTTATTCAAGTCCGTTTTAGAAGACTGTTAAATATCTGACGCTTCCGCATAGAGGACCGCTTAAAACGCCAACTATTTAACACTTTTATCGGGATATGACTAATTTACATATCTTTCGCTGCTTTGTACTCTCAAACTGTTAGGAGATAAACATGAGACAAATCCTTTTTGGAGAACAGTGGATTCACCCGGAGGCGCCGAAGCTGGTAAAGGAAATTTTCTATGCAAAAGGAAGGCGCACAACACTAAAAAAGGGATCAGAACTGCTTCACGGCGCACCTTCCGGCGAAGTGACGCTTCTGCTCTCCGGAATCTGTCTTTACCGCTTCTGGGATAGTCTCGATAAAGAACATATCATGAGCATTATTCCGCCGGGCCGGACGGTCGGAGATATTGATGCATTCTGCGGCAATATCGCTAATGTCAGCGCCTATATGGCAAAAGGGGGTACCGGGCTGGTGCTGCCGTATCACGTCTGGCACGAATCTATCTCCGCTAATAAAGAAATTCTGGAACAGCAGGCGGTTAACATTGTTGTAAAGCAGGAAAGCCACATTGAAGCACTCCTGGCATGTTTTACACTGGACGTGGAAAAGCGACTGATGGCGCTCTTCCATGCTTTGATAAAAGCATATTACCCGCCAAAACTGGACGACTGGAATCCGCTGCCGTTTTCATTAACCAACGTCTTGATCGCAAAAGTTGTGTCTGCGAGCCGCACTTCCGTTTCGTTAATTCTGAGCGATTGGCAGAGCAGGGACTTTTTAAAAAAGACGGAAGAATATTCCTGATCCACGGCAATATCTTCCGTCATCTCTATGATTGGTGGGAGGCGGACGCATAAAAAACCGGGTGCAGGACCCGGTTCCGCCTCAATTAGATTTTTTTCCAAATGTCTTGCGCACCCCTAACAGCGGGATTGCTGTCGGGCAGTTCCAAAAGCGTTCTGCCTTCAGAGTCGAATGCTTCAAGCTCGTCATCTCCCGGCACGCACCCGAGAACTTCCAGGTTCAATTCTTTGGCGAATGCTTCTAGCTTGGATACATCGTTCTTAGTGCGGTTAAAGACAACACAGAGTCGCTTGCAGAACGGTAAAAGGCCCTGATCTTTCATCTCTTTAATATGAGAAATGGTCTTCATTCCGCGAAGAGATGAATCGGTCACAACAATCAGAGTGTCGATGTTTTCAACCACCTGACGGTTGATCTGCTCAATGCCCGCTTCTCCGTCGATCAGAATTGTGTCAAATTCACCGGTCAGATATCCGATCGCGCCTTTTAAAAGATCGTTCACAGAGCAGAAGCATCCTTTGGAGTCCATGTGGCCCATTGCAAGGAAAGAAAAATCTTTGCCTTCATCTAAAACCTGGGCGGTTAAATAGTCCACACGGTCGGCAAGTTCTTCCTGAGCCTGTCGGTTGCCTTCTTCAGCGACACGCAGGATTTCGTCGCGAACCGTACCAATCGTTTTGATTGAGCCGCGCCCGAGCGCATAGTGCAGTCCTAGTGCAGGATCCGCATCTACAACCAGCAGTTTGCCCGCGGACTGATCTTCGGTTATGACTTTCGTCAGAAGTGTTGTAAAGGCTGTCTTACCGACGCCGCCTTTGCCGCAAACGGCAATCACTCTTTTTTGCATAGCTACTATTCCTTTTCCGATTCTCGCTGCACTTCACTCAGTCTTCCAATTCTGCGGACATTGGCACAAAGCTTTTTATCCGAACATTTGCCGCAGTGTCCCAGAACATGACATTCGTTAAAGTTGAAGCCGCGCTGCTCCCAGACTTTGGCTTTCAGTGTCTCTGACTTTTTGCTGTAGGTTTCCGCGGATTTTTTAATGCGTGTGTAGGATCCGCTTTCTCCCTGAGTTATCAGAACACCGACTGATGTGACCTCTTGAAACTCGTCCTTGATTCGCTTGCTGAGAAGTTGTGCAAGCCTTAGAAGAGGGCGCTCCGAGAGGAGCGGCGACTTTTTGCTGATGCGAACCCAAAGCTCGTCTTCGCTGCCTTTGACCATAACACCGGTCGCTTTTAAAAATGAGCGGAAATTTTGAACGACTAAATAAAACAGCTCATCATTAAGATTCTTCCCGCTCACGCGCAGATAAAGTCCGAGTTCTTCAGCCTCAATATCTGAGATCAAAGCGGCGGCAAAGTCCGGCGCTGCGATAGTGTCATACTTTAAAAACACTGCCGAGCGGCCGGGCCCCCCAAGATCAATGGCAGCGTCTGAAAGCAGCACGAAGTTCGACTTGGTTTCGAGCGAACGAGCGAAGTCCTCCGAGAGTGTGCCGTCGGCAAAAACGGCACCCTTCAAAAGATCTGCCTCTTTCGGATCAGAAACAATAATGTCGATGGCGGCAGTCATTATCCAAGCGCTTCCTGATGATGTTCAAGCGCGAAAAGCGCCGCGCCAAGCGCGCCCATGAGCTGCGGATCAACGCTTAATTCGCCAAGCTTGAGACGCAGACGCTTCTCAAGGTGCTTTCTAAGCGCCTTGTTTCCCGAGCATCCGCCTGTGAGAACAACATCTTCTTCAATACCAACTTTAAATGCCATCCCGTGAATTCGTCTGGCGATAGATTCATGGATGCCGGCGGAGATATCAGAAATTGGAACGTTGCTGTTCACAAGAGAAATAACCTCAGATTCTGCAAAAACACTGCATTGCTTGGAAATGCTGCACGGCATTTTGGATTTCAGCGCCTCTTCAGCCATCTCTTCAAGCGGCATGTCCAGAACACGCGACATGACCTCAAAGAATCGGCCGGTTCCTGCCGAACACTTGTCATTCATCTGAAAGTCGAGCACTTTACCGCTCTCATCAACGGAAATGACTTTGCAGTCTTGCCCGCCAATGTCAATAATGGTTCGAACGGTTGGGCACAGATAGAAAGCACCTTTTGCGTGGCAGGAGATTTCAGAAACTTCATCCGTGTAGCCTTCCAAATTGCTTCTGCCGTAACCAGTCGTCACCATGCAGCCGTCGCTGTTGATTTTGTCAATCAGCTCGCTCCCGGTCATGCCGAGCGCTTTGGCGGCTTCTTCAGCCGCCTTTTCAAACGTCTTGCGCGGTCCGTGGGAGCTTCGGACGATGGAAGAAGCTAAAACCTTCTTATTTTCGTCCATAACAACGATTTTGCCTGTGGTAGAGCCGAGATCGCAGCCGACAAAAATCATTATTAATTCTCCTTGTTCACGTTGTGTTATGCCTTCGAAAGCTTCTTATATCCGTTGGCGCTCAGGAAATTCGAAATATCACTCTTAAGTTTGTCAAACGGAGTGTAGCGCTCGTCAAAGAGCGAAGTTGTAACGGTGAGTACCGGGACCTTCATGTCGCGGCAGACTTTCTTCATAAACTGACCGACTCCTGACTGATCCTTGTGTCCCATATGACCAGAGAAGATCACGACGTCAATGTTGTAGTCGCGGATAGAAGAAGTCAGGTCTTCAACAAAGACGTCGACCCAGCCGCGGCCCTGACGAATCATCGGAACCTCTGCGACGGCTCTGCGGGCTAAGCCAAAGAGCATTGTATCAAGGTTCGTGGTATCAATCTTGGTGTAAGGCGTATTCTGTTGGAACGAGCTGACAATCACTGCGCCCCATTCTTCAGCCAGCCACTGACCAAGCTTATCGCCCCAAAGCGGATTTAAATCCGGCCAGAAGATGCGAACCTGTTCATTCATGACAGGGCCGACTCCTTGTTCCACATTAGCTTTTGCAGCGTCTCTGACCGCAGCCATTACGGCGGTGGATCTCGGATCTCCGCTCGGCAGATGCTGTGTCAGCGCCCAGAAGGCGTCACCGACAGCAAAGGAGGGAAGTGGAGTCGGAGATGCTTTCATCAGGTCATTGACTTCGCGCCAGATTTCATCCTGTTTCATGACTTCTTCAACGACTTCACGCAGCTTCTGTTCTTCGAACTTTGCACCGGTGTGCTTTTCGATAAATGGAATCATTTCCTTGAGCTGTTGGGCTACGTACCGGAAATCCTCGTCGGTATGTCCGTAGCTCGGGTCAATGCAGTAAACCGGAACATCTTTTAAGTAGTCGGTTTGGGCAAACGCCTGATGCAGCATGAGCTGACCGTCACACGGCTCAGTCATAGCGATAAAACAGTTGGGCTTCGGATGCAGACGGTTCTGCATGGAATACACGGCATAGCGAACGAGCGAACAGATCTTGTCATCCAGATTGAACTTGTCGCATTCTTTCGCATCGGCGTAATCCGTGAGTCCTAAGTGAAACATCAGATCAAACACGGGGTTGTAGTAGGCAATGCCCATGGCTGAAAGAATTTCCTGGCAGTTGCCGTACCACGTGCACATGAGAGGCTTGTGGTTGACGGAATGGTCAAGCACCTTCTTGTTGTGATCAAGCATTAGGGCAACAACAGCTTCCTGCGCCGGATTGCGCTTTTCCTGGGGCAGTGTTTCAAAGAACTGAAGGAGTCCCGTCAGACGGTCAATGTACTCCTGTGTTCTTTCGTTACCGGTTACATATTCGGTCATGTTCTTCTCCTTTAAATGTTCTTCTTGTCACAGACGCTTTCAACGAAAGCCTGAACACGCGTGCGGATCTGGCCTTCGCCTTCCGGGTTGTAGTCCACTTCAAGTTCAAGCAGCGGGAAATTCTTCTTCTGCAGGTGATTGCGCATGAGGAATTGCTCAAAGGCCCAAATGTCGCACATAAAGAGACGTGAAGAAATGATGCCGTCAATGCGATAGTTTTCGATCAGCTGATCAAGACGGGCAAGACGCTCCTCATGTGTGCCGAACTGACGAGTGGCCGCAGGTTTCTGCTGGTAGTAGTACTCAATGATCGCTTCAAGCGGATCGCCTTCTTCGCTCACGAGGACATCGCAGGCGCGTGTGCCGAAACTGTCGTTGTCGGCGACAACCACCGCTCCCTGCTGCTCAAGAAGGTCAAAGAACTTAGGATTGTCCGCGTGGCCGCCGGTGTAGAGCAGACGGACTTTGGGTTCAATCTGAGGACCCTGAGCTTTCAAATCTGAGATTAAAGTTCGGAGAAGATCGCTGTATTTATCTCTGGGCATCGAAACGCCGGCCATCATGACCATGGCAAGCTCAGTACCGTCCAGATAAACTTTTTCTTCTTTCTGCAGATCATAGATTTCTTTCTGCAGACGGCGCATTTCATTATGAAGTTTGATGGCTTCGGAAAGCTTTTCTTTGGTTATTTCTACGCCGAAATGCTTCTCTGTCGCTTCGATCAGTTTTTTAATTTCCTGACGATAAAAGTCCTTCGAAAGGTCACTTCTCTTTTTGGGAATATACATGAAGTGATAGGTTTTGTTGTCGGGCAGTGTCTGCCAGTTGTCAAAAATGCGTCTGGCATGGTCGCAGAGATTGTAGAAAACCGCACCGTCTAAAAAGTCCCACTTATCGTCCAGAATTTCATTGAATGTGTTGCGGACATAGTTACAGGTGAGCTGGCGGAAATAGGCTTCAGCCATTTCTGTACCTTCGGACTTAGTGCCTCGAATGTAAACAGGAACTACGCCTGCGGCAGTGATAATTTCTTCAGGAGTTTCCTGGAAAAGAAAACCGCAGGTTTTACCGCCTTTGCGGATAAAGTTTTGAAGTTCGGCATTATAGGGGTTGCTTCCGACTTCAATCAGCGCTTTTAATGCTTGAGATTGGATTGTCATTCGTATATATCTCCTCGTCGTCTATTTGAGGGTTCTGTGAAGACTGCAAAGAAGGTGCTTCATCATCCATATTACGGAGGAGGTTCATACGAAAGTGTTAAGCAGACAACACTTTTCAGCGAAACAGCTTAATACTGTTTAACAGTTAACACTCTTGCAGACGACCTATAAATAAAATGAATCCAATACTCATCCCCCTAGGAGAAAATCAATGAAAAAGACACTTCTTGCAGCAGCCGCTCTTATGGCGATTTCTTCTGTTTCTCAAGCAGCACAAGTCGAAGTTTTCGGCGCGGTTGATGAATTTGTTGCCGTTAATTCAACCGGCGGCAAATGGAAATCCGCTCTGATGTCCGGCGGCGCCGGTGCTTCTCATGTTGGCATCAAAGGTGTTGAGGACCTGGGCAATGGGGTTCAGGTATTCTTCAATCTTGATCAGGCCTTCCTTACAGATGACGGCAGCAAGACTTTCGGCAACGACGGCAGAGCCTTCAGCCGCGAGGCAAATCTCGGCATCCGCGGCAAATACGGTTCATTATCCTTCGGCCGTCAGTACACACCGCACTTCTTAGTCTTTGCAATGTATGACCCGACCGAACTCAGTCTCGGCTCTTCCGATTCTCCATATTTCTTCCCGGGCAGAACATCTGTAACCAGTCAGGACGGAAACCTTGTTCGCTCGGACAACTCCTTTATGTATGTTCTGCCGACAAGCTTCGGTATGACAAACTTCTTCTATGTCTCCCTCGGCGAACATAAGAACGCTGCCGGAAGCCAGAACTCCAACAGCAAAGGCAATATCTATAACTATGCCGCCAAGTTTGACTACGGTAAATTCTCCGCGATGGGAAGTTACTTGTTCCGCAAGTTCAGCCCTGATGGACAGGATGCTTCTTGGAACAATCAATATGTGAACTTAGCCGTAAGTTATGACTTTGGCGTCACAAAGCCGGTCGTTCAGTTCACTAAGAAATTCACTAACGACGAAACGAACTCTGCTAATTTCTGGATGGCTCAGATCGGTACCTCCACACCGCTCTTTGGCGGCAAATGGATGATTTCCGGCTCCTACATGAAGGATCAGACACGTTCGGACGCCGACGCTTGGTCTCTCGGAACGAAGTACGCTTATCCGCTCTCCAAACGCACTCGCATTTACGGCGGTGTTGAAGCGGTCTTCAATGATACAAACGCCGGTTACGCGATTGAAGCCGGCCCCGACAGCTCTCTGCACTTTAACCTCGGCGGCAACGAATACGGTACAGACTACATTGGCGAAAATGCAGTTCAATTCTTTGTCGGTATGAGCCATCAGTTCTAATACAATCAACTGATTGAATCAAAAGGCCCGGGAGTTTCTCTAATTCTCGGGCTTATTTGCGGTTATAAATTGCCGCAATAGACATATTTCAGACGCTTCTTCGCAATGTCCCGAAGTGTAAAGATTGTCCGAGCACTCGTGATCGGAAGATTGTTCCACTGATAGCGCGGGAAAAACCGACTCAGATGCAGCGCGATATCGGGTGAAACCGACGCGATCCATTCTGCCTCTTTTTCCATGAGCGCCGGACTGTCATTGACCGTAGGAATGATCAAGGTGGTGAGTTCCACATGACAGCCGTGTTCAACGGCGTTTCCGATAAAGTCCTTAACGATCTCAAGTTCACCCTTGACGATTCGGTAAAAATCCTCCGAGAAGCCTTTTAGGTCGATATTGAGCGCGTCAATATGCGGAAGAACCAAATCCGCATACTTGCGAGTAATGCCGCCGTTGGTGACAGCAACCGACTTGAGTCCCACTTCATGCAGCAGCTGAGAAGTATCACGAATAAATTCCCAGCAGATGAGCGGCTCGTTGTACGTAAACGCGACGCCTAAATTACCGGGTTCGCGACGGCTTAAATCAACCGCTAAATCACAAAGACCTTCCGGAGTGATCTTCCGCGTCGGGATCTCGCGTCCGGCCATCGATATTTCATGATTCTGGCAGTAGGGACAGCGCAAATCACAGCCGTAGCTTCCGTACGACAAAATAAAACTTCCGGGATAAAACCGCGCAAGCGGCTTCTTTTCTATCGGATCAAGCGCGATCGACGTGCATTGTCCGTAATTATTTGGCACAATCGTCCCGCCGATATTGCTTCTTGCGCGGCAAAACCCCGTCTGTCCCTCTCTCAGTCTGCAGAACTTCGGGCAGACATCACATAAAACTTGAGCTGAAGCGGTCATTACTGATGCCGCGTCACAGTGAAGCGATAGAGCTGAACACTTTCCTGAGGCGCGATGTTCGCTTTCTGTTTAGCGATCGCAATTTGCTGCTCGACCGTGTCAACACCTTCAAGATCAGGCAGAAGAAGACCTCTGCGAGAACCGTTCTCAACAATCACACCGTATTTTTTAACGTCCAGTTGGGATTCCGAATCGATCTTTTCAGCCGGAGACAGAACATCCACCTTGTAAACCAGAGAGGGAAGTTCTCCGGGCCGAACCGGCGGAAATCTCGGATCGCGTGTTGCTGCTGACACGGCATTTGCAATGATTTCAAGAGCAAGATTCTGCTGCGTGGGCTCTGTCGTGCCGATACAGCCGCGAAGTTTTCCATGCTCGTGAATAGAAACGAACGCGCCCGCTCTTTGGTTCAGAAGCTCCTCAGGCAGATCTTTCGGAAGCCCCGTGTACTGATGCGTCCGAACGAAGGTTTCCGCGCTGAGGCGGGCAAGTCTGACGTACGCGTCTTCGTGCTTCATACGCTCTTCTCTCGCTTTGTTTTCAAAAGCGATGTACTGATCTAAATAATTTCTATTCGGATCGGCCTCTTCGCCTTCGAAAGTGGCGACGCCGTATCCGACGCCGAAAGGACCTTCATACGAAAGGACATGCGCGTCGACTTTGCGCTTGTCAAACGCGCCCGCCATGATGACAAAAGAGCGGTGACCGCACTCGGCAGCCGATTCGCAAACTTCAGGCTTGATTTCCATCATGCGCAGAAAATCCGCATCTTCAAAGCATTCCATGATTTCTTTATCAAATCTCGGACCTTCAGCGCTGAAACCGTAAGGACCGCTCTCTGTGAGCTTGTGCGAGAGATCGCCACTCGCGATCATCACAACACGCTTGCCGAGCTGATCGGCGGTCTCGGAAATCGCTTCGCCGAGACGATAGTGATCCTCGATGGAAAGGCCGGAAAGACCGACGCGAACCACTTCAAATTTGTCCAGATAATCCTTTAAGAAAAGAAGCGGCACAACGGTCGCATGGTCTAAGGACGGATCGCGCTCTCCAAGCGTGCCCGCTGGAATGTTTTCTGTTTTGCAGCGCTTTTCCAATGCGTCGACAAATTCGGAATCGTAGTCCGCTTTAACCGAAGCATTCGGCGCGTTAAAGCGGGATAAATCTCCGCAGGCGGATTTTCCGGGAGAAATATGGAAGTAATCCGCATACATGACACTGTGCGGTGTTGTCACGACGACAGTATCCGGTTTAAAACGAGCCAGAAAGCGCATCGCCTGAGTGTATGCGTTGATGGTCCTTTGTATGACTTTCTCTTGTCCTTTTCCGACTTCCGGGATGATAAGCGGAGGATGCGGTACCGCAGCAGCTGCTAAAACAGGCATTTCAAACTCCTTAAGTTCCATAGGAACCGACAAAAAATGATGCCCTAATTTAGTTCTTTTTGTCTGATAGTTCACATATTAACTGTCAGAATGAGCAAGCTAATAATCGGTCACAAGATAAATGAGTTTTACATTGATTTTCAAAAAGGGTAATTCCGCAGCTGTAGACTTCGGGGGTTTTATTTTTGCCGACCGATTAAGGTTTCTTTAGGGGCTCATCCTTTGAAAATTTTATATCTTATTAAATATCTGGCGATTGCCTGTGCGCCTCTGTGCGCTTGCGCCGGAGAGTTTTCTGATTCTTCCAAATATGCCCTGAACCCTAAAGGCGTCGAGCTGTCCAACACTCAGGACGCTCCGTATGTGACCGTAAAAGAGGAAGCGGAAGAGGGGGAGGAGGATTCTTTTCTTCCGATTTTCGGCAAAGAAGCGCGTGAGAGAGGCTACGAGCTGCCCAATCCGTACGGCATCGGGGTCAACTACATGCATATCCGACAGGATATTGATGTTAAGTCCATTACTTTTGGCGGACTGTCTTTAAAAATCAACAATATTTTCCGTCCAAACAATCCGACAATCATCGATATTCCGTCCGACCTGTTTAAGATTGATGTGCACAGCACAAAGCAGAGAAGCCATACCGAAACGATCCGTGCCGACGCTTGGCTTTTTCCTTTCATGAACGTTTATGCAGTTGCGGGCAGAACCAAAGGCAAATCCGTCTCTAAGATTGACGTGGGTTCCACCAATCCCTTCGTCAACAACATTATCAAAGGGATCGGAGACATGGACGGGCTGGATTTCATCCTGAAATTCAAGGGAACCACTTACGGTCTCGGCACCACGTTCGCGGGCGGAGTCGGCAACTGGTTCGGTCTGCTCGATTTGAATTACACAAAGACCGATCTCAACATTATCAAAGGCGACATCAAAGCCTTTACGCTCTCTCCGAGAGTCGGATACCGCTTTACGCTTCCTGCTGCGGAATCGATCGGACTGCCGCAGAGTAAATTCAATTTCTGGGTCGGCGCGATGTACTACAGCGTGCAGCAGAATTTCCGAGGCAACCTGACAAATTTATCGTTCTCGCCCAAGCTGCAGCAGATTATTTCTGCAGTGAACTGGCACGGAAACGGTGAATTCAATGTGGAGCAGCGTATTAAATCGCCCTGGAATATGCTGACCGGCTTCCGCTGGGAAATTACGCCGAATTTCAATTGGTCGGTTGAGGCCGGTTACTTGAATAAATTCAGCTTCCTGACGGCTTTGGAGTGCCGCTTCTAACATAAGTCCTGTAAAGCGCACTGCAGCTCCTATTTCGGCTATGATGGCTAAAAAACGGGAGTTCCGAGCTATGCAGGACTTTTCTTATCCTTTAAATGAACCGCTGTCTGCTGAGCGAATGTTTGTGCGCATTCGCGCTTACAACGAAAACCTCAGAGCGGTGCGCTTCTGCAGAAGACCGAAGGATTCAGCCAAACTCAGAATCCTTGCAAAAGACAATATCGGTGTACAGGATTTTTTGACGTCCGCGGGATCCTACGCGCTTAGAGATCTTGTGCTGCCGGACGCATTCTGCGTTCGTCAAATCCGCAAAAATCCTCAGATTGATATCTTTGGTAAAACGCATCTGACGGAACTCGCGGGTTTTGTTACGACGCGCGTTCTTAAGGACGGTTACTCTGAGTTGGGCGGCTTTGGAAGAAATCCGCACGGTGCGCAGTATCCCTGTAGAGGATCGAGTTCCGGCTCAGCAATTGCCTGCGCGGCAGGTTTCTGTGACGCCGCACTCGGAACCGAAACCCGAGGCAGTCTTATGATGCCCGCGATGGCAAACGGCGTCTTCGGCTTTAAGCCGACCAGAGGCGCAGTCTCCAGAAGCGGCATTATTCCGCTTTCGTCTTCATTTGACGCGCCGGGGGTACTCTCAAGAAGCCTCAGCGGATTAAAAACGGTCTTTTCCGCCATGCTCGGTAAAGACGATTCAGATCCTCAGTCATTTGTACCGTCAGAGCTCCGTAAAAAGAAATTTAACGGTCGAACGCTGCTTTTCTTAGTCTCCTCGGGAGACTATGCAGCTCTGAATACTCCGGCCGTCCGCCGATTTATCTCTGCGCTTAAACAAGGCGGATTCCATATTGAATTCAGACACGCGCCGATGGCGGAATTCGATTACAAGATCATCTCGTCAGCGGATATTAAAAAGGATATGACGAACTTCCTTCAAAGATATGCGTCAGGGACAGAGCCGGAAACTTTTGAAGCGCTCGTTGAACGCTATTCTTCCAGAGCTCATTCGCATCCCTATGGGATGGAGCGCCTGACATACGCGCTCGAGGCTGATCTTCCTCATGGAAAAGCGTTATCCGATCTTGTTCAAACCAATATTCAGAAAGCCAATCGTCTGGTCGAAGAAGTGTTGAAGATGACCGGAGCGCAGGCCGCACTAACGCTGAGTTACTTAGACTGGTGGGCGATTGGCGGCGGCCCCACGCTATCCATGCCCATTGATTTTAGCGAGATGCTGCCGAGAAGCATTATGATCGGCGCTAAAGCAAAAGAGGATTTTGCCTTGCTGTCTTTAGCCGAAGAGATAGAAGCGCTGATTAAGTAATAAGAAACAAAAGGAAGAGGGCTCCGATTGGAGCCCTCTAAACTTAGATCAAGCTAATCGACTAAGGATTAGTTGCCTTTGGCAGCGTGTGTGCCGGCGTCACGACCGAATGTCATGATGTCAGCGATAGCGTTGCCGCCAAGACGGTTGGAACCGTGGATGCCGCCAGTGGTTTCACCGGCAGCGTAGAGACCCGGAATAACCTTGCCGTTCTTGTCGAGAACCTGAGCCTTGTCATTGATTTCCAGACCGCCCATTGTGTGGTGAACAGTCGGAACCTTCTTGCAGGCGTACCAGGGACCTTCGGTCATCTGCTTGTCAGCCTTGTTGTTGGCCTTGAAGCCAAGCTTGTCTTCAGCAGTGCCGGCAACGACAGCGTTGTAGTCGGCGATGGACTTCTTGAGGTTTTCAACCGGCATGTTGAGTTTCTTAGCCAGTTCTTCAAGAGTCGGAGCGGCAACAACACGGCCGAGGTCGATCATGTCTTTCATCTTCGCGCCGTTGGCGTCAACCCAGTCAAGAGACGGATAACGCAGGTGGTTGACGAGGACATAGTATGTAGCGCCAGGCTGAGCAAAAATTGCTTTGGCGAGAACGTCACGAGCAGCGCCTTCGTTGACGAAGCGGTTGCCGTCTTTGTTGATGAAGACGCGGTTGCGGCCGGAAGTACGGACCATTTCCATCAGACCTGTACCCGGTGTGCCGCACGGATGAACCTGAATGTCAGACATGCCGATAACGTTGGCGCCGACTTTTTCACCCATGATGATGCCGGAGCCCTGAGCGGACTTGTTGAAGTTCGTGCAGCCGATGCCCTTGCCGAGGTCATAGTCTTTAAAGACGCCGGTATTGACTTTCTGGCGAAGTTCAACGTTTGCGCCAAAACCGCCGGTAGCAACGATAACGCCCTTGTCAGCCATGAACTTGGTTGTCTTGCCGGTATGGTTGTCTTTAGCGACGACGCCGATAACGCGGCCGGCCTTGTCCTTGATCAGAGACTCGGCATTCATGTCTGTGTAGACCTGAATGTCATTCTTATGAGCGGCGATGTACTTTTCAAACGAACGGATGTAGGTGTTGCCGGACGGAGTGGCAGGGTAGTGAGAACGCTGCCAGAGGGCGCCTGTAGCAGTACCGACTTCCGGTTTGAACTGAACGCCGATGCTTTCGAGCCAGTGGACGGATTCCAGAGCATGGTCGGTGAGATAGTGAACCAGAACCGGATTGCCGATATCATGGCCGCCCTTCATTGTCTGATCATAGTGTTTCTGGATAGAGTCTTCGATGCCCTGTTTGCCCTGACGTTCCGGGTCAGCCGCGTTCAGAGCGCCTTCGGAAACGTTGGTGGAACCGCCGAGAAGACCGAGTTTTTCAAGAACGATAACCTTGGCGCCTGCCTGCTGAGCAGCAATCGCGGAAGCAAGACCCGATCCGCCGCCGCCAATCACGACAACCTGCGTCTTGACTTCAGCAGGAAGAGCAGTGTATTTCTCTGTGTTCTTCTGAAGCTTGGCCATATCGTCTTTGGAGACGCCGGCTTTTTCAAGAGCTTTCTTAACTGCGCCCTTCAAAGCGAAAGAAGAAATCGTTGCGCCTGTGACATTGTCAACACCAAGAGACTGACGGTCAATGATCTTCTTGGACAGTTTGTCCAGAGCGACACGGCCGACACCAATGGTTTCGAGGTTGTCAGGGTATTCGATCTTTTCAATCTTATTCTTGCTGACAGTCACGCTGACATTGAATGCAGCATTGTGGCCGTTAACTTTTTCTGTGTAGGTTCCGGGTGTGTATGTAACAGCACCTGCAGCCATTGCAAAACCTGCTAAAGCGACTGCTGCGGAAATTTTGGTTAAAACCATCGTAGTTCTCCTTGTTGGGCACAAAAACTTCTTCGCGCAAAAAAAACGAGATTTATATTTATTACAAATCTACACATCTATTCTAGAAGTGTCTTGTCCTGAAAAAAGTTGACTACTTAGGGAGTCAACAATGAAAGTTGAAGAACAGATATCTACACTAATGAAA
>NZ_WSRP01000045.1 GCF_009767915.1 Parasutterella muris
CAGGGATTACTCTTTAAACAGTAAACTTTAACTAGGTTTAACAACATCAAGTAGTCAACCGATTTCAGGAAATGACAACTTTAAAAAATTGCCTTTTGCAGCGGAAGCTAAAACAAACCTACTCGGTGTCAATGTTGAGATTTACTACTTCATAACCAACGCAAGACTCCAGCGAAACAGCAATGTTGAATTCTGGAAAGACTTCTTTAGAAGTGCAGGGGCACGTGTTAATAGGGTTGAACCGGTAGGGAAGTGAGAGTTTAAATGAGAAGCCTTTCAAGTTTTTTTACAAGATTTTTTATATTCACATTAGTTTTCAAAATTACCTCTGCATTTATTGCATTTGGGTTTGAACACAGCGGAACACGCTCAGATTATGAAAATCTCACTTCTTTAATTTTCAATCCCATATGGCTCTTTGGTTTTACTTTGCCATTGGCTGCGATGGGGATTTACTGTTACGTCGGATATCAGAAGGCAAAGACCGGGTCCAACAGAGTTCTTCGTGCGTTCGGCGATAGTTGCTATTACCTTGGCTTTCTTTTCACTATAGCTTCGATCATTTTGGCGCTTTCGGGCATTGGTGAAAATGAGTTTAATTTGAGTGTGATAGCGCTTCGCTTTGCCGCCGCCATGGTTACAACGCTCATAGGCATGGCAATTCGTATCTGTTTGATAACATTCTCAGACACTCCAAATGTCTTTAAGAAAGTGGGGGATACGATTGTTCTTGTTCCAGGTGAAGACGCACAGCCGGAAGGAGATGGATTGGGGAGCGGAGATAGCCCGGATGCTAAACCGATAAAAAAACCGGTTCCGCAGGGTAGAGACGGGAAATTTTCCGATTGTCTGCCTGATTCAGCTGAAGACTTAGGTTACGAAATTCGTATAAGTATTGAGAATCTCAGTCTCTTGAATCAGGTTCTTCAAGAAACCATTGAAAAATTTCATAAAGTTAAGGACCAAATTCTCAATTTGCACGGTCAGTTTGACACTCTTTTGAAACTTGAACTGGAGCAGTCAAAGACGTTATGCGAGGATTTGGCGAAAAAACAAAGAGAAGAGACCACAGAGACTCTTAAGGCTATTTCAGAAAAGACCTGTGAGACCTTTAATAATATTTCAGGCCAGTTTGAGACTAAATTAAAAAATCAGATTGAAGAACAAGAGAACAGACTTTCAGAATTAACGAAAACAGCTTATTTAAATTTAGAGAATCTTTCGTCGGAACTGAGACAAGAAGTTTTATCCGGAACGAGAGGTGCAATCAAAGAACTTACGGAAACAGCAAAGAATGAGCTGACAAAAGGGGCGAATACCTTTAACCCCGTACTTGATGGTCTTATTAGTTCCCTTAATAACACTAAAACTTCTATTGATGGTTCAAAGAAACGGCTAGGTGAATTTTCTAATCAAGTTGGTCAAGTTAATTCCCAATTGGAGGGTTTTTCAAAATCGCAGGAAACATTGGTTGAAGGGATAGGCAAATCAACTCAAAAATTGCAAAATTTAAATGAAGGCATAGATAAAGAGCTTAACGCCATTAATGAAAAGCTGGAAAGTAAAAAGGTATCTGAAAAAATAGATTCTTTTTCCACCAATATTCAAGGTGAAATTGACGAGGCAAAAGGTAACGTTACACAAAAGATTAATGGTTTTAGTAAGAAAATTTCCGAGGATGCTGAACAGGTGTTCACTACAGCAAATCAGTACATTAAGGAGCTAGAAAAAGAGGTTGAGCAGGTCCGGTCTCAGCGATCTCCGGTAAGACGATTTTTTTCTTTTTTAAAAGAGAAATAAATGAGACGGAAAGAAGATGGTATTTTTAGTCTGTCGCTGACTGAGATAGCTTTTACCCTTATTTTGCTGCTCGTTATGCTTCTTGGAATTCGTCTTTTTCATGCCCATGACGAACTACAGAAGCGAGAAGACCAAGTACATGAAATTTCTCAGCAGCTCCAGCAAATAGATAATGAAAATGAAAAATTAAAGAAGGATGCTGAGACTTTTCGCAAGATAGCAGAGCAGCTGGGAGGAATTTGTCGCCCTGATCCTGAAGATCCGATAGAACCAATGATGCCCTGTACAAAGTGCGTTTCTGTAGTGGCTAACATTTCAAAGCAAGAGGCCGGAGAAGCTATTGCTTTGGGAAGAGAGCTGTTGCAGAAGTGGAAAGAATCGTCTTCGGAAGAATTCCGGGAATATCAAAATGACGTGTTAAATGCTGCGAAGCAATTGGCCGAGGGCAATAAGTTGGTTAGTGAGTCTGAGGCAAATAATATAATTTCAAAACTTTCGGATGAACGCGATAAGCTGGATATGGAGGCGGGTAAGTTAAAAGAGGAAAACGAGACCATCAAACGTAACTTAGCTTGCCTAACAAAAGAAATAGAGAGCCTTAACTCTGATCCGAATAGTCTGAGACGCCGGTTGTCGGAACTAAGAGAGAAAAAGCAGGAACAAGACAAAGAACTTGCTGAAAAAGAGGATATGTTAAGAAAATCCTCTGATCAGATTGCTACTCTCGACAATCAGAATAAATACCTTGCCAAGCGCGCAGGTTTTGGTTATCCGCCATGCTGGGTTAACGATGAAGGCAAGATCCAGTACCTTTTCAACATAGAGCTGTTGCCGGATGACAAAGTCATTGTGTCCAGGGCGTGGCCTGCGGAAAGAGACGATAAAGCTCTTGAGATGGTCCCGGTCAAAAAAATTATGCCTTACTTTGGGAAAACAATTGATATGAGTTTGCTTCTGCCTCAAGCGCAGGAGATATTGAATATATCGAATCAAACGAAACCCAGCGCATGCAGACATTTTGTGGTTCTGAGAAATAGGATTCAGGACAGAGCTACTGGTGATATGCAAAGGTTGAAGATAGAGAGATATTTCTACAAACGAGAGGAAATAGTTAGAGAATAGGTTCGTCTTTAAATCTGCCGGACTTAGCAGCTCTGGCAGAGACAATCTCAGACAGTTTCCTAAAATTCAGAAAGCGAACTGACAGAATTTTTATGCCGCATACACTCGCTCCGTATGCATGTGTATGTGAAAAGCCAGCTTGTGCGTAGGATGGAATTGTATTGGTCTCAAAAGTCTCTTAGTAATTGGGTCGATCCTGATAAAATCAAAAAATTATTCTGGGCGGACTGCAGACTGTCCGTTGACAACCTTAAAGAAGGTAAAGATGGCATTAAAAATCTACAACACACTGACGCGCAAGCAAGAACCGTTTCAATCGATCGAACCCGGAAAAGTCGGGATGTATGTCTGCGGCGTGACGGTGTATGACGACTGCCATATCGGACACGGCAGAACATTTATCGCGTTTGACGTGATTCGCCGCTGGCTGCAGGCAAGCGGCTATGACGTCAAGTTCATCCGCAACGTGACCGATATCGACGACAAGATTATTAAACGCGCTGCTGAGCGCGGCGTGCTTCCTGAAGAACTGGCTAAGAAATATACAGAGCGCATGCAGGAAGACTTCAGAAATCTCGGATGCTTGGCCCCGACGGTAGAACCGAGAGCGACACAGTACATTCCTAAGATGCTTGCTCTGATCGAGACGTTGGAAGAAAAAGGCTACGCGTATCAGGATAAAAACGGCGACGTGGATTACTCCGTTCGCAAGTTTGCTCCGTACGGACGCCTCTCCGGCAAGAAAGTCGACGAGCTTCAGCCCGGAGAACGCGTGCAGGTTGACGCTGCTAAGAAAGATCCGCTGGACTTTGCGCTTTGGAAGAGCGCTAAACCCGGTGAGCCGATGTGGGATTCTAAGTGGGGCAAGGGACGTCCCGGCTGGCATATCGAATGCTCGGCGATGAGCTGCGACCTGCTTGGAGAAACGTTCGATATTCACGGCGGCGGTCCGGATCTGCTTTTCCCACACCATGAAAATGAAATCGCTCAGAGCGAAGCCGCAAACGGTAAGAAGTTTGTTAACACCTGGATGCATTCCGGTCCGCTTCGTGTGAATGGCGAGAAAATGAGCAAGTCTCTCGGTAACTTCTGGACGATTCGCGACGCGATGAAGGAAACCAATGAGCACTACGGCGAAAAGAACGGCAGCGAAACACTGCGCTTCTTCCTTTTGAAGTCTCATTACCGCAGCCCGATTGACTTCTCCGCGGCGCTTGTCGAGGACTCTCACGCAGGTCTGATGCGCCTTTACAACGCGCTCAAGAGCACCGCTGCGGATGATCAGCCGCTTGACTGGAATGAAGAGCACGCCAAGCGTTTCAAAGAAGCGATGGACGAGGATTTCAACACCGCCGGCGCGGTGGCTGTTCTCTTTGAACTCGCTAACGCAGTGAACGCGACAAAGTCTTCCGCTCTTGCTAGACAGCTTAAAGAACTTGGCAAAGTTCTCGGTATTCTTCAGCTGGATCCGGAAGTGTTTGTGAAAGGCGCTGTGGCCGAAGTCGACGAGGCTTGGGTCGAATCCATGATTCAAGAGCGTAAAGAAGCCAAAGCGGCAAAAAACTGGGCGCGCGCCGATGAGATTCGTAAAGAGCTCAGCGACAAAGGCATCATTCTTGAAGATGCGCCCGGAGGCGTGACCACATGGCGTAAGGGTCAGCCTTCCGCATAGGTCGTGTTTTATGGCAGCGACAGACGATAAGCCGCAGTGGTGGGATCAGGCTAAGAGAGAACTCTCGGCCGCCGATCCGGTGATGGCCGCGCTCATTGAATCGAGTCCGGACGTTCACCTGATCTGCCGCGGCGATCCGTTTGAGACGCTCTTGCGCTCGGTGGTCGGTCAGCAGATATCGGTAAAAGCCGCGGCGAACATTTGGAATCGCTTTGCCGCGGCCTGTCCGAATCTAGACCCGGAAGTCATTCGCAGAAAGCATCGCAGAACGCTGCGCGCTGCCGGTCTTTCCGAACGTAAAACAGATTTTATTTACGACATATGCCGCTATTTTTCCGAGCGGCAGGACGTGGTCAATCATTTTGAAGAGTTTTCCGATGAAGAGCTGATAAAGGAGCTCTGCACCATTAAGGGAATCGGCCGATGGACTGCAGAAATGTTTCTAATTTTTGCGCTTCGGCGTCCGAACGTTTCGCCTCTTTTAGACTACGGCTTTGTAAAAGCAATCGGCAGAGCTTACTTCGCAGGCGAAGAATTTGACAGTCTTTCAGCGTCAGAACGTCAGAATAAAATTCTTCCCGTTGTGCAGCGTTGGGAGCCATGGAAAACCGCGGCGACGTGGTATCTGTGGCGAAGTCTGAATAACGCTCCGGTTCAGTATTAAAGGCAAAAAATGGCAAAAATTACTTATTTGGAATTTGAAAAACCCGCAGCTCAGCTCGAAGAAAAAATTCAGGAGCTTCGGGAAATGAATGAAAAATCCGAAGGCATGGAGCTTCAGAGCGATATCAATCGACTGGAGAAAAAGAAGCTTAAACTGCTCAAGGATATCTTTGCCAAGCTTTCGCCCTGGGATATTTCACTTCTTGCGCGTCATCCGCAGCGTCCTTATACGCTCGACTATATTCGCATGCTCTTTACCGATTTTCATGAGCTGCACGGAGACAGAGCTTATGCGGACGACGCTTCGATCGTCGGCGGGATGGCGCGCTTTAACGGTGAACCCGTGATGGTGATCGGTCATCAGAAAGGCAGAGACACCAAAGAGCGTACGCTGAGAAACTTTGGTATGAGCCGACCTGAAGGCTATCGTAAGGCACTTCGCCTGATGCAGACCGCAGAGAAGTTCCGCATGCCGATTTTCACCTTTGTGGATACCCCGGGTGCTTATCCCGGCATTGGTGCCGAAGAGCGCGGACAGTCGGAAGCGATCGGACACAACCTCTATGTGATGAGTCAGCTGAAGACGCCGATTATTACAACGATCATCGGTGAAGGCGGCTCAGGCGGCGCGCTTGCAATCGCGGTCGCCGACATCGTCCAGATGCTTCAGTACTCCACATACTCCGTTATTTCGCCCGAGGGCTGCGCCTCAATTCTGTGGAAGAGCGCCGCAAAGGCGCCGGACGCGGCCAAAGCGCTCGGACTGACCGCGACTCAGCTTTTTGAAGGTCGGCTCATTGATAAAATCGTGGAGGAGCCGCTCGGCGGCGCGCACCGTGATCCTGAACTGATGGCGCAGAATCTGAAGCGCTCGCTGAATGATTCGCTTCGCACGCTCAAACATCTGAGCGTGGAAGAACTCCTTGAAAAACGCCATCAGAAGCTGATGGATTACGGGAAATATGTCACCGAGGCCTGATATCAAAACTGCTAAACGACACAGAACGCCGGCGATTACCACTCGAGTGAGTGAGTCGCTGGCAGGAATTTCCGGGAAACTGTCTGATAAAGACAGAAGGCTTGAGATCGCAAGCCAAAACCCGCTTCCCAATGTGGTGGTCGCCTTTTCCGGCGGCCTTGATTCCACGGTCCTTCTTCACGCGGTCACTCGTCTTAAAGATAAGAAATTCGGACGCATTACCGCGGTCCACGTTCATCACGGTCTCTCTAAGAATGCCGGAGCATGGGCAGAATTCTGCCAAGATACCGCGAAAAAATTCGGCGCGGAATTTGTCCTGCGCAAGGTCAAAGTTGTGTCTTCCGGCGAAGGTATAGAAGCCGCTGCCAGAAAAGAGCGTTATCGAGTCCTCGAAGAAGTTCTTAAAGAGCAGGGTGCTTCAGCACTATTAACCGCGCATCATCTCGACGATCAGATTGAAACCTTCCTCATTCAGTGGATGCGGGGCGCGGGTCCCGAAGGTTTATCCGCAATGCCCGCTCTCAAGGCGGACAGCGGCGTAGTTATCGCACGTCCTTTTTTGGCGTTCACGCGCAAAGAACTCGAAGAGTACGCCGCCAAGAAACATCTCCAATGGGTGGAAGACGAAAGCAATGAAGATACGGCTTATCTGCGTAACGCTCTGAGAAACATTGTGATTCCGGAGGTGGAAAAGGCTCGTCCCGGCTTTAAGACGGCCGCCCAGCGCAGCATAGAACTCGTAGCGGAAGCCTCACAGATATTAAGGGAGACAGCGGCGGAAGATCTGAAAGAGGTGAGCGAGCATGAGACCGGATTCATTTTACTTGATCGTTTCTTCAAACTGTCTGCTGCTCGTCAGACAAGACTGCTTCGCTTATGGATCAGTCTTCATGGACTTAAGCCGCTGCAGAGGAATCGACTTCTGGAAATTCTGAGACAAATTAAAGAGACGGACAAACAGAGCGTGCTCCTTTTTACGTCTAATGATAAAGGGGTGCGCCGCTACGGAGCCCGACTGATGATTACGGCAAAGGAAAAGCAGGAAACGATTCCGGAGCTCGTTATTCAATGGCAGGGAGAAGAAAGTATTGATCTTCCAGGTTTTGACGGCAGGCTGGTATTTAAAAAAAATCCCAAAGGCTTTAATGAAACGTATTTAAAGGCCATGCCGCTGACGGTTAAAACGAGAAGCGGCAGCGCGAAATTAAAGATTCATCCGTTCCGTCCGTCTAAAAAAATCAAGGTTCTCTACAAAGAAGCCAAGATCCCGGATTTTGAAAGAGCGCATCTTCCTCTGATATGGCGTAACGGAAAACTCATCTTTGCCGCCCGACTCGGAGAAGAAATCCGAGAAAAACTAGATGATGACGGAAGTGAGAAGTACAGCATGGAGTTCGTAAAAAATCCTGAACTCAGTCTTTTATAAAGAAACAGCCGGCGTTCGCCGGCTGTACTGTTAAGGCGTCAGCAGCGCCTCAGGATTGTCGAATTCTGCTCCGCTTGCCTTCTCAAAGAGCTCAAGAAGCGATTGGATGGTCAGATTCTTTTTCTTTTCTCCGCCGACATCTACGACAACACGGCCTTCGTGCATCATGATGAGACGGTTGCCAAAGCGCAGCGCGTCCCTCATGTTATGCGTGATCATAAGTGTCGTGAGGTGTCCCTCGGAGACACGTTTCTGCGTGAGTTCAAGAACCTTTTCCGCGGTTTTCGGATCCAAGGCCGCCGTGTGTTCATCAAGCAGCAAAAGTTTCGGACGAACCAGAGTTGCCATAAGCAGCGTGATGGACTGTCTTTGACCGCCTGAAAGCGTTCCGATACGCGTTTCGAGACGGTTCTCCAAACCAAGATCAAGCTCCCTGAGCAGTTCTTTGAACTGCTCAATCTGATTGGCGCTTGAACTCCAGCGAAGCGAAAGCGGTTTGCCGCGTCTGCTTGCCATGGCAAGGTTTTCGGCAATCTGCATTTCTGCGGCTGTACCCTTCATCGGGTCCTGAAAGACGCGACCGATGTAGCGTGCTCGAATATGTTCCGGCATGCGTGTGACATCGTCTCCGTTGATTCGGATCGAACCTTTATCCGGGAAGAACACGCCTGCGATGCAGTTCATCAGTGTAGATTTGCCGGAACCGTTGGAGCCGATAACTGTGACGAAGTCACCTTCCTCGAGTGTCAGATTGACGCCGCGGAGCGCTTTTTTCTCGTTTGGCGTATGCGGAAAAAACGTTTTTCTCAGATCTTTAATCTCTAGCATCGTTTTCTCCTTTTTTCAGAATGGCGAATTTGCCTTTTACCAGCGGCAGAGAAAGTGCGATCGCAACAAGTACGGCGGTAAAGAGTTTGAGATCGTTCGGCGGCATACCAAGCTCCAGTACAACCGCAATGACGATACGGTAGATAATGGAGCCGAGAACAACAGAGATCAGCCAGTTCTTAAAGCTTCTTGTGCCGAAAAGCACTTCACCGATAATGACGGAAGCCAAACCGATGACGATGGTACCCGTTCCCATGCCGACGTCCGCAAAGCCGTTGCTTTGAGCGACGAGCGCGCCGGAGAGCGCGACCAGCGCATTACTGATCAGCAGGCCGAGAATGACCATGATATCGGTATTGACGCCCTGGGCTCTTGCCATCTGGGCATTGCAGCCGGTGGCACGGATCGCGGTACCGAGGACGGTGCCGAAGAACCAGTACATGACAAAGCCGACAGCGGCGGTTGCCACAATCCCGACAATAAGAGTCGCTACTGTCTGAGAGACGCCGAAAGCGTCCATTGTCATCGTAAAGACAGTATCAGCGCGAAGCAGCGGTACGTTCGCTTTGCCCATAACCATTAAGTTGACCGAGTAGAGTCCGATCATGGTCAGAATACCGGCGAGAAGGGCCGGAATTTTAAGCTTTGTTGTGAGCAGCGCGGTTACCGTTCCGCCAATAGCGCCGGCAATGATCGCCATAAGCATTGCGAGCCAGACGGAGTGACCTGCATCGATCAGGGTTGCCGCGACCGCCGCACCGAGCGGGAACGTTCCTTCCACACTCAGGTCGGCGATATCAAGAACTCTGAAGGTCAGGAACACGCCAAGCGCCATGATGGCCCAGAGCAGTCCCTGAGAGACTGTCGAAATAATTAAATCCTGCATTCAAAAACCTTCTACTACTTAACGATCTCGTGGCTAACATCCGCGGGAATCTTCAGATCAAGATTCTTAACGGAAGTTTCGTTAAAGAGCGTTTTGAAATCCTTCTGGAAGCGGATTGGCATTGATTCGGGCTTAGCCTTTCCTTCGAGGATGTCGGCGGCCATGTCACCGGCGATCTTGCCGAGTTCATAGTAGTCAACCGCAATAGCGGCGGTGGCGCCGGATTTAACCATGCCGCCTTCACCGGCAAATACCGGAAGCTTAGCGGGTTCAGTGATCTTAATCAGCGCGGGGACTGCCGAAGCGATGGTGTTGTCCGTCGGGGAGTAGAGGACATCGACTTTGCCGACCAAGCTCTGTGCGGCCTGCTGAATATCGTTCACGCTGGACACTGTTGCCTCACGCACGTTGAGTCCGCGTTTTTTTGCTTCATCTTTAAAGATACCGACCTGGCGTTCGGAATTAATTTCGCTTGAAGAGTAGATAGTGCCGACGTTTTTAGTGTTCGGATAAATCTTGATAATGAGATCCGCTAAATCACCGATCGGGGCCATGTCGGAAGAACCGGTCACGTTGGCGCCGGGCTTGTCGTTGGATTTAACGAGCTTTGCGATTTCGAAGTCTGTCACGGCGGTTGCGACGATCGGAATCGTACGGGTAGCGTTCGCCATTGTCTGAGCGGCCGGCGTCGCGATCGCGCCGATCAGATCAACTTTATTGCTGACAAATCGCTGAGCAATATTTCTCAGATTGGACTGATCAGCCTGTGCGTTTTGGAAGTCAAACTTCACGTTCTTTCCTTCTTCGAAGCCGCGGGTCTTTAATGCGTCCACAAAGCCTTTATTTGCCGCATCAAGGGCTTTGTGTTCTACGAGCTGAACAACGCCGATGCTGTAAGTCTTAGCGGCAGGTGTGCTGCCGGCGGCCGCAGGGGTTGCTTTCTTGTCATCACAAGCTGTGAGCATGAAGGCGGCAGTGAGGGATGCCGCCAAAAGGCATAAACGAGAAATTTTCATTTTTTGACTCTATTTTGGGAGTTTTTGCGAAATATTGAACTAATTTTAACTATTTTATTTCACGGCTCAAAAAGGACAGATATAAAAAAGCGGAAATCGCCGTGGATTTCCGCCTTTATGTCCGGCACGGATTAAAGAATCTTGGAAAGGAAATCCTTGGTTCTCTGATTCTTCGGATTCGTAAAGAATTCTTCCGGAGAAGCTTCTTCCAAGATGACGCCTTTATCGACGAAAAGAACACGGTCTCCGACTTCTTTAGCAAATCCCATTTCATGCGTGACAACGACCATTGTCATGCCTTCACGGGCAAGCGACTTCATGACGTCGAGAACTTCCTTAACCATTTCCGGGTCAAGCGCGCTGGTCGGTTCATCAAAAAGAAGGACCTGAGGATTCATGGCGAGTGCTCGGGCGATCGCGACTCGCTGTTGCTGACCGCCGGAGAGCTCATCAGGCATTGAGTCGGCTTTATTTTCAAGACCGACTCGTTTGAGAAGCGCCATTGCTTTTGCCTTGGCTTCTTCCTTTGTTTTTCCTCTGACCTGCATCGGAGCGAGCATGATGTTCTCGAGGACCGACATATTCGGGAAGAGGTTAAAGCGCTGGAAAACCATCCCGACCTCGCGGCGGATGGCGTTCAGGTTTGCTCCTTCCTCGAGCACAATCCCGTCGATTGTGATTTTGCCGCCGCTGGGCACTTCGAGATGGTTCAGGCAGCGCAGGATGGTACTTTTACCGCTTCCGGAAGGTCCGATAATTACAACGACTTCTTTTTCCTTAACTTCGAGGTTGACGTCGTGAAGGACCGTGACATCGCCGAACTTCTTACTGAGGTGTTCGACTTTAATCATTGTGCGCGGTTCAGATGTTGTCTGGGTTGTACTCATAATTAATTCTTTCTGCCTTTGTTAAAGCGTTTCTCAAGAAGAGCAACTAATCTGGAGATAGCTATTGTCATGACCAAGTAGATGATCGCAACGGCCGTCCAAATTTCGAAGGACGCATATGTTCTGGAAATAATCAGCTGACCGGTTCTTGTCAGTTCCTCGAAGCCGATCACAGAAACAAGAGACGAGTCTTTCAGCATGGCGATGAATTCATTGCCGAGCGGCGGAATAATGCGTTTAAACGCCTGCGGCATGATGACAAAGCGCATTGCTTTGAACCAGCTGAGACCGAGTGCGCGGGACGCTTCCATTTGTCCTTTGTCGATACTTTGGATACCGGCTCTGAAGATTTCTGCGACATAGGCGCCGCTGTTAATGGAACAGGCTCCGACGGCGGCCATAAACGGGTCGATACGGTGGCCGATAAGCTGAGGCAGGGCAAAGTAGACGATGAAAATCTGTACCAGCAGAGGAGTGCCTCGGATACAGTCAACGTAGACAGCGGCGAGTCCGCGGATCAGTCTATTGTTTGCAAGTCTGGCGACACCGACGAACATACCGATCAGAAGACCGAGTCCGACAGCAAGTGCGGTGATTTCGAGTGTAACGCCTGCGCCTTTTAGGAGGAGAGGCAGGTTGTCTGTAATAATGCTTAGGTTCAGATCCACAGCCATTGTTATTATTTCAAATCAAAGATGAAGATATGAGAACGGCAGGAACATAGGTTCCTGCCACTGTCAGACTTTTCGGATTAAGCGCCGAACCACTTCTTGTAAATCTTGTCGTATTCGCCGGATTTCTTCAGTGCGGCAAGGGCTTCATTGACCTGTTTGATCAAAGCCTGGTTGCCTTTCTTAGCGGCTACGCCGTAAAGTTCAGCTTCCATGATTTCACCGACCATCTTACCTTTGCCTTCGCCGCCCTGGCTGACCAGATAGTAAGCGATAACCGGCTGGTCATTGATCACAGCGTCCACGCCTTTATTGGCAAGCTCAAGGTTGGGTTCATCAGCGTTGTTGAACTGTTTGACTTCAGCTCCTTTGATAGTCAGCGCCTTGTTAGCGCCGGTGGTACCGATCTGTACGCCGATCTTCTTGCCCTGCAGGTCATTGATGCCTTTAATGCGGTTGTCATCAGGACGAACCATGATGATCAGACCGGCGGTGTAATAGGGGTCGGAGAAATCGACAGCGTTCTTGCGAGCTTCGGTAATTGTCATACCGGAGATTGCAAGGTCAATGTTGCCTGCGCCGAGAGCAGGGATCAGACCGTCAAAACCGAGATTGACGAGCTCAACCTTACGGCCCATTTCTTTTCCGAGCGCACGAGCTAAATCCATGTCAAAACCAGTCAGTTCGCTGGAATTGGGGCTTTGGAATTCAAACGGCGCGAAAGTCGGGTTCGTACCGATGCGGAGAACCTGCTGCTGAGCAGGCGCAGATGCGGTCTCAGCTTTTTTGTCACCGCATCCGGAAAGGAGCGAGGCGCCCAAAACTGCGGCCAGGGGTAAGGTCAAGAGTGTTCTTTTAAACATCACAATCCTAATAAATTAATAAATGTTCCCTTGGAGGGGAACGAGTACACATTGTTCCTAGTTTAATTTAATAAGACGTTATTTGATGACAAATGATTAGATAATTCGATAGGTTTATGCTGCTCCGGAGGATTTTCCGGACCAGAAGTCAGGTGATTGCAGATTAGGGACGGACTTGGGAGGTTTCTGTGTGGCTTGGTGTTTTTTACGGTGTCGCGGGCTGTGCGCTCTGGGGGCTGATTTATATCATTCCTCTTTTGCTGCCGAGCTATGATCCTATCTCTCTTGCAATGTCACGGTTTGCAGTATTTGGGGCTGCGAGCCTTGTGATGATTTACTGCTTTCGCCGCTATCTTGGGCAGCTCACGCTCAGGGACTGGCTATGGGCGTTTTGTCTTTCCTTTTTCGGGAATGCGGTTTATTACGCTTTTTTGACTCAAGGCATCCGCATGGCAGGCGTTCCTACTTCCGGAATGCTGATGGCGCTTATTCCGCTTAACGTTGCGCTGCTTTCCAACCGTGCGGGCAACGGGATCGTGCTTCCCTGGAAAAAGCTGATTCCGCCGCTTCTTCTGATTCTTCTCGGTTTGTGGGTTGGAAACATAGAAGAGTTTTCGATGGTTCGGGACAGTATGTCGGCGAGCGATTACTGGATCGGCTTTACTTTCAGTTTTATTTCCATGCTGTTATGGACTTGGTTTCCGATTAAGAACGGGCAGTGGCTGATTCGTCATCCCAAGGTTCCGCCTGTCGTTTGGACAACGGTTCAGGGAGCAAGCATTTTTCCCGCGACGCTGCTGATCTTTTTGGTGATGAGTGCTGAGCGGATTGAGGCTGGGGAGTCGCTGCTCGGGCCGACTCCCGGGCTGTTTATTTTCCTTCTTCTTGTTGCCGGGATTGCGTGCGGATGGGGCGGCATGGCGCTCTGGAATCTGATGAGCGCTCGGCTTCCTGTTGCGCTCAGCGGTCAGATGATTGTCTTTGAGACAATCTTTTCGGTGATTTACACACTCATATATAGAAAACAAGCGCCCGATTGGACGCTTGTTCTGGGTCTTATCATTCTTCTAGTCGGCGTATCGCTGTCACTGAAGTGTTTCAGAGACGTGGAAGCCGAGCATAAAGCGAAGATTAGAAGTTAGTGGCCTGCAGCTGGAAGTAAGCCTGCGGGTGAGAGCAGACAGGGCAGACTTCAGGAGCACGGGGGCCGATGACAAGGTTGCCGCACTCACGGCACTGCCACATAACGATTTCGCTCTTTTCGAAGACTTTCTGCATTTCGATGTTATTCAGAAGCTTGAGATAGCGTTCTTCGTGATGTTTTTCGATTGCGCCGACGCCGCGGAATTTAGCAGCGAGTTCGGGGAAGCCTTCTTCTTCAGCGTCCTTAGCGAATGTTTCGTACATGTCGGTCCATTCGTAGTGTTCGCCGCCGGCAGCTGCTTTCAGATTTTCTGCTGTGTTGCCGATACCCTGAAGTTCCTTGAACCAAATTTTGGCGTGTGCTTTTTCGTTAGCAGCGGTTTCTTCGAAGATTGCCGCGATCTGTTGGAAGCCTTCTTTCTTGGCTACGCCGGCGAAGTAGTCGTATTTATTACGAGCCTGAGATTCACCAGCGAATGCTGTCCAAAGATTTTTCTCGGTTTTTGTACCGGCTAAAGGTTTTGTCATTTGATGACTCCTTTTTATAGATAAGGGGATGAAATATAAAAAATCTTTGAGCGTTATAAACCAAAAAGGGCGTTTTAACAATAAGAGACAAATCAGTTTGCTCAATAATAGGATGCGGCATCACAATTTACGGACATTTTCAAAAATGCGGAGAAATATTTTTTTACTCTTTTGCGCGGCGGTCAGTTTATGCGCCTGCAGCTGGTCGACTCAGCAGATTGGTCAGAATGACTATGAGATATCCGGATATTTCGACTTTACGATGAAAGGCGAGGTTGTTGTACAAGGGTTAAAGGATCAGGCTGCTCTTTACTGCAAAGGAATAAAAGAGGGTCTCGTGCCTCAGGTGTATTACGTGACGGACAAGAACAGGATCTTTGATTATCAGGCGCAGAGAGCTTCGGCCGTGATACGGTTTCACTGTGTAGAAGGCGGCCAGGCACAGAAGTAGAAATCAAAAAGTTCGGAGGGTTTGCAAAAAATAAAAATTGCCTATAGAATACGGCTCTCTTGATCGTTCGATCAGTTGTGCGGAGAAGTGGCCGAGTGGCTGAAGGCACACCCCTGCTAAGGGTGCAGACTGGCAAAAACCGGTCTCGAGGGTTCGAATCCCTCCTTCTCCGCCATCCCGTTATTTCATAAGCCCTCATTGACTATCATTGAATATCTATAATGCCAATAACGACGGGCGTTTCTTCTCGTTGCGTTATGTCATTGGATATCATTGGATGTCATAAATATTCATTGAATCGCAAACAAAATGGTTCCCACTTAGGAACCAATTTTGGTTCCTAAATAACACCTGAGAAACGCAAAAAACACTTTAGAATTTGAGGGTGAAAACGATTCTGACAAGTGCGGTTGCAATCAAAAAAATAAAGGATGACGGTCGTTACACCGTGTCCGGCTGCAAAGGCCTACAGTTGCGCGTTGTAAAAGGAATAAAGAAATATTTCCTTCGTTATAGCGTTAACGGTCAACGAAAAACAATTTCCTTAGGTTCTGCTGACTCATTATCTTTAGCTGATGCCAGAAGTTTGGCAAATGATCTTCTTAAAAAAGTTGCTTTAGGCGAGGACCCTGCTGAAGAAAAACGATTGGCTCGAAAAAAGGCTGCTGAAGAAAAGAAAAGGAAGCAATTAACGTTTTCCGATGCTGCCACCCAATGGGTTGCTGAAAGAAAAGCCGGAAACTATTGGCGATATAACCCAAAAGGCGAGTCCAACACTCTCAGTCGTCTTTATAACCATGTTCTCCCACATATAGGAGAAATGAAAATTGATGGAATTGAGCCGGAGGATATTAAAAATATGCTGCTTCCGATATGGAACAGAAGTCCTTCAACATCGTCAAAAGTTCTTGCTGATGTTCGTGCAATTTTCCGCTGGTCTATTGCTCTGCGTCTAAGACAAAACAGAGAAAATCCTGCTGAGTGGAATGGAGCGTTGGGAGTCCTTATGGAGCCGTATGAAAAAACACGTAAAGTAGAAGAAAATTTTTCTGGGTTGGACTTCCACGAAATTCCAAAGTTCGTCCAGGAAATTTCAGCTTTACACAGTCGGTCGTCAGAAATGCTGCTTCTTTCAATTTTCTTGGCAGCGAGATCAAAGGCTATCCGGAATGCAAAATGGGCCGATTTTGATTTGGAAAAAAGAATCTGGAACATTCCTCTTGAGGATGACAAGGCAAAAGATTTAAACCGGGAGCGAACTATCTACCTCAATTCGGCAGCCGTCTGCCTTCTCAAAGAGGTTCCAAGATTTTCTGAAAGCCCGTATGTTTTTTGCAACGCCTACGGGAAACCTTATTCGGACATGGCTATGAATCAAGTCATCCGCAAGGCACATGCTCGGAGAAAAATGATTGATCAGACCGGTTGGATTGATAGAGAAAAGTCCTCCAGAACCGGAAAAGAGTGCATCGTCACTCAACACGGTACCGCTCGATCTGCTTTCAGAACATGGGCAAAGGACGACGAACTAGGAAATAATAAAAAGTTCGATCAGGAAGCTGTAGAGCGCTGCCTACTGCATGATCGGGCTGACCCGTACAAGGGCGCTTACGATCGCAGCAAAATGGAACACGAACGACGCAGGATTATGGAGGAATGGGGAGAGTTTTGTACTCAGCTTTTGAATTGACAACGATGAATTTGCTCTCCTATAGTGACTAAAAAAGATCAAGTTGCTTAGCCCTACCATAAAAAACATCAAGTTCTTGGCCCAAGAAATTTATCTCCGTTGAGATGAATCATATGGTCTGGCATATCTGCAATCCAAACTTCGGTTTCCCATGCAATTTGTTCGGAGAATTTCTTGAAAGTTTTAAAGTCCATGAATGCTGTGACATAGATTTTTCCGGCTTTTACTTTTGTTGTCATTTCTTCAATCTCCTTCACTCTTTTTGGGCTAATAGGGCCTACTGATGTCACAGCTTCAACAAAATAAAGCCAATCTTTTTTGGATGAATAAAAAACAACGTCGGGCATTTTGCTATGTACAGATATATCAAAGCCAAGCTTCCGTAATTTTTGATCGTTCCTCACTAAATCTTTTTTTGTCGTATCACCAACATATATGCACTCACTGTTAGGCGCAAATCGAGGAGCAAACTCTTCAATAATTGCTTTTTGGAGTTGATTGTGCCTTCCTGGAGAGAGAGTAAATAATGAGTCATTAATTTTCACTGGAAGTTTTTCCAGATTGCGCTTGGAAGAATAGAGAGAAATTAGTGATTCGTGGCTCTCTTGAAACGTTTTTACGCTCCCTAGCCAGTCAGAACTTCCAAAAGTGTGAAGTAATTCCACCATTTCGTTTGTCAGCCGATATCTGTAATTTGGGCTATTAGTCGCGACTCCATTGTCCTCTATAAAAGCGGCATTTCTAAAATTATGCATCGCTTGTTTTCTTATAGTTTCCCTGCTGTTCTCTGCATAAGTGACGTTATAGTTTTCTTTAATGAACTGGATTACATCATGGATACGTATCCAGTTGTTTTGCACTTGCTTCCACGAGTTTTTTTCTTTTATGCTGGCCATCGCTAATAAGACCAAACAACACAAGTCACTTTGCTGATTAGGCGGAACTTGCAGAATTTGAAGGATGCTCTTGACATCACCGATTTTGCTCATGTGTATTCCTTAAGAATCTCATTACAATTTCTCTCAGATAAGTCATTAGAGAGAAGTAATTTCCTTCCCATTTCGTCAATCACCTTAATGGAGGGGACGGGCATTTTGTTTATCTCGGTAGAATTAACTTGTGTTGAACCATTCAGAATACGATAGTACGAATCGTATAAAGACGAATTAAAGATGACATAAAGACCATAAACAAGAGTCTCAGAAAGCTCCTTCTTTCCGCAGATAAAGTTAATCTTATTCTGAGTGCTGATCTGAGAATATTGAGGGAATCTCTTTGCCAGGTAAATTCCACACTGCAATCTACGGTGTTCTTCCTTTGCTGTAAACCTTTTTACGAACAAATAATTTGTACTTTTTTGAAGAAGCCCCTTTCGGGACGAGGAAAGGTATTCGTACTTTTTACCCATAGGAAAGGTAACCTCACCATTATGAATATGTTGAGAATAGAACAACGGAATAGTCTCGTCATCAGGGGCGCTTCTCAGAAAATCTCTATTTCGGAAATCGACCGTAATTCCAGTTTTCATACGCAAGCCTATAACCGGAAGAGTATAAGAAAAGGAATTTAATTTTCGCAATATTTCAACCTCGGACTTATTAGTAGCCAAAAAAACATAATTGTCCTCTCCGTTGACAACAATATTGTAGGGAGCATTAAACGTCGTTAACTTATGAAAATCTGAGTTGCTATTACTTGTTGAGATATTCACATGGGTTGGTTTATTTGTGCATTTCTTTACTTTGACAATAATCGTCTCTTGAAGAACGTTTTCTTGCTCAAAGACTTTATCTCGACTTACAAAAAGATGAATGTTGGTTAATGATACAGTCTGGAATAATTTTTCTCTGAACTTCTTAAAGTATGCACCGGACGTCCACGACCTGGGAATGATAAAGACGAGTTCTCCATTGCTACATAAATTAAATATAGCCATCGACATAAAAAGAAAATAGAGATTTGGTGCACCATAACAAACGTCGGGCATTGCAAGAGCCTCTGGCGCATCCTTTCCTATTTTCAGATATGGAGGATTTCCTATTACTATGTCAAACTTTTCTTTTCCACCCGATGGAGATTTTGAAATCCTGTTATATTCTTCTTTCTGGGAAAGTATGTAGTTTTCGGTAATTATGGAATAGACAATTTTGATATTTGAATTATTACAAACCCATTCAAGATTAGAACGTAATAGTTCAATGATGTTTTTATCGTTCTCATAGCAAGTCAGCTCTATACGTTCTACATCCTTTAACGCCTGTAATCGTTCTATGATAGCGGCTGATAAAATTCCAGCTCCTGCTCCGGGATCGAGAATAGTAAGAACCTTTTTTTTGGGAATTGCAAAAAGCCCGGCCATAAAAATTGCGGTTTCAGCACTCGTAAAGAATTGACCATAATTCTTTCTGAGCGCCTTGGGCATTTCCTTCATATAGTCATTAGTTTGTTGACTTACATAACTAACGATATTTGACTTTATTTCTTTTAAACCGAACATACCTCAGAAGAATAAATTCCTATTTAAATGTTGTTGCCACTGATCTTTTAATTTTATTGAATTTTTATAGAGGTTGTTTTCAAAGTTATATACCTCTTGCCTGTACCCCAATAACCCCGAAACCGCAGGTTTCGACCGCGAAGCGGTGGGCAGGATGAACCCAAACTTCAGTTTGACCGCGCGAAGTGCGGTGGTTGGCCTTTGGGTGCAAATTCTAGTCTCTAGAATTTGCACCCGAAGGCGATCCTGCATTAACTGTTTTTCTGTCTTTCGTCTGGGGAAATAATTTCCCCAGACCCCTTTGAAAATCCTTAAGGATTTTCAACTCGCTTAGCCTTCGGCTTTGAAAAGCTGCTCGCAGCTTTTCGGGAGGTTTTGCTTTGCAAAACCTGATTTGAAGCCTTCGGCTTTTGGACTTCGGCGTTGTCCACAGCCGGGCTTCGCCTTACGGCTTGTGGTCAACGCCGCACACTGCGAGAAGCTGTGCACATTTCACGCCCGAACGCTTGCGTCAGAACTGGCTGTAGTGAGCGGTGTCAGAAATCGTGCTCAGGTTCGAGCGCTTTTTAGGAGGGTAAAAAATCGTCCTATTGAGAAAAAGTTGTTTGCAAACAACTTAAGTGTTGATTTCGATGTATTTTACCCTCCCGAAAAGGATAGTTTGCTGCGCAAACTCAGAGCTTTGCTTTTTAGAAGCAAAGCCGGATATTCGCCTTCGGCGTCTCTACCCCGGCGTTGTCCACAGCCGGGCTTCGCCTAACGGCTTGTGGTCAACACCGCACACTGCGAGAAGCTGTGCACATTTCACGCCCGAACGCTTGCGCAAAACTGGCTGTAGTGAGCGGTGTCAGAAATCGTGCTCAGGTTCGAGCGCTTTTTAGGAGGGTAAAAAATCGTCCTATTGAGAAAAAGTTGTTTGCAAACAACTTAAGTGTTGATTTCGATGTATTTTACCCTCCCGAAAAGGATAGTTTGCTGCGCAAACTCGGAGCTTTGCCTTTTAGAAGCAAAGCCGGATTTTCGCCTTCGGCGTCTCTACCTCGGTGTTGTCCACAGCCGGGCTTCGCCTAACGGCTTGTGGTCAACACCGCACACTGCGAGAAGCTGTGCACATT
>NZ_WSRP01000046.1 GCF_009767915.1 Parasutterella muris
CGACGCGGATGCCGAAATCCGATCGCTTTACAAAAGATTCTCCGAGTTGGAACAAGCCGGGAAACCCCTGCCTCAGGTACCGAAACTTTCAAAAGATCGCGGAAGCGAAAGATGATTAAGAGGAAAAACTATGAGTTCAGATGTTGAAAAAGATTTGTCGGTTCGACTTCAGCTGAACAAGGCACTGCAAAAGTACTTGGACCGCACTGATATCACTGAAATTGCAATCAACCGACCGGGAGAGGTTTGGCTTGAAACAAAAACAGGCTGGGAATGCCTGCGTGATGAAAACATGTCTTATAGGTATTTAGATGAACTGAGCAACATATGCGCCGTTTACGGCGGAGAAAATAAGGTTTTCGATTCCGCACATCCGATTCTTTCAGTGGAACTTCCGGACGGAGAAAGAGCCCAATTTGTGATGCCGCCCGCCTGTACCGCCGAAACGCTCAGCCTGACGGTAAGAAAAATTTCCAAAAACGTCATTGAACTCTCCGACTATGCAAACAGCGGCTTTTTTTCCAGAGTCCGTGCCAGTGGATCGGTCGATCCGGTCAGCGTGGAGCTGCACTCGCTTTTCGGGAAAATCCACAGCGGGAGCGACAACGAGAAAACCGAGGCGCGAACCAACTTTCTTCGCCGCTGTGTTGAAGCCGGGAAAAACATTGTGATAGCCGGCGGGACCGGCAGCGGAAAAACCACTTTCATGAAAGCCTTAATGCAGTACATCCCGGTTTCACAGCGCATCATCACAATTGAAGACGTTCCGGAACTTGTTTTCGGTTTACCAAAACACAAAAATTTAGTGAATTTATTCTATCCCTCAGAAGCGACGGAACAGTCAACGGTTACGGCTGCAAGTCTAATGAGGTCCTGCCTGAGAATGAAACCGGACAGGATTTTGCTTGCGGAGCTTCGCGGCGGCGAAACATACGATTTTTTGAACATTTGTCTATCCGGACATTCAGGCTCCATCACGAGCTGTCACGCAGGAAGCTGCGAACAGGTGTTTGATTATTTGGCGCTGAAAGTTCTGCAATCTCCGACCGGACGACAGCTTCCCTACGAGGTCATTCAATCACTGCTTCAGCAGGTGATCGATGTCGTCGTTCACGTTGCAAACGACCGTGTAGTTGGCAGGCACCTGACAGAAATTTTTTACAACGATCCCCTGCGAGACGAAAAATGAAATCTCAGCGTGCAGCGAAAATTGCATTCATTGTGTTGGCGGGCTGTCTCACGATCACGATGCTTTACATGCTGGCCAGCTTCATTCTGATGCGAATTTTCAATCTCCCGATTGAACAGTGCAGACCTTGGACGATCATCCAATATTGGATGGCGTATCGAGGTTCGAGCTCGAAATTCATTCGCATTGCTGTCAATGTGTGCTTTCTGCTTCCTCCCGTTTTACTGGTTTCGGGCGTGATATTTCTCATCGCTCAACGAAACAAACGACCGCTGCACGGAGCCGCCCGCTTTGCCAATGATGCAGAGGTGAAGAAGGCGGGTTTGATCGACCCGCCTAAGGGCCTCGAAAAAACTATTTTGGTCGGAAAATTCAAGAACCAATATTTGACATACGGGGGCTTTCAATTTGTTCTGTTGGCGGCTCCGACTCGAAGCGGTAAGGGCGTTGGTGTTGTCGTTCCGAACTGCCTGAATTACAGCGACAGTTTGGTTGTTCTTGACATCAAAGGTGAAAACTTTGACATCACTTCCGGATTCAGAAAGGCATGCGGACAGGAAGTTTTTCTTTTCTCTCCCTATGCTGAAGACGGAAAAACACATCGCTACAATCCTCTGGATTACATCAGCACTTCTCCGTCTGAACGGCTGGGTGACATTGATGCGATCGGGCAAGCCCTGTACGCCGGCGAAGGAAACAACGACAAGTTCTGGAGCGAAAATGCGAAGGACTTTTTCCGTGGCGTTTGTCTGTTCGTGCTTGAATCTCCGGAACTTCCCAACACACTGGGCGAAATCCTAAGACAAGCATCCGGAAAGGGCAAACCGGTAAAAGAACACCTTTTCGAGAAAATTCAGCAGGCTCAGGAAGCCGGAAGACCCTATTCGAGCAACTGCGTTGACGCCCTCAACCGAGTTCTCAGCAACTCGGAAAACACACTGGCCGGTATCGTTGCGACGTTCAACACAGCGCTGCTGTCGTTTCAAAATCCCAAGGTCGATCTCGCGACAAGCGCCTCGGATTTTGATTTGAGAGAGGTTCGGCGAAAACGAATGAGCATCTATTTCAAAATTGAGCCCACGAAGCTCAAGGATGCCAGGGTTTTGATCAATCTATTTTTTGATCAGCTTTTGAACCTGAACACGCGAACCCTCCCCTCTCAGGATAAAACCCTGAAGTATCAGTGCCTCGTTCTGTTGGACGAAATGACATCCATCGGCACTGTCAGCATGATCAAACAGGCTGTTTCGTACATGGCCGGCTATAACATGCGTCTTTTGACGATTATCCAAAACAAGTCACAGCTTGAAGACGTTTATGGAAAAGCCGGTGCCATCACTCTGCTTTCAAACCACGCGCTCATGATTATGTACGCGCCGAGCCCTGCAACTCAATCTGACGCCAACGAATACTCAGAAATGCTCGGCTTTCAGACGGTTAAAAGCAAATCTCGCTCCAGTGGCAAAGGCGGCGGTTCAACGAGTGAGTCTGATCAAAGACGAGCATTGATGCTTCCGCAGGAAATCCGCGAACTGGGTCAGGATAACGAAATCGTCACACTTGAAAATACGAAACCGATCTTCTGCAAAAAAATTAAGTACTACGAGGATCCTGTTTTCACTAAGCGAGCCAATTGGCAGGTTCCGGAAATTCCTTTCCGGGACGTTGATCTCTTTGTCGCCAAGCTCGAAGCGCGAATCAGAGCAGCCACTGAAAGCGAACTTTCAGATGCAAACATTTCTTCTTCAATCGTCACAGGTGACACTTCGCTTCCCGATGACATGAAGAATCTGCCTGATTCAGCCTGGAGTCAGGATCAAATTGAAGATTATGTGGAAAATCTCATGATCCGCAGCATTCCTCAGTCGATCTCAAATTTTGATGCGCTCAAAAATGTTCGCAGTTCCGTTGGGGAAAATCTGGGGACCCTTGAGAGAATGAACTCCGCTGCTCAGCAAACAGCCGCAGACAGCGAAACGAAAGAATCAGCACAAGAGCCAAAGAGTGAATCCAAAGCACCAAGCGATGATCTTTTGAGTGTTCTGGAAGATTGCGGACTCGATGAGGACGATGAGGAGAGTTCCGATCCGGTTGAAGAGACATCCGAAAAAGAGACTCGGACAGATGCCGATCAAATCTTGATTAATGCCGAGATCACCGCCAATACGGTTTCCACCGTCGAAAAAAACGAAGAAGGCTCAGAGGGGCAGCTCAACGTTCAGAGAACAGTAGAAGCCAATGTCAATGCCAGCATCGAAGCTGCCGACCGGAGCGAGGAAACGTGTGCAAGATTCGTGACGAGTCTGGTTGAGCAAATCAAGAAACAGCTTCACGACTCTCCGAGCTCAGCTGATACAACCGAGTCAGCTGATACATCCGAATCACCCGACACAACCGAGTCATCCGAGCCCCTCGGTCGAGTCGATTTTGCCAACATAAAAAAAATCAGAAATTCATATCGCAGAGCCGGAAAAAACCCGCTTTTCCGACCCTCTGTTTAGTCACTGCGGGATACGAGATTTACTATGGATTACAAACCGTTCAGCAACACCGTCGTCGTGTTCAAAGAGCCGACAGTCAACAAGATCGTTCCCAAGAGCGGTCAGCGCGCCGGAAAAGACACTTTCGTTGTCGAATTCAAGGCCTACCATCCGAGTTTTGAAAAAAAGCAGGACGGCTCATTTGAACGCAAGGATTCTGTTTTTTTCACCGTTCAACAGTTTTTCGGTTCTGAAAAAACAGCCAACACGCTTGCTCAGCATGTCAAGGAAGGCATGACGCTCGAAGTTCGCGGCGATTGCGTTGAGAAAAGTTTCCAAGGCAGGGACGGAGCTTCTAAAACAGAAAACATCATCACTGCTAAGGGGATCGCAGCCTCTTTGACGCAGCCGGGACTTTCTGTCAGCTACGAAAAACCCAAGGCTAAGTCTAAAGGCCAAGAGCGTTAAAAGGTTTCATTTGAGCCCAACCCCTCTTTTATGGAGGGAGGGCTCCTTCCCGGGGAAACACATGAGGACCACAACCACTGAAAACATCAAAATCATCATCAATGTTTTCATCAAAAAACTATGCGAAGAGCAAGCGGAAAAACGACTCAGCATGTCGGAGACAGAAGCCGCCGAGTTCGGAGTGTTTGATGAAACGGCGCTGGAAGAGCAGCAAAAGGATAAATTTTACGAATCCTTTGTCTTAAAGAGTTTTGCAAAAGTTCCTTCCGGAGGCGAGTATGAAGAAAGCCAGTAAAGGGAACAACAAATTTTTCAATGACTATGTCCAGAGCGTCGCAGAACTTTTCATTAACGAACTGGAAAAAAACAATGCTCCTTGGCAGAAATCATGGACGGCAGCTGAACTGCCTCAGAGCGCTGTTTCCGGACAGCCCTACAGAGGCGTCAATTTGCTTCATCTCATGGCTGCGCAAATGTCCAACGGGTTTTCAGACCCCCGCTGGATCACATTCAAGCAGGCTAAAGAGCTTGGAGGAAGCGTCAAAAAAGGTGAGCACGGCACCCAATGCATTTTCTGGAAAAAATTGCTGGTAGAAGGTCCGGAAAACAGCACTCAGGAAACGTCTTGCAAACAGACTGAAACCCGGCTGATCCCCTGTCCGTTCACAATTTTCAATGTGGAACAATGTGACGATCTGAAGCTGGAGCCGCTAGCTCCTCAGAATCGTGAATGGACGCCGATAGAAGCTGCTGAAAGGCTGCTCAAAGCCTCAAAGGCAACGATCCTAGAACAGGTCCAGGATCGCGCATTCTACAGCCCGACAGCAGATGTCATTGTTCTGCCCTCGCGCAAACAGTTTAAGAGCGCAGAGGGTTTCTACGACACGGCACTTCACGAACTTGGTCATTGGACAGGACACTCCAGCCGCCTAAACCGGGACATGAGCGGAGGATTCGGCAGCCAAAAATACGCAAGAGAGGAACTTCGGGCCGAGATTTCCTCCTTCATGGTTGGTTCCGCAATTGGTCTTGCGCACGACTGCTCCAGGCATTCCGGTTACGTTTCATCGTGGCTTCAAGCCCTGCGCAAGGACCCGAAAGAGATTTTCCGAGCCGCAGCAGATGCGGAAAAAATCAAGAGTTTCATTTTCGGGCTCGACAAAAATTTAAACCTTGCTGAAGAAACAAAGGAAAGCAGCAAACAACAGAAGACAAAAAACGATCTCTCTCAAATTGCACCGGAATTTTTAAAACTTTCTGAAGCAGAGAGAAAAGGCGTTGCAGCCAGAATTGCAGGGGCTTTGAACATCAGAGAACCTGTGAACGCCTATAGGATTCCCGGAAAAACACCGCAAAGAAAGGAACAGGAAAGATGAAATTATGGATTGCTGAAAAACCAAGCGTGGCTAAAGCGATTTGCGCCGAATTAGGGATTGTCAAAAAAGGAGCCGGTTTCAACGAATGCAAGGGAGGAAACGTTGTGACTTGGTGTTTTGGCCATTTGCTCGAACAGGCTGAACCGGATTTTTATACGGACGCAGACATTCCGGTCAATAAGAAAGGAAAAAAAATCTGGCGAATGAAAGACTTGCCGATTTTCCCGAAAATTTGGAAATTGAACGCGAAGAATGACAAGGGAGTCAAAGCTCAGCTCAAGATAATTAAAAGCCTTCTCTCAAAGGCAGACAGCGTTGTCAATTGCGGAGACCCGGATAGAGAAGGACAACTTCTTGTAGACGAGATTTTGGAGTTTTTTAAATATCGAAAATCAGTTCAGCGTTTCTGGGTGTCCGCACAAGACTCAGCCTCGATTCGCAAGGGCTTAGCCTCACTTCAGCCTAATGCCAAATTCAAAGGAATGAAACTTGCAGCGGAAGGCAGAAGCCGCGCCGATTGGCTTCTGGGAATGAATCTCACAAGGGCCCTTACTCTTGCGCATTCCACAAATCAGCAGAGACGGCTGATTGCTGTCGGTCGCGTCCAAACTCCGACACTGGCACTGGTTGCGCAAAGAGACGAACTTGTTAAAAATTTCAAGCCGGTGCCGTTCTACAACCTGCGCTCGCTGCTTTCCAGTGGTTCAGCATCGTTCACAGCAACTTGGAAACCGTCTGAAGGGCAAATCGGATTGGACAGTGAAAAGAGGCTGATCAGCAGCGAACAAGCGAAAAAACTTTTTAATGAACTCTCAAATGCTCAGAGTGCGACCGTACTGAAAGCTGAGAAGACGGCGAAAAAAACATCTCAGCCAAAATCATTCTCACTAGCGGACATCCAACTTGAGGCCAGCAACCGTTTTGGTTTCACAGCGCAGGAAACGCTTGACACTTGCCAGAGTCTTTATGAGGTTCACAAAATCGCGAGCTATCCGAGAAGCGACTGTCAGTTTCTTCCTGAATCTCAGCATTCTGACGCTGCATCCGTACTCTCTGCTATTGCAAAAACTGCTCCTCAGCTCGCAAGCCTGACTCAGAAGGCCAACCCAAACATAAAATCAGCGACTTGGAATGATCAGAAAATTACTGCGCATCACGGAATTATTCCAACCCAGCAATCTGCTGAATGGTCAAATCTTACCGAGAAAGAAAAGAAAATTTATGAACTGATTGCCCGAAGATATTTGGCTCAATTTTTCCCTGAGCATTCTTTCGACGCTTCTTCTATTAGCCTCAAAATCAAAAATGAGACATTTTCCGCAACCGGAAAAGTCACAACCGCTTCCGGCTGGAAAGTGGTCTACGGAGATTTTTCCGCCGAAGAGGAAAAAGAGGAAAGCAATCAAAGTCTGCCCGCTCTTCGGGTAGGCTCAGTGATCCCGGTGAAAAAGATCGAGATCGTTCAGGACAAAACAAAAGCACCGGCCAGCTTCACAGAGGGTTCGTTGATTGCGGCAATGGAGAAAATTCATAATGTCGTCGAAAATCCGGAACACAAAAAACTTTTAAAAGACGGTGACGGCATTGGAACTCCTGCAACACGGGCTGCAATTATCACAGAATTGAAAAATAAAGGCTATTTAGAGTCAAAGGGAAAGAAAATCCATGCAACTCAGGAGGGTGTTGCACTTCTTGATCTAGTGCCGGCACTGGTGAAAAATCCGGTTCTCACTGCGATTTTCGAGCGAAAACTGAAGGAAGTTGAAGCCGGAAAAACTGAACTTGAATCTTTTTTAGAAGCTCAGAAAAAGTTCATTCAGCAAGAGGTATCGAAGGCTAAAGCACTGCTGGAAGAGAAATCTGCAAAATGAAAGACAATCCTTTTCTTGACGATTTGTTTCCGGATGCGTTCCGAGCACGTAAAGGTCGAGTTGCCCGCTCATTTGAGCACGTTCCAAGTACCGCGGCTTTTCGCTTTTCTGCGCTTTCATCGCGAAAGAAAGCTGAAGGCGTGGCAAATAACCGGGCAGAGGTCATGCTGCGCATCGGAGCGGCCAATGTAAAAAGTTATTTGCATGTCATTAAGACAGCCGATTACGTTGCGCGTCACGGAAAAATTGAACTGCGAGATCAGGACGGTCAAGTTTTTTTTGATAAAGCCGCTTACCGGCAGAAACTGTATGACTGGAAAATTCTTTCTGCAATGGGTGACGGAGAATCAAAAAAGGGACACGTGCGCCGAATCATCCTTTCAATGCCGTCGGGAACGGATGTTGAGAAATTCAAGGCCGGCTGCAACGACTGGGCAAAAGAGATGCTGAGCGGCTTTGACTATTTGATCGCGTTTCACACCGCGGAAAATGATGAAAAAACAACTCAGCCGCACTGCCATATTCTCGTGCGCACGCTTAACAAGGAAGGAAAAAGATTCCATCTCGACAACGGAGAATTTCAGGCATTTCGTGAGCATTTTGCGAGTTGCTTAATTCGTCATGGGATTGAGGCAAATGCAACTCGTCGTTGGTCGAGAGGAAGGACGGAAAAAGCCGTTTCTCAGGCGGAGCATCATGTTTCAAAGAACCGCAGTTTGAGCAATGAAGATCGAGCCCGCATCTACGCCATGAGCAAAAAACGGGACCTGCTGCGACGACAGAAATCACGCATCGAAAATGTCGTCTCAGCAAGCCGCCGTGGAAAACCCATCGAAGACCACCCGTCAATTGTGAAAGCAAAAAAGACAAGGAAACGAGTCGCCGAACTTGTAAGCAATGCCGTTGAAGTTTTGAACTCTTCGGACGAAACCGACGATCGGATTCTGGCTGAGAAACTTTCCTCCAGATACAAGCATCTCGCTCCCGTCGAAAGCGCAGAACAGCGGATGCTTCGAGAGCTGAACGAAGCTAAGGCCAAAACAATTAAGCGAATGCAGGCAATGAAAAAACGCCAAAGGAAGGCCGATCCGATAAAATATAGATAGATTAAACATCTGACAAATTCTGGGCAATCTTCTATGAAGCAACATTTGAACGGGATCTATTGGAAGAGCAACTCTTTCAAGTTTGAGCTGCCGTACATTGGTGATACTTTGAAAAGTTGCTGTATTTTTCGAAAAAATATTGTTGAGATCACATGGAACTCAATGCGGTCCTTGGAAAATAACCCAACAACTCTCCCTCAAACCGCAACTATTCTGTCCGGGCAGTCGGTGGGAGGGATCAGTATCTTTGATCTAATGCAGGTTAAAAATTATGCGGACGGAGCCAAACTTCTCTTAGCGCTGCTTCAGCAGAAAAAATTTGATTTATCGACTTCCACTGCTTGTGCAATCCATAAGTTCGTAGGCAAAGAAGATGCGTTGGAGTGGGGAGTGATTCGTAATAAAGATGTCAGTCTGCACAATATTTCTTTCGTTCCACCAACTCAAAACTTAAGTAGAATTATCGAAGACGGACTCAAGTACCTAAAAACTGAGATTCATAACCCGGTAGAAAGGGCTATTGGCGTGTTTTTGTTTTTAGCAAGAAACCAGCCTTTTTACGATGCAAATAAACGAACTGCCTCTTTAATGATGAACGGTTCATTAATGAACGACGGATATTTTCCGATTACCGTTCTCAATAAAAACTCAGAACAGTTTCATGAAAAATTAGGGCAGTTTTATGAGTCCGGCAATGCCAATCCGATGTTTGAATTTTTTAGCATGACTATCAATGAGCTGTACACAAAAAAACAAAGGACAGACTTTCAAAAAAGAGACCCAGAAAAATAGGAACGGAGAATGAATAAGGCAGAAATTGAAAACTGGATAGAATTCATAGATACCCATCGAGGGGTCGAGCTTGAATCAATTGAGCTTTCACTGGAAGATTTTCTGAAAATTTTAAAAACCCTAAACGACCCATTTTGCACTGTGAACTCGGCTGCAAAGCATATGTGCCTCAGCTTGATTTGGCTTTACTCTGAGCAGAAGTTCCAGAAGAAAATGGGCATTTACAACGCTATTAAGCAAAACAACTTCAACCAAATATTGGAGGAATGTAAAAATGAACAAACAGGAATTAGTTGAAAAAGTCGCTGAAAAATCCGGAATCAGCAAAAGCCAGTCCGCTAAAACAATCAATGCTGTTTTAGAAACTATCACCGAAGAGCTGGTTAACGGAGGTTGCGTTAATCTCATCGGTTTCGGCAACTTCAAGGTCACCGATCGCAAATCTCGCCCAGGTCGTAATCCAACAACAGGAGAAGTCATTGAGATTCCTGCTGCAAAAGTACCGCGCTTCACGCCCGGAAAAGCGCTCAAAGACTCTGTCAAAAAATAACAATGTCAGGCCCAATTAGGGCTTGTACCTTGCAGGTTGTCACGTGCAGATCAAAACGACAATGATCTGCAATTTTTTTCTCATATCGTTTGAATGAGCAAATTGGAAGTAGTGTTAAAAAATCGGAAAAATTCGTTTTTAGATGAAATATCTCCAAAAAATATGGTACCTTTCATGGTTCTTGTTTTTATTAAAATTTATAACTAATTGATTTGTAAATAGTATAAACTCTCTCCTTCTCCGCCAACCTTCTCATTATTTTCCCCAGCCTTATTAGCTATCGTTGAATATCTGTAATCCCAATCACAACGGGCGTTTCCCTGTTGCCCTACATCATTGGATTTTATTAGTATTCATTGAATTCGCATTATTGAATTTGCGTTGCTTAGATACAAAAACTACTTCACTTTGAAGCTAAGGGCATTGTTCTTTGGATTTGCTGATTGAGTTGCTTAGAGCGTTAGGGTAGAAAGTTTTTTGAGGGAAAATGCGGTTGAATGCTTTACATGCGCCATAGCATAATCCCATAGATAATCTCTCTGCAGAACCTCATAATGCCTTTAGTTCGTTTGAAGACTTCTCTTGTCTGTTCATCAATCCTGTTTTTCAGTTTTGTGACGGTGCAGACTTGTTTAGCTCAGCCTGTATCGCAAAATACACAGGCAGCAGAGATCGTAAGAATTGGCGTTGTACAGCTCGAAGACCCATATTTTTACTTGGATTCTTTCGGTCCGACAATGGCTTTTTTAAGACAAAAGCATCCGGAAATTGTTTTTGAAAGCGAAGAAATTCCGATGGATATTCCAACTGCTGAACTGAGCCGGAAGAATTTTGATTTTTTAATCTCTCCGAGCGGTTTCTATGCGGCGCATAGCTTCTCTGCCGGCCTGAGACAAATCGTGACAAGAAAGCCTGATTCCTCAAGAGATCCCTCTTACTCAGTCGGTTCGTTATTTGTAGTAAGGAATAATTTTGAAGGCGAGAGCCTGGCTTCATTAAAGGGTAAAAGGGCAGTTGCTTATGAGAGTAATTCCCTTGCGGGCTGGCTTAGTGCGATTGCCGAAATAATTAAAGAGGGTTTTGATCATAATCAATTTTTCTCGTCTGTTGTTTTTACCAATTACGGTACGCCTTCTCCCATTAATTATTTACTGAGTGGTCGAGCTGATGTAGCAATACTTCCGACCTGTGAGTATGAAAGATTTCTGTTGTCTCGAAATACAGTCCCGGATGATTTCAAAGTTATCGGATCAAAAGAATCCAGCCTAAGCTGCCAAACCTCCACAGCTCTTTATCCGGATGTGGTTTTTTCGTCATTTCCAAGCGCAAAACCGGAATTAGTCAGGCTGATAACTGTTTCACTGCTTACTAATCCGTCTGGAATGATCAAAGCCAGCTGGAGTATTGCTAACGATTTTTTGGCAGTCAATAGGCTTTTTCAAACTTTAAATATCGGGCCTTATGCTAAACAAGAGATTTCTCTTCTCTCCCTATATGAGCGTTTTAAGCGTGAGATTTTTTTAGCCATTCTGCTTCTGGCTGGTATGTTGTTCCACATTTTGCGAGTCAATCAGCTCGTGCTGAAGCGTACTTCAGAATTAAGGATGGCGATTGCCCAAAGAGACGCTGTTGCTCAAGTGGCAAGGAGTCGTTTAAAGCGATTAAATTACATTGAAAAGAAAGGGATGGTTTCGCAGCTGTCTTCAATAATTGCACATGAATTAAAGCAGCCGTTATCGTCAGTATCAAATTATTCAGCAGGGTTGATCAAATATTTATCTAAAACCGGCAGTAATGATGATAATTTACGCGAGGGCTTATCAGAGATTCACAGGGGAATTAAGAAGGCAGCTTCTATTGTTGATAAGGTCCGAAGTTACTCAAAATACGGGGCATACGGAACGGTTGGAATTGTATCTTTGTCAGAAATAACAGAGAAGGCTCTTTCCTCGATTGAGGCTTATGTAGCCGGGAACTCACCTATTACATGCAAGTTGGAAGGATCTACTTTCATAGAAGCAGATCCTTTGGAATTGGAGTTATTAGTATTTAATGTGCTGAAAAACGCATTAGAAGCGATAGAACCAATGGGCAAAGAGGGCAGGATCTTTTGTAAGGTTTTTTCTTCTCAGCATAGGGTAGTACTTCAAGTCGATGACAACGGTCCCAAAATTAAAAAAGAAAAACTGGAAAGTATGCGAAAAGCCTTACAAGAATCCATAAAAGCGGAAGGTTTGGGTTTAGGGCTGACGATAATCTTAGGGATTAGTGAAAAATATGACGGAGCTGTGGAGTTTGAACAGCGCGAGCCGCAGGGAATCAGAGTAACAGTCTCATTTCAAAAAAAGGGAATAAATGATTAAGCCACACAAAAACTTGTCGCCGTTCGTAAGGTTAGTAGACGATGATGAAATGGTTTTAAGAAGTGAGAGTTTCTTACTGAGGATGGACGGCTGGCAGACGGTCGAATACTCGTCTGCGGAAGACTTCCTTGCGTATGACGACACACAAAGACCAGGATGTGTTGTCCTCGATATAAGAATGCCGGGGATAAATGGAATAGAACTCCAGAGGATTATGAAGGAAAAGGGTTTTGATCTGCCAATCATTTTCCTGACAGGGCACGGCGATATTGATATGGCAGTCTCATCATTAAAGAACGGGGCAACGGATTTTTTAGTAAAGCCCGCAGATGAAGAAAAACTACTTCAAGCTGTTCGAAAAGCAGTGGAATCTAATATTGCATTTAGGAAGAGAAAACTTGCAATAGATGAGAGGAAGCTAATTTTTAATGGCCTGACAGAAGGAGAAAAACTGATCGCTCCTTTAGTGGCAAGCGGCGTTGCAAATAAAGTTATCGCCATAGATATGCAAATCTCGGAGAATGCGGTCAAAAAAAGAAGAGCTTCGCTTATGGAAAAACTCAATACGAAAACGATTGTTGAGTTGACAGATTTCCTTAGGGATATAAATGTAATGGTAGGAAGGCAAAGTGATAGCTAGACGAAAATTCTTATATTCGGTTGGAGCGGCCACTTTGGGAGGAGTGATTTTAACTGCCGCTTACAATCGCTCAAAGGATTTTGAAGAGTCTGCGGATATTGTTGTTGTAGGTGGCGGAGGGGCAGGAGTTGCTGCGGCGGCAAGAGCGTCAGAACTCTTTAAGGGGAGGATCGTTCTTCTCGAAAAGAGAGCCGAGATCGGAGGGAATACTCTCATAAGCGGCGGATTTTTAGGAGTTGTTGACCCTAAACGCCAGATCCCCTTGGGAATAGAAGATTCTGAAGAAAAGCATTTTAAAGATATATTTGAAAACGGGGATCGCTCCGGCAACATTGAACTTATTCACCAACTAGTTTCAAATGCTCCTCGAATGCTGGAGTGGATAGAAAGACAGGGAGTTCAATTTCAGAATTCAGTGATCGAAATTTATGGTTCTCATTTTCCTCGATGCCATCTGCCTAAATCGCCGAACGGGCGTGAGTATATTTCTGTCTTGAGTCAAAAAGCACTGCAAAGGGGAGTAGAAATTAGGACTAATAGTCCGGTAATAAAGCTACTGACCGATAACAATGGCACGGTTACGGGAGCCGAGTACGAGACAGAGGGCAAGATAAGGAAAATTAGGACTCGCAGGGGTGTTATTTTAACGAGCGGAGGATTCGCTTCTAATCCGAAACTCGTAGAAGAGTTTGATCCTCGACTCGTTGCGCTGACGAGCAATAGTTTAAACGGCTCATCTGGAGAAATGCTTTTAGAAGCACAAAGAATAGGGGCCGAGCTCATTGACATGGATAGTATTCAATGTTTGCCGGGGAAATATTCTGGCGGAAAGATAAGAGTTAGATTTCATAATGATGTATCAAGATTTATTTTGATCAATGCATTAGGTGAGCGATTTGTCGACGAGTCTCAACGACGAGATTTTATTAAAGAAGCCGTGTTGGCTCAGCCCAAATCACTTTTCTTCGCAATTATTGACAATGATGGTTTCGAAAGCTACGACCTACTCATGAGGCGTGATGCCGTAAGAGGTATAGAAACCGGAGACGCCTTTTGTTCGGACACATTGGAAGGACTTGCCGAAAAAATAGGTGTACCACCAAAAGCTTTGGTGAAAACGGTTAATCAATATAACGAAAGGGTCTTTGAAAAGGGAAATGGAAACACCGGCTTCCCAATAGTTCAACCTCCTTTTTGGGCAGCTAAATCCGGAATGTCTATTCACTACACAATGGGTGGGATACGAATTAATAAGTTTGCCCAATGTGTTACTACAAGCGGAAAAATAATCAAGGGTTTGTATGCCGCAGGAGAATGCACCGGGGGTATCCATGGGAAAAACAGAATTGGCGGCAATGGTATCTGTGATGCACTGACCTTCGGAATGATTGCCGGAGAATCTATTGCATGCATAATTTAAGGAAAAAATCAATACACCATTAGACCTCTTCTATAAAAAACATCTTGAATAAACTCTTTTCATGACGATTAGTCATACAAGGAGAAAATGATGAGTAAATTATCTAGAAGAAGTTTTTTAGGTGGAGCTGCAACAAGTGCAGCCGGTCTTTTAACCTCCATTGCACTACCGTCTGCAGCACACGCTTCCGACGATATTCCCGCAAAATGGGATCAAACCGTTGATCTCTTGGTGATTGGCGCTGGCGGAGCCGGTTTGGCAACTGCAGTTTCTGCTGCACAAAACGGTGTAAAAAACATCCTTATATTGGAGAAAATGCCGTTTGTAGGTGGCAATACTTCCGTCTCCGGTGGAGGATTTAACTCCGTTGATCCTGTACGTCAAGGAAAACAAAAGATCAAAGATAGTCCTGAATTACATGCTGAGCAAACGCTTGGTGGCGGTGACGGAAGAGGCAATCCTGAACTTGTTAAGACCATGACAGCAAATTCCTATGATGCAGTCAAATGGCTTCAGGACATGGGTATGAAATTCAAAGATGACGTATATCAAATATACGGAGGTCTCTATCCCCGTTGTCATGCTCCTTTCGGTTCTCTTGGCAGCGACTATATCAAAGTGCTTAAACCTCAATGCGATAAAGAAGGAGTTCAGATCCTTACGAATTCTCGTGTTGTAAGACTTTTCCGTGAAAAACAGCTCTCCGGTAAAGTTCTGGGTGCGGAATATGTCGATAAAGACGGCAACCACAAGACAGTTAAGGCTAATCGCGCAGTTGTAGTGGCAACCGGCGGATTTGGCGCTAATCCTGAAATGCGCGCCAAATATGATCCGCGTATGCGCAATTTAACTACTACCAATCTTCCGTGCTCAACCGGAGATTTAATCCCGTTGATGCAAGATATCGGAGCTGATACGGTTGGCATGGACTTTATCCAATGCAACCCGGGCTGCCCTCCGGGAAGAAAGCAGCGCATCATTCTGCACTTATACGCCAAGAACTTTATTTTGGTCGGCCCTGACGGTAAGCGCTTCATTAGAGAAGATGAGAGAAGAGATAACATCCGCGATGCCGTTTTAGGTTTACCTAAGCAGACTGGCTACGCCATTGTTGACTCCAGAGGATTTGGAGATTTGAATCCGGGTCACCAGGATATGGCTAAGAAAGGGTTGGAAACAGGCGACGCTTGGACAGATGACACTATTGAAGGTCTGGCAAAGAAGATGGGGATTGATCCGAAAGCTCTTAGAGCAACGATCGATGAATTCAATGCCGGTGTTGATGCCAAGGCCGATAAACTTGGCAAGGCTCCGCGTAATTTGACAAAGATTGAAAAGGCTCCTTTCTGGGCCGGTTATTCTGGAATGAGCGTTCACCATACGATGGGCGGCGTTGTCATCAATCCGAAGAGCCAGGTTATCGACCGATACAATAAACCGATCGAAGGACTATACGCTGTCGGTGAGGTTACAGGCGGGATTCATGGAACGAATAGACTTGGCGGCAATGCTATTTGCGATATCTTCACATTCGGAAGACTTTGCGGAATTCACGTTTCCAAGCTGTAATCAAATTATCTTTGCATAAGTAGTAAGTAAAGCCCGTGGGATCCTCCTGCGGGCTTTGTTTCATGTGCATGGTATAGACACGCCCTATCCTGAAAGTGACTTAAGGCGATTTTTCCCGAATGAACTATTTAGCGGCAAGCGTTCGAACGCTTGAGAACTCCATTAGAAAGCTTGAGAGGGGAGTGTCTCGAATTTTGTGTCTGCCCTAAATCCAGGAGTCTGATCTATGGGAAGCCCTAATTTTCTGTGCATCTTCAGAAAACCAACCGCTAATTTATCCTTGTCGATTAAAGGATCCGTCTGAGTTGCCACAAGGTAATCAAATTGTTCTATCCCTTTATAAGACAAGGCATCTCGGATCGTTGCTCTGGTTGGATAAGACAACTTCTCGTAATAGTTATTGCAGATGAATGACAGGTCATATAAATCACGTATTTTGTCGAGGCCCTGATGGGCAATTGCTTTCGTTCTCGCAAGCGCATCGATCGTGTACACATTGATTCCATTAATTTTCGTCCAGTCCTTCGAAGCCTCGCTGAGATCAATGTTCCTATTTCTGTAGAAGACTTCAATTGTTAGCGGATGAAGAGGCTTCCCATAATCCATAAGGCGCTGCTTCATTGCGGTCGTATCTTTTAGGATTCGAAATTCAATGTCGTTCTGCATGGAGAAACGCCGGACAATCTCTGTGATGTTCTGCTTTCTGCCGTCTAAAATAATGTCCTCGGAAAAACGATCCAAGCCATAGCAAATCGATAAAGCGGTCTCTCCCTTTAAAACAAATTGATCTGTCTGCTTGTTAAGAAGCAAAAGGAAGCTATCAATAAGCTTTCCGTGAAGTAATTGCCAGTTATCTGGTTCATTGTTCATTTTCGTGGTTCTGTAAAAATCTCAGCCACGCAACGCCGTATTCTTTACCGATGAACCCTTTAATTTTTTCCCACATGTGAGACGTTCTAAGCAGCAGTAATTTAGAAAAAACTTCTTCTGTATATTTATTGTTGCAGATGAAGTCCTTGTTCATGCCTTGAGCGTAACCGAAATTGCCTTCGGAGACGAGATCGAGTAATGCTCTAATATGGTTCGATCTTGTACGTACCCGGATGATTTGGCACGAAGCTATTGTCTTCAATGCCGTAAATTCCGAAAACAGAATCATCCGACTCCCTAATCGTTAAATTTTCCACTGTATTCCCGTTTGATGCCAGTCACCGCAAGTCTCTAAACTGCACCTCAGATTCAATGCATGTATGCCTGTGATGTATTTCATGATTTTTCCTGTTCGCTTATCCGAGATGAGAATTATCCTAATCGTGGGCAGTTGTCTATACGGGGAAATATTTTTAGATTTCTTTGTAGATTTTTCCCTAATTATCTCCCTTGTTCAAAGAAAAACCAAAAGGTAAGAAAGTCACACGAAACTCCAAATCCAACTTTCTGGTGCAATGCTTGATATTGAGCTGTGGTTAATCATCGTTTAGCAATGATTATTTCATTTACATCAATGGCGAGAAATTGGTTTGAATAAAAATGAATCGATCAAAAAATGGTTAGGTCGTGTTTTCATGGCTTAGTTTTCTTGTAAAACGTAATAGGGATGAAAATTAAGAAAAGTCTTCAAGAGAAAGTGGGCTTGCAGAGTGTCCACGCTGTAGATAATTTCCAAAATTCCACACTATAAGATCGGGTTAAATTTCAACGGGTGTTTTTTGCCTGATTGAATTTGAAGTATCAAGAAACGCAAGAATTCTGATAGGTGTCAAAGAAGAAAATAGTGGAGAGTTTCTGAGAAAACCGTCGGAAGCCCCGTTATGAGGCTTCCTGCGTTAGTTAAAAACGAAGCTGACAGCTAGCGGAGCCAATTGTCAGCGACCGTCGAAATAATTAACACTAGCAGTGCTAGAGGCATGTATGATTACGGCTCGATTGTTAGACAAGTTGAGCCGTTGTCGTTTTACGGGGCCGGAATGGATTCCCGTACCGCCTTTCAAGCTTTTTAAGAAAAAAGAAATTCCCCGCGAGAATCCTTTACAAGCAACGTTCACTCTGTTTTAAACAATCGAAGGAATCACTAGGGGATAGGCTGATGCTGCCTTTCCGTTCTCAAAGGGACGGCGATGTATCACGTTTAAATCGCGCTCGACTATCGACAGAAGACGAGCAGGCAGGATTTTCAAGAAAGAGTCTCAGCGTGCAGATATTTTTAAATCTGCCGGGCCTGAATTAGGTGTCGACAGGTAAAAGAACAGACATTTGTCCGGTTGACTCAGGATTCAGTCTGCATTCTGCTTTTTCAAAAAAAAACAGCGCTTAAGCTATGAACTTAGGCGCTGTGTCGTATCAGCTTGCGAGTTGTTTATTAGGCCAAAATCTTATTTACAAGGTTGACGAGCAGCTGAGAAGCCTGTGGAAGAATCTCAACGTTAAAGTTCATATTTCTGTCATGCAGACCGGGAGCCGCACCGCTTCCAATGCCATAGTACAAAACTCGAAGCTCGGGCTTAGCTTTTTTGTAGAAATGAAAATCTTCGCCGCCCCCGCCGCAGTTGGCGTGCAGCGCATCCTTTCCGATTGTTTCAGTAACCGTTTCTCTGAAAAGTTCGTTCAGCGCCGCATCGTACTCGGGACCCGGACAGTATTCCGTAACCTCACAGGATGCTTTGGCGCCGAAACTTCCTTCCAGACTTGCTGCCGCAAGCTTCATTCTCTCAATAATAGCTTCGAGAGCGGCATTGTCCTGAGCACGAAGGTCATAGGCGATTCTTACAAAGCTCGGAATAGAGTTCGTTGCTCCGACTTCGGAGAAGATCTGTGTCGGCTTAACTGACCAGGACTTGTTCGGATCGATCTTGATGAGAGCGATAGAGGCAATGTACTGAGAGGCGGCTTCGATCGGGTTGATGCCGAGGTGCGGTCTGGCGGCGTGAGCCTGCTTCCCGTCAATTCGAACTTCAACCGTTGCGCAGGCAACATGGTTGACAGATGCGCAGTACTTGCCGAAAGGCAGATCCTGAACGGGGCGGATGTGGGAGCCGACAGCGATATCGACACCTTCTAAGGCACCGTCTTTAATCATCGCTAACGCGCCTTGGAGGCTTTCTTCAGCAGGCTGAAATACCAGTCTGACTGTGCCTTTTTTTAGAGAGCTTCTGATTTCGGGAGCTGCAGCAAGAAGGATCGCCGCATGAGCGTCGTGTCCGCAGGCGTGAATGGCTTCAATTTTTTCCGGATCATTGGGATCGGTATAGGGCAGAGCGTCAATATCGGCTCGGAGCATGACAACCGGGCCCTCATTGCCGCTGCTGATATCAATAATCAGACCATGGCCGCCTACGCCGGAGCGAACGGCAAATCCCATATCTTCAAGTTTGTGTTGAATATATTGCGCAGTTTTAATTTCCTCTCCGGACAGCTCAGCAAGCTGGTGCAGTTCTGTCCTGTACTGAATAGCTTCTTGGAATGACATAGATAGAAAAACAGGTGGCGACCGGCCGGTCTCTGTGCGAGCCTAATCCTCCGATCGTTAGATGCCTCGAGAAGAGGTAGGCTGATTTTAGGGTAGAGAGCTCTGTTTGACAATACTCTTTAGTAATAATTACAAGCAGCGCATCGCGGATATTTAATAAGTGATTTTTTTTATCGGCGACAAAATTTCTGACCCACTTCGTAAAAGTAAGAAGCTTTGTTTTTATCTTCCAGCGATTTTGTATCCGTTGGTCAGAATAAATACATGATTTCCGACTCTAACTTCTATGCACTGGGATAGCGGTGCTGTCATGGTGGATATCGTATGGAGGAAACGGAATTTTGTGACAAACAAAGGAAACAGTTTGAGCCAGTGGATCTAAAACCGAAGTCTGCCAGGGCGGTTACTTTGCCGCAGCACATAGGAAAGCCTCTGCTCAGATTTTCTTTACGTGTAAATAAAACGGCTTTTTGATTAGCGGGCTAAATGCGGGAAGGCGCCAAGACTTGGGTGTCTGCCCGCTGTCGTTTTTGAGCAGAACGCAAAATTTTTCTGAGCACATTGACTATTCGAAGGAAAAGGTCGTGAGAGACCTAGGCAAAACGCGCAAAGTTTTTGCAAAGATGGCAAAGTGTATTTGTGAGATATGCGTGGAGTTTTCTCTGACAAAGATGAAAAATAGTCGTGTCGGCAACGACTGCTGAGAAGATGCAAAAGCGGAATTGAGGCATGACGACAGCCGGCAAAACGTTTCAAATTTGTTCCGGTTATTCCATCTGCTGCGACACCGAATACGCCAATTGAAGTTAGTTTTGAGAGAACTGATTTTGAAACATCTGTCATTTCCTGAAATCGGTTGACTACTTGATGTTGTTAAACCTAGTTAAAGTTTACTGTTTAAAGAGTAATCCCTG
>NZ_WSRP01000047.1 GCF_009767915.1 Parasutterella muris
AATATAAAATCAGCTAAAGGCTTGGTACTCACGGGTTGTACCGCGAAATCGTTTTAAAAATCAAGGAAAAGTCGGGACGGCAGCAAATAGCCACAAAAAAATGGACCGAATCAGACTAATCTCCGATTCGGTCCTTTTTTATGAAAGTAAGGACTTACTCCTTAGTTTTCTTTCGCTCAATGTACTTTGAGGCGGCGGCTGTGAAGACTACGTCCGTTGAGGAATTCAGCGCGGTTTCGGCCGAATCCTGAAGTACACCGATGACGAAACCAACCGCAACGACCTGCATCGCAACATTCTGATCAATGCCGAAGAGTCCGCAGGCAAGCGGAATCAGAAGCAGCGAACCGCCGGGAACACCGGAAGCACCACAGGCACAGACGGAAGCAACAACAGAAAGAAGAAGCGCTGTGAAGACATCAACTTGAATACCAAGCGTGTGCGCTGCAGCAAGTGTGAGTACGGTAATCGTCACCGCGGCGCCGCCCATGTTGATGGTTGCTCCGATCGGAATAGAAAGAGAATAAAGGTTTTCATCCAGACCAAGCTTGCGGCAAAGATTCATATTCACCGGAATATTTGCCGCTGAAGAACGCGTAAAGAATGCTGTAACACCGCTTTCTCTAAGACAAGCCCAAACCAGAGGATAGGGATTTTCTTTGGTGCAGAGGAAAACAAGAAGCGGATTGACAATGAGCGCGATAACAGCCATAGAACCGAGCAGCACGCACAGCAGGCGAACATAGCTCAGCATTCCTTCAAGACCTGTCGTCGCAACCACTTCTGCCACCAGGCCGAATACGCCGATCGGAGCAAGACGAATAACAACACGAACCACGTACTCAACACTGAAACAAAGATCGGAAACAATGCTCTTTGTCTGATCTGATGAATAACGAAGCGCAAAACCTAAGCTGATCGCCCAGGCAAGAATACCTATGTAGTTCGCATTGGCAATCGCTTTCACGGGATTGTCAACAATGTTAAAAAGAAGGTTGCGAAGAACTTCTCCGATGCCTCCCGGGGCCGTGACTCCGTCCTGAATATTCGCCAGCGCGATACTGGTCGGAAATACGAAGCTCGCCACAACAGCAACTAAAGCTGCAAGCAAAGTACCGACCATATAAAGAAACAAAATGGATTTAATGCCGCCGCCGGTGTGGCCTTCCTGATTGGCAATGGATGCGGCAACCAAAACGAATACCAGTACAGGTGCAACAGCCTTAAGCGCACTGACAAAGAAACTGCCTAAAATGCCGCAGAGCTTCGCTCCTTCCGGATAAATGAAGGCAAGAGCAATACCAAGAACAAGGCCTGCCAAAATCTGCTTAACGAGCGAGCCCTGCTTAATAAGTGAAATTAAGAAAGGAAAAGTTCTTCTCATGGTTTTTAACTATATTGATTTGTAACTATGCTTTGAGTTTACTTTTTTTCTGGCAATTCTCCTAAACTCATAGTTCCTTTTTTGCACGGCTTCTACATGAAATTATCGCGAGGACTCCCTGCTGTCCCGTTTGTCCTGTTCAACATCTTTCTGGACATTCTTGGGATCGGCTTAATCATTCCTGTACTTCCCAAACTTGTCGGAACCCTTGTAGAAAACGCTCAGGCACAGGCCTGGTGGCTCGGCGCTATGCTGATCGCCTACGGTTTCATGCAGTTTGCGCTTGCGCCGACACTCGGGTCACTGTCAGACAAATGGGGACGCAGACCGATTCTTTTGCTCGGGGTTCTCGGTCTGGGCGTAATGTTCTTTGTTCCGGCCTTCTCCGACTCCCTAACTGTCATCCTCCTGTCACGAGTCCTCGGCGGAATGTTCTCGGCCAATATCGCTGTCGCTCAGGCTTATATTGCCGATGTCACACCTAAAGAACAGCGCGCCGCGGCCTTCGGAAAAATCGGAGCGTGCTTTGGCGTGGGATTTATCCTCGGCCCGGCAGCGGGCGGCCTCATCGGAGAATACAGCATTCGACTCCCGTTCATTCTGGCCGGAACCCTTGCAATCCTCAATTTCTTTTACGGCCTATTTATCCTTCCGGAATCACTCAGGATTAAAAATCCAAACGCCGTCACATTTGCAAGATGCAATCCGATCTCGTCTCTGCTCGAACTCGGAAAATTCAAACAAATCGGCGCGCTCCTTGTTGTCATCGCGCTCAGCAGCTTCGTGCAGTCCCTGCTCCACTCAACCTGGTCGCTCTTTACGACCTTCCGATTCCACTGGTCTCCTATGGATATCGGACTGTCTCTGGTTGCAATCGGCACAGTAACCGGGATTATTCAAGGGAAGTTCATCAAAAGTCTGCTCGCTTTTTTCGGACCGAAGCGGCTTATTCTTTTTGGTCTTCTCAGCGGAGCGGCTGCTTACCTTGGGTTCGGACTGATTACTGTAGGCGCTCTTGCATACCTCATCATTGTCCTCAACTTTCTGTCAATGGCCGTAACCCCAACCCTAAACGGAATCGTGTCTGAAGAAGTCCCGTCGGCAGATCAGGGTCGGGCTCTCGGCGCTGTCAGCGCACTCGGAAGCTTAATGGGTGTTCTGGCACCTCTTCTCGGAACGCCTCTTTTAGTACACACCTCTCACATGGCCCCGGGATCAGTCCTGGGCGGACTGCCTTATATCATCTGCTCGGGCCTTCTGCTTCTCGCTGCATTAATCGCGTCTTTGCATTTTCGCAGCCATCCGCGAGCCTAACCAAAGATGCGTTCGCCTATAAAGGGTACCGATTGGATTACATACCGCACTTTTACTTTACATTTACCAATATGTAACTAGGAGATCGCCGTGAACAGTCGAATTTTTCTCTGTCTAATTCCTGCTTTCATTCTTGCCGGCTGCAGCCATTTGAGCGATTTGAACGGCCCCGGCACTTCACATGCCCCGTCAGCAGATGTCTTGAGCCCTAAGTCCGGAGCGCCTTTCCTGACACTTGATGCCAAAGGCTATCAGTATTTTCGCTGCACTGTCGATGCGAGAGGCGGATACTGGAAATTCGAAAGACCCGAAGCCAAACTGACAAACAGCGCCGGAGAAACTGTCGCTGAACTCAGCGGACCAATGCAGGCCTTTGACCACAGCGACGGATCAAGAATCATTTCTTCGCATATAACCGCCTGGGTTAATCCGGCTAATCCCGCCGTCGACAATAAACTTGCACTCCTACAGGCCGTGTCGGATGACCGAGAAGGCGTCTTCAAAGGAGTTAGGTACATCCAAAGACTGGATACCGTCGGCGGAATGCCTCAGGGTTCCTGTACCCAGCCCGATAACGGCAAACTGCAGAAGGTCCCCTTCAGCGCTAAGTTTGTTTTCTGGAAGTAGCGGGTAAATCATCACGGAAAACCTTAGAGATCGTCGCGTCTGCAGCTGCAGGCGCTCGATCTCCCGATGACGGGCCTAAGTTCAAAAGTCAAATTGAGGTATAATTACAGTTTGGCTAAGCAATTGGTTTTAGGGAGGAAATTAATGGGCCTGACCGCAACTACCGTTGGAGGTTACCTCAGAGACTTACCCGCTGACAGACGGGTCGCGATGGCAAGAGTCTGCAGTATGATTCGCCGTTCCGCAAGAGGCGTAAGGGAAAGTATGCGTTATGGTCTGGCTTTCTATGAGCTCCATGGCCCGTTATTCGCTTTAGAGTCAACCGATAAGGATATGACTCTCTTCGTCGCCGAACCTGAAGTCATGGAACAGCATAAAAGTTCTCTTCAGAACTATATTCCGGAAAGATGCGCCATCCGCTTCACTGACTTGAACCGTATTCCGCTCGACAGCCTTGAGAAAATTGTCAGGGATTCCGTCGCCGCTCGCCGCGAACGTCTGAAAGTCGGCTCTGCCCCTACTCAGAAAGAGCTCCTCGCCCTTTGGAAAATCACCGAAGAAGAAGCTAAGGCGCCGCCTCCCATCGTCGTCATTCCGATGGGCAGAGATGAGACCGAAACAGAAGAGCCGGCCCCTGAAGTTCAGGTTCCGGAAGAACCTAAGGAGCCCGTTGAGATCCTCAGAGCCCCGACTTTTAAGGATCCGGCCATGACCGCAAGCAGCCGCCCAAAGAAACAGACGGCTGAAACAGAGGAAACAAAAGCAGAAAAGCCCAAACGCAAAACTGCTGCAAGAAAGAAAACTGCAGCAAAAACCGCTGAAGGCAGTGAGACAGTCAAAAAAACGACTGCTAAAAAAACGACAGCGTCCAAGAAAACCGCAAAAACCTCCGGCTCAGCTGGTACTGCGGCTAAAAAATCTTCTTCCGTAAAGAAGAAAACAACAGCTCGAAACGCCTCTGAGAAGTAATTTCAAACGAATGCTCAAAAACTCCGGACCTCCGGAGTTTTTTCTTTCTCAAATTGGACAAATAAAGCGTTGCGGGAGGTTATTTATGCAATGATTAGCTTGTCTGCAATTTAATTTTGTGTTTTTTGTATATGGACAAAAAAGAGAAAAAATCTCTGTGGAAATGGCTCGTTGTCGCCGTAGCCGTGATTTTCGTTGTCTTCATGGCCGTCCTTCCATTCGCTTGGGAAAGCGGAGATGATGTTCCTGCGCCGAATGCAACTATCGACAGCGGAAACTAAATAATGAGTGATCAAGAGGTTACTGTTCTCTCAGACGTGTCATTCGTAATAAAATCCAACAACAAATAAACCAATTGAATGCAAATTAACCGGGCTCGTTCTTGCTGGTATGACACAACTGAAAAAAAACACAGATATACAAAAAACGGAGATAAAAGGTGAACAGAAACTAAGCGTTAAACTTTTTCTGGTCATATTCATCAAAATGCTCTGTATATTTGCGATCTTTTTCATGTTTTTCGGACCGGAAACCCGAAAAAGTCAGGATCCTGAAACTGTCAGCAGCGGAATCTTAGCCCCTCAACCTATGAATGAAACGGAGGGAAAGAAATAATGATCTCGACTGAATTAGTTGACCTGTCACGGCTGCAGTTCGCCGCAACAGCGATGTATCACTATTTGTTCGTGCCTCTGACCCTCGGTCTCTCCATGCTTTTGGTAGCAATGGAGGCCTGTTATCTGGTCACGGGCAAACAAGTGTACAAAGACATGGTTAAATTCTGGGGAAAACTCTTCGGAATTAACTTTGCTCTCGGCGTTACAACCGGTATTACCATGGAATTCCAGTTCGGTACGAACTGGTCCTATTACTCCCATTATGTCGGCGACATTTTCGGAGCCCCTCTTGCGATTGAAGGCCTCATGGCGTTCTTCCTTGAGTCCACATTTATCGGCTTGTTCTTCTTCGGATGGAACCGTCTGAAAAAGGGCACGCACTTCCTCTGCACTTTCCTGATGGCGCTCGGCTCTAACTTATCCGCCCTCTGGATTCTTGTCGCCAACGGCTGGATGCAGTACCCGACAGGCGCCGAATTCAACTATCAGACGATGCGAATGGAAATGACGAATTTCTTCGACGTCTTCCTTAGCCCTTGGGCCCAGGCTAAGTTCTTCCACACGGTTTCCGCCGGCTACTGCACCGGTGCGGCTTTCGTGCTCGCGATTTCCGCTTACTACATCCTTAAAAACAGAGATCTTGACTTCGCTAAGCGCAGCTTCCGTATCGCCGCTGTCTTCGGTCTTGTCGCCGCGATTTTCACCGTTCAGCAGGGCGATGAATCCGGTTACCTCGTTGCTCAGGATCAGCCGGCTAAACTCGCTTCCATGGAAGGCATTTGGCATACAGATCCTGCACCCGCTCCTATGGCGCTCCTCGCCTGGGCAGATCCGGAACAGAAGAAAAACACTTTTGAAATTACCGTCCCCTGGGTCGCCGGTATCCTCTCCACTCGTTCTCTCGATAAGACTCTTCCGGGCCTTAACGACATTATTGCCCAGAACAAAGAGCGAATCACTCAGGGCGTCGTCGCCGTTCAGGCGCTTGAAAAACTCAGAAAGGATCCTAAGGACGAACAGGCTAAGAATATTTTTGAGCAGCACAAGAAAGACCTCGGCTTCGGTCTTCTTACTAAGAAATATCAGCCTGACAGCGCTAAGGTAACCGAAGAAGACATCCAGAAAGCCGCGGATGACTCCATCCCTTATTCAGTCAACTCCATGTTCTACGCCTTCCGAATTATGGCGGGTACAGGCGTTGCGCTGCTACTTGTCTTCGGACTGTCTGTTTACTACTCGGTTCGCCGTGTAGTCGCTCAGAAACGTCTCTGGCTGCGACTGGTACTGTTTGCGGTTCCGCTCCCCTGGATCGCATGCGAAGCCGGCTGGTTCGTTGCTGAATACGGGCGCCAGCCCTGGACGATTTGGGAAATCCTCCCGACTCACTTATCTGTATCTTCACTGTCTGTCGGCTCGCTTTGGGGCTCTCTGGGAAGCTTGGTGGTTCTCTATACCGGCTTGCTGATCGTTGAGGCCTGGCTGATGGTACGCTTTGCCAAACTCGGACCGAGTGCTTTAGGCACAGGTGCTTATCACCATGAACAGGCTGCAAAATAAGGAGAGAGAGAATGTTTATTGATTACGAAATACTCAAGCTTATTTGGTGGCTCTTTATCGGTCTGCTTCTTGCTGGTTTTGCGGTGATGGACGGACAGGATATGGGCGTCGGTACACTCCTCCCCTTTATCGGCAGAACCGATGACCAGAGACGCGTCATGATTAATTCCGTCGCGCCTCACTGGGACGGAAACCAGGTATGGTTCATCACGGGCGGCGGCGCTATCTTCGCCGCTTGGCCTCTGATCTACGCTACCGCCTTCTCCGGCTTCTACTGGGCAATGCTGCTTGTCCTCTTTGCCCTGTTCTTCCGCCCCGTCGGTTTTGATTACCGCAGCAAGGTCGCAAATACCGCATGGAGAGGAACTTGGGACTGGCTTCTCTTCCTCGGAAGCTTTGTCCCGCCGGTTGTGTGCGGCGTCGCTTTCGGCAACCTCCTCGAAGGTGTTCCGTTCCACTTTGACGACCATCTGAGAAGCTTCTACACAGGCTCCTTCTGGGCCCTTCTTAACCCGTTCGCAATCCTCTGCGGTCTGGTTTCCATCTGTATGGTCGTCGCTCAGGGTTCCAACTACCTCGTACTCCGTACGGAGGGCGAGCTGCAGGGACGTGCTAAGGTCTGCGGTCAGATTTCTTCACTGCTCTTCCTTGCACTCTTCATCCTTGCAGGTATTTGGGTCTACATGGGTATCAACGGCTATGTCATTACCTCTGCGATCGATCCGAACATGCTTCCCAATCCGATGAGCAAAACCGTGGAAGTTCAGTCAGGCGCCTGGTTCGCTAACTACATGAACTACCCGATCCTCTGGATATTCCCGGCTCTTTCTGTTGCCGGAGCACTCCTCTCGTTCGTATGCGTGAGCAAAATGAAGGCCGGCGCCGCAATCGTTTTCTCCTCTCTGGCAGAAATCGGTACCATCTTTACTCCGCTGGTCGCCATGTTCCCGTTCCTGATGCCGTCCTCTTCCAACCCCGTCTCTTCTCTGACGGCATGGGACTGCACGAGCTCTGAACTGACTCTGTTCACGATGCTGTTCGTCACGATCGTATTCCTGCCGATTGTCCTGCTTTACACAGGCTGGGCTTACAAAGTCATGAGCGGAAAACTGACCGACGCAATGATTCAGAAAGATTCTAAGAATCTTTACTAATCGATCTATTTCAACTTAAAACTGTCCGGGCGCTGTCCGGACAGAAAAGAGACAAAAAAACTATGACGTATATTGCTTGGATCTGCGCCTTTCTTCTGATGATCGTCCTTAGCGCCCTTGCAACACTGGGCCTGGATTTTTCCGACGATAATCAGTCGAATTCATAATGCGTATCTTGTCCTTTTTGATCGCTTTGGCGGTGGCCGCATCCGTTATCCTTTATCCGCGCGCTATCGCCAGCGATATGACGGATGTCCCCCACGGATGGCTGGTGCTCCTACTGATCGGAATGAGTTTGTGCTTTGTGCACGGTGTGGGATTTAAAACCAACAGCCGTATTCTTAATATTATTTTTTCTCCGCTGGTTGCGTGGCCCTGTGTGGCCGCTGCAGGATACATCATCCTCAGTCAGGGACCTCTGTTCTGCTAATTAAAGCAGTCCGAAAGAGGCCATAAATACCGGCATTGTTAAAGACGACAGCGCAGTGCTCGCAAGCAGAGCATTCGCTGTTGATTCTTTTACCACATTAAACTCGCGGCTCATAATGTACACATTGACGCCAACCGGCAGACAGCCGAAAAGACATGCAGCCTGAGTTTCTATTCGGCCAAGCTCGAGCCCCCGGCACAATAGGTACACCGTCAGAGGCATCACAGCGAGCTTAAAAAATGTTTCTGCTGCGGTAACGCTCAGATGCGAAGCGATTCGATACTGCGCCAATCCGATGCCCACAGAAAAAAGCGCTACCGGCGTCGCCGCTGCGGCAAGTCCTGTAAGCACCGACTCAGCAGCCGTCGGAAGCGATATATGGAAATACGAAAAACAAAGACCGGCTAAGATCGCTGCAATCACCGGATTCTTAACCGTTCTGTACAAGCCTTCCGCACACGTTCTTAAATACGACGGAGAGCAGCTTCGGCAAACCTCAACAGCAATCGTCGCAACAAGCCAAAGTACAAAAACATTGATCGAAATCAGAAGAGAAATCGCCGGAATACAGTCTTCTCCAAGCAGCGATATTGCAAGCGGTACACCAAGCTGAACATTGTTCGAGAAAATGGCGCCCATGGAAAATACAGTGCTTTCATCGCCCGCCATGGCAAAAGACTTTCGACCGATAGTCCAAGCCGCTATGCAGACAATAAAACATGCGCCAAAAAACGCGATCCCGATCTTCCAGTCCGGCGGCGGAAGTTCCCCGATTCTGCGCATAGATTGAAAAAGCATGCACGGAATCGTTACCGTAAACGAAAATTTTGCCAGAGCTGCGCCAACCTCGCTTCCCAACAGTTTCACTTTCGCACAGAGCCAACCGGCCCCTATTGTCAGGAAAAGAGGCAGCGAAACCAGGAAAGTCTGAAGAAAAAGCGCCACCATGCCCTCAAAGAATCCGTCTGAGAGAGATTATAAGAGAGGCTTATAGCTGAGTCGCCTGCTTACGTTACATTGGCATCGGCAGACCATCGGACAGACGCATCCATCCGCGAATAATGCGATAGCAGACCCAAATTCCTAAAATGACAAAACCGACAATCCAAATGGCGAAACCGATCAGGAAAATAGCAAGCAGCAGGCCGAGAAGCCAGACGAGAATAATCCACAGAAGCGCATACCAGAATGTCCTGATCTGCCAGGAGAAATGACTGTCCAGATAGGTGCCCCTGACGTCAGATCGTTCCACATAATTGATAATAACGGCAATAATCGACGGCCAGCCGAATACAAAGGCCGTCGCTATTGATGCTCCGGTAAATACTCCGATTAAAATCGACAGCGCATGAAGCGCATAAACCACACGTGTAACAGTAATTAAACTGGGCGGAACCGGAGCGCGTCTAACCCCGCTCTCATCAGTTACAATTTCATATTCGCTCATTCTTTTCCCCAACAAGGAACGTTCTGCACGTATCATTGCTATTAAAGTCCAATTAGACAAGGATTTTTCAGAATCGTGGCTTTTTTGGGAAATAGGCTTGGCATTCCGTATCCTTTATCAGGATTTCGGCGAGGAGGTAAACGTGAGAATTTTATTAGTAGAAGATGATGAAATGATCGGCGAAGCCGTTTCTGACGGACTTAAGTCGGAAGGTTACGCGGTAGATTGGGTAAAAGACGGCAACTCAGCCGTTATCGCTCTGGATACAACTCCTTTTTCGATCGTAATTCTTGATCTGGGGCTGCCTGGAAAAGACGGTTTGGCCGTACTTAAAGAGCTTCGCAGACGAAAAAATCATATCCCTGTACTTATAACCACCGCTCGTGATACGGTCAACGACAGAATCGAAGGATTGGACGCCGGCGCCGATGATTATTTGGTCAAACCGTATGACCTTGACGAACTCAGCGCAAGAATTCGAGCGCTTCTGAGACGCTCAGCCGGAAGAAGCGATCCGATCATACGCAGAGGCCGCCTCACTATTAATCCCTCGACTCGGGAAGTCGTCTTTAACGGCAATTCCGTCATACTTTCCAGTAAGGAATACGCACTGCTGTTTGCGCTCGCCGAAAGACAGGGCATTGTTCTCTCCCGCTCTCAGCTCGAAGAAAAACTCTATAACTATGATTCCCTAATCGGCTCTAATGCTATTGAAGTTCACATCCATCATCTGAGAAAGAAACTCAGTGAGGACAGCATTAAAACCGTCCGTGGAGTGGGCTACGTTCTCGAAACCTAATGTATTCCATTAAGACTCGACTGCTGGCGGCCATAACAATTGCCCTGACCCTGGCAACCCTGTGTGCGGCTGCCGCTATCTATTTCTCTGTTGAAAACGAGATCAACCGACTGCTCGATAATTCTCTTCGACAGGTCGCCCTTGCCTATCAAAATGTCCGCTCACAGGACATTCTGCGTATTCGAAGAGATTTCTTTGCGCAGGACGAGAGCATGGTGGTACAGATTATCGATCCGAACACCGGAGCAAAGGCGCTTTCCAGAAGTATGGATCCTCTGCCGATAGCAGATCAGATTGGCTTCTCCAATGTCAAAATCGGCGGCGAAATCTGGCGACTTTATACAACTCAGAACTCTTACGGACCAATCATAGAGGTAGCGCAGCCTACATTTGTGCGCAGCGAAATTGCGCTGCAGTCGGCAAAATCCGTACTGCTGCCGCTCTTTTTTATGCTGGTGCTCATCGCTTTGGTATGCCAAATTATCATCGGGCAGGGATTCAGAGCGCTCAGCCGAACCGCATCGGCAATCGGACGGCGTTCTCCGTCATCCCTAACCCCGCTTTCGCTAAAAGGTCTGCCTGCGGAAATTGAACCCCTTGTTTCATCGCTGAACAACCTTCTGGAACAGCTCAGCGACAGCCTTAAAGCTCAGAAACGATTTGCCTCGGACGCCGCCCATGAACTGCGGACTCCGCTCACCGCGCTGACACTTCAGATCCAGCTTGCGGAAAGAGCTAAAACCGAAGAAGCCAGACAAAAAGCCTTTGGCCGTCTTAAGGACGGAATCAAACGCGCGACGCGTCTGGTTACTCAGCTGCTGACAATGGCGCGCCTTGACCCGGACAACCGCTCACAGCCCTTGCTTCCGCTCGATCTGACCGCCTTGGCCCATTCCGTTTGCGATGAACTCGCGCCGCTTGCCGCCCAGAAGAATATCGAACTGAAAGCGGCCTCGGATAAACCCGCTGTAGCCATCGCCAACGAAGACGCACTGCGTTTGCTCATGAACAACCTCTGTGACAATGCGATGCGTTACACACCGGCAGACGGACACATCGAAATCAGGACGTATATCCGTGCTTCCAAGGCTTTTATCGAGGTTTGCGACGACGGGCCGGGCGTTCCGGAAACAGAAAGAGAACGCATCTTTGAACGCTTCTATCGGGCTGAAGGCACAAAAACAATTCCCGGCACAGGACTCGGACTCGCAATCGTAAGACGCGTCGCGGAACTGCACGGCGGCACACCTTCGCTTGACGCCGGACTAAACGGCAAAGGCGTATGCTTCCGAATTTCATTCCCGGTAGCAGGCGCTCAGGAAGAAAATTAAACAATTTTGATTCCGCTTTTTTAATGAAGCAGCCTAAATTCCTTCCTACAATGATGTGCATTAGGTAAAGCGATTATCGATAACGGAGTCCAATAATAATGACGTTTCACAAATTTGCTGCCGCGGCGGCTGCCGCAGTACTTGTCATGACTGTGCCGGCTCAGCTCTCTTCTCTAAACGCAGTCAGCTCTGCCCATGCACAGACATCTGCCGTTTCCTCCCTCCCGGACTTCTCTAAACTCGTTGAAGACAACGGAAACGCGGTTGTTAGTATCGCCGTCGTTGAAAAAAGAAAGAAACGTGCCGAAAGCATGATCCCAAAGGATCAACTCGATTTTTTCCGCCACTTCGGCTTCCCCTTTCCTTTCGGAGATAACGGAGGCTTTACGCCGGGAAGACGTGGACAAGGGTCAGGTTTCATCATTAGCCCGGACGGATACATCCTCACAAATAATCATGTCGTTGAAAACGCAGATGACGTGACAGTCAGTCTCACCGATAAACGTGAGTTCAAAGCTAAGGTCGTCGGAACGGACCCTAAAACCGATATCGCACTGATTAAGATCGAAGGAAAGGACTTCCCGGCAGTTCGTCTCGGCAACTCCGACAACGTCAAGGTCGGAGAATGGGTGGCCGCCATCGGCGCGCCCTTTGGTCTGGACAACACCGTCACGGCCGGAATCGTCTCGGCAAAAAGCCGCAGCCTGCCGGATGAACAATTTGTACCCTTCATTCAGACCGATGTTGCGGTAAACCCGGGCAACTCCGGCGGACCGCTTTTTAACATGAAGGGTGAAGTCATCGGAATCAATTCTCAGATTTTTTCGACTTCGGGCGGCTTTATGGGACTCTCCTTCGCAATCCCGATTAATCTTGCCGTTCAGATTAAAAATAATCTGCAGAAGTACGGGAAAGTTTCGCGCGGAAGAATCGGCATACTGATGCAGCAGATGACGCCGGAACTTGCTAAAAGTTTCGGTATTAAGGAGACCAAAGGCGCGCTGATCGCTCAGCTGGAAAAAGACGGTCCGGCAGACAAGGCAAAACTCAAGGAAGGCGATATTATCGTTGAATTCAACGGCACACCGATCTCGGAACTGAATGAATTATCTCAGGCAGTCGCAGGCACTAAGCCCGGAACCAAAGCCCGGCTTAAAGTCATAAGAGACGGAAAGCTTCAGGATTTCACCATTGTTATCGGGGAGCTGACTCCCGAAGGAATCCGCAATCTCAAGCGCCCTGAAAATTTCAGTATCGGAATTCTGGACTTGGAAACCCGCCCTCTGGATCCTAAAGAGAAAAAGCGCGTTGAAAACGGCATCGCCGTTGTTTCGTCAGCCGGTATTGCCGCCGCTGCCGGTATACGCAAAGGCGATATCATCTTAAAAGCAGGCGGAAGAACAATAAAGAGTCGGGAGGACTTCGCCTCTGCTGTCAAAGGGGCTAAGGACAGCCTTGCCATCCTTATTGATCGATCCGGCAGACGAATTTTTGTGCCGATCAAACTCGCCGACAAATAAGACGGGACAAAGGGGGCTCTAAGAGCCTCCTCAGTGTTTCCCGGAGTAATGAAGTGAGGTTAGCATAAGTCCGTCCAGGCAAGCGGGATTTCGATTAGGTTTCCCCGCAGACGTTTTCGGAAGTTCCTCCACCCAGGCGATACGGCGCGGTGATTTGTATGCCGCTAAATAAGGCTCAAGCGTCTTAACGATATCTTCCGCTTTTGGAATTTGGTCTTTGTCTCTCGGCACGAGAAGTGCGGTCACAATTGAGCCCCACGTCTCATCCGGCTTTCCGAGAACCAGAGCGTTTTTGACCGACGGAAGCCTCTCCAGCGCCTCCTCAACTTCTGCGGGATAGACATTCTCGCCACCACTGATAATCATGTCCGTACGTCTTGCAAAAATCCGTACGAATCCGTCTTCACCAACCTCTCCGATATCGCCGCTGTCGAACCATTCGCCCTTTTCCAAAGGCTTCCTGCCCCAATAGCCGCTCATCAGCATATCTCCGCGGACAAAGATATGCCCGTCCCGCGATTCAAGCTCAACCCCGGGATTGATCCTACCGCTTCCTTCTGTTTTATGAAAACGCAGGGAAAAGGGTGTCGTCACCACATTGCTCGCTGTCTCCGTCATCCCATACGTCATGATGAGAGGAATGCCTTTCTTCTCAGCCTCTTCCTTAAGCTTTACCGATGTCGGCGCGCCCCCGACAAGAAGCGCCTTCAGACGGGGATTGGGGCGCCAATCCGGCGCCTCATCAAACACTTTCATCAGCATCGTGGGAACAATGGACGAGTAAGTGATTTTTGCTTCCTCCATTGTCCTCAGATAATCCTCAACCTTGAACTTCGGTCCGAGCGCAATCGCGCTTCGGGCTGCCAGCGAACGGGTCAGAATCGAAAAACCGCCGATACGCGCCGGAGAAATAGATAGGAGCCACACGTCATCGTGATTCAAAGGGATGTTGCCCCGAGAAGCTTCAGCGCTGGCTATCAGCGCTCTGCGCGTGAGAACGGCCGGCTTTGGAAGCCCTGTCGTTCCGGATGTGAACAAAATAACCGCCGCATCTTCCGGCAGCTTCTGATCAATGTGCGCAACACTTTCCGCAAGTACGCGCTTCTCGTAGTCCGTCAGCCCCGGATGGAAAAGAAGAATCGGCTGCTTTCTTTCCAGAAGCGCAAAAACCGATACGATGGTGTCCAAACAGGGGGAAGCCGTCAGATGATAAGGAACCGAGTCATCAAGCTCCTTATCTTTCTGTCTGACCAGCTCAAGAAGCTCACGGTAGGAAATCACTTTGCCGTGATCAATCACCGCGGGCGCCTCCGCTCTTTCAGAGGCTGCCGCTGAAATTGATAAAGCCTTATCCGTTTCCTCTTTGCTCATAATGCTCGATGATTAAGGTAAGCGGGGGAATTTCTTGAAGTTCGGGCGGCGTTTTTCTAAGAAAGCCTCTTTGCCTTCTTTACCCTCTTCGGTCATGTAGTAGAGAAGCGTAGCGTTTCCGGCAAGTTCCTGAAGACCGGCCTGGCCGTCACAGTCCGCGTTGAGCGCAGCTTTAAGACAGCGAATGGCAATCGGAGAATTCGCAAGAATCTCACGGCACCATTGAACCGTTTCCGCCTCGAGCTCTTCATACGGCACCACTGCATTGACAAGACCCATTTCAAGGGCTTCTGTCGCATCATAGAAGCGGCAGAGGAACCAAATTTCTCTGGCTTTCTTCTGACCGACGATTCGAGCCATATAAGACGCACCCCAGCCGCCGTCAAAAGAACCGACCTTCGGTCCGGTCTGTCCGAATCTGGCGTTGTCGGCTGCCAAAGTAAGGTCGCACATCATGTGAAGCACGTGGCCGCCGCCGACGCACCAGCCGGCTACCATAGCGATAACCGGCTTCGGGCAAGTACGGATCTGTCTCTGAAAATCAAGAACATTCAGACGAGGCACGCCGTCACTGCCCACATAGCCGCCGTTTCCGCGAACTTTCTGATCGCCGCCGGAGCAGAAAGCGTCCTTGCCTTCTCCGGTCAGAATAATGACGCCGATATTTTCGTCATCTCTGGCATCGGCCAAAGCCTGTTCCATTTCCCTTACGGTCAGCGGACGAAAAGCGTTTCTCACCTGCGGACGGTTGATGGTAATTTTCGCAATGCCTTCTTCGGATTTTTCGTACCGGATATCCTCAAAATCTCCCGCTTTTTTCCACTCGGGGACGCGGGGAAGAGAAGAAGTATCAAGCTGTGGCTGCATTTTTTGTTCCTAGAGAATAATTAAATTAATGACAACAAATTTTAGTTCCTGGCCGACGGAATTTGAGAAACGAGCGCATCCCATTTCGGCTGTTCTTCATGAATAAAGCGACTGAATGTTTCACTGTCCGAGAAAACCGGCTCCACACCTAGATTCTGAAGTCTTCTGCGTGCCTGATCGTCTTTAGCAAGTGCGTGAAAAGCGTCTGAAAAACCTTTCACGGTCTCCTTATCCGCTCCCTTCGGAAGTGCAAAACCGTCCCAAGCGTACAGCTCGTAGTTGTCCAGTCCTGCTTCTTTCATCGTCGGAATTTCCGGTGCCGCCGACAGTCTTTCGGGCGTTGTTACGGCAAGCGCCTTCAACGAGCCGCTCTTCACGTGAGGAAGGACATTCGAACTCACATCAATCATGAACGGAATTCGTCCCGCCATGACCTCTACAAGCGCGGCAGCGCCGCCGGAATGCGGGATGTGAGTAAGCTTGATGCCGGCCCGTTTCGCCAGATACTCGCCTGCCAAGTGACTTGTGGTGCCTACGCCCGAAGAGGCGAAGTTCACCGCCTCAGGATGCTCTTTGGCGTATTTGATCAAACTCGGTAAATCCGTCACACCCTCTATGGTTTTCGGATTCAGCACCATGATCAAACCGATTTTGGAGAGCTGACCGACAGGAATTAAATCTGTCATCGGATCAAATGGAACATTTTTATAAAGTTTCTTATTGACACACATGATCCCGTTTGTGACATAAGCAAGTGTTTTACCGTCCGGCTTAGCGGCCGCAGCTGCTGCTGTTCCAATATTGCCGCCCGCACCGGGACGATTGAGCACCCAGATCGGCTCACCGTATTTTTCAGCAAACAGATCCAGCGAAGCACGCGCTAAATTGTCTCCGCCACCTCCCGGAGGAAACGGAACTATCAGACTGACTTCTTTGCCCGTCTGTGCGGAAACGATTGATCCGCAGCCTAAAAGGACGGCCGATGACACCGAAAGAATAAAGCTCCGACGCTTCATATAGTTTTCCCTAAAAAAATCTGTACCGTATGGTACAGTACAATTATGGGATAATCAATGAATGTTACTCAAAACGTGCTTTTGGCTTGTCAGAGATCAGCCGTGCACGGAAGAAAAAAGGCTGCTACTTGAAACCGATTACAAAAGAAGCAAAAACACAGCGCGGCAGAGATCGTCAAAAGACACTCCTGGACACGGCAATTAATGTGTTTTTAGAGCATGGATACGAGCGGGCTTCGCTGGAGAAAATCATTCTCTCAGCGGGCGGTTCGCGCTCCACGATCTATTCGCTCTACGGCAGCAAGCGCGGCCTGTTTTTAGCCTGCCTAAAACATCTGGTGGACGAGGTCTACTATGCCTACGAAGATTTCTATGATGAGAAACGCGGCTGGGAAGAGGAACTCGAAGTCTTCGGCAATATCTATCTGCGTTCCATTCTTTCGGACAAAGCGATCGGTACGAGCCGACTAATTTTTTCCGTGACTGCAAGGGAACCGGAAATCGGACGCTGGTACTACACAGAAGGCGCTCAGCTCAGTTATCTCTGTTTTGCGAAGGTCCTTGAAAACAAACTTCCGCTGGACTTTAACGACCTCAAAGAGATCTCTCTGCATTACATCGAGATGCTAAAGTCCGACCTGTACCACCATCGTCTCTGTGATCCGCACTTCATTCC
>NZ_WSRP01000048.1 GCF_009767915.1 Parasutterella muris
TGTGGCAGGCTTGCCAGTTAGCATTGTTTTTACGAATAACGTGTCGCTCGACTTTTTGAATCATATGCAGTTATCTATCGGTTCTCATTGTGTTTTCAATCTCAAAGCTCACTTGATCTTCGTAGTAGCTTACAGACGAAAAGTTATTTCATCAACGATCTTGGAAAGAGTCAAAGAAATTTTTGCTGACTTGTGTCAACGGGATCAAGTCAAGCTTTTGTAGTGCTCGGAAGAAGATCATGTTCATCTATTGATCTCTTACCCTGCAACAATTTTCCTTTCAAATCTGGTACGTAAACTAAAAACCATATCATCTCTGAAAATTCGTCAAGAATTCTTCAATCAGATTCGAAGGATACTTTGGGGCAAACGCTTTTGGACAAAAAGTTACTGTGTAATTTCAGTTGGAGACGGAGCAACAACTGCCATTATTGAGAGATATATCAAAAATCAACGGCCGAATTGACATTCGGCCGTCCGCTATCCATCCCCGCGCTTACGCACGGGGAATTCCGCGGAATTCGTTAAATAATGATTTGCAAGGATGGAAGGATATAAGCTGAGTCAGTTACTACAGTCCCCGCATTCTTATAAATTTAGTGCAGAAACAATGCCCTCCGCAATCGGTTTCGAAATTTCCACCTATGTGAATATCGAACAAATGCCCACGCATAGCGTGGGCAACTGCAATACCTTTCTACTTCTTAATTTTGACTATGTCATAAGCTACAACCGGTTCTCCGTCAACAACAGACCAGAGGTAGAGCTGAGTATTAACTCCAGGGAAAGTCTGAGCTGTTGCACCCTCAATCGGGAATTCCATAACGGCATCCTTAAGACCATCTCCATTAACGTCCACGTATTCCACTTTAGCGGGAACTGCGCGTTTCTGGTTGTAATGGATGTTGTCATCCGGATATCCGTCGCCGAAATAAGTCTTGTCTTTATTCAGGGCGGAGGCATCAAAATCCTTATTCGAGAAAAGCGTTACCTTTACAGTACCTTTATCGGCTTTGGAAAGGTCCTTTGCCTCAATAGCAATGGTGTGCTTATTGTTGCGATCTAACTCCGCAGCAGTTGCAGCCAAGGCCCGATTAAAGCTATCAGTATTGAACTCCTTCATCATTGCTAATGCTTTTGATTCTGATACGGGAAGAACCAGCCGGACTCTATCCATCTGATTATCAAAATCCTTTGACATTTGCTTTTCAAAGACTTCCTGTTTCTTTGGAAAATCCTTCAGCGCTTTCTGGTTCCAATCAAGGATGTTTTGATGATTAATAAATGTAAAGACTGTTCTATCCGGCGTGTAATCAAACTGTTCCGGTTTGCTTCGAAATTGTGCTTCCGTTCCCTCTTCCGGTGTCATATAGGCCTGAGCAGCTGCTGGTGCCGCCATCATAAACTGAGGATAAGAGAACTGGGAGTCCGGACGTCCGGATGTTCTCCAAGTATAAGAAAGCCTCGGATCAGCTGTCAGAACATAAACAGCGCTGTCAAAAGTTCCCCCGTTAGAGGGGTCTTTAAAGTATTCGTGGTACCATCCGGAGGGTCTTTCATCCCACGGATTCGTTAAACGAATAATTTCCCTAACATCCGCCATAGTCAATTTATCTTTAGGAACCAAAGATGTCGGGAATTCATGCGGATTTTCAATCTTTTCTCCAGTCAGATGTTTCAATGCTGCCTGAACTCGAACTGTATTTCTATCCGCTTCTATTCTGGCCGGCAGCTGATATGCCTCACGGAAATTAAAGTCGGAATAATCCCCTGCCTTAGCCGGTTTGTAGGTTCCCATGTCGATAGCATGCTGAACTAAATCCGAAGAATACAGGACATTGGCTTTGTCGTTTAAGTCAACCTTACCCAACGAGAAAGCATTGCTCATGACCGTCATTTCGTTGTCGCCGACTTTCCTTGCCAAATACCTTCCGCCTTTCAGAAGCGCAACCTGCCATGCTTCATTTTTATCCGCAATCGTATACGTTCTTCCCTGATGACGATAACCGTATTTCCCAACGAGGTCGATGATCAAATTGACGCCGTCACGAGCTGAATTTGCTCTTTCGGCAACTAATCGACGAATTCCGTAGCCAATGCCGCCATCCTTAGTTTTTTCATCCTTCTCGATAGTTAGATTACAGTTATTAGAAGTTACGAGAACACCTTTATCGTTATAGAAACCATCAGAAAAAGAATATCCTGACGGATGGAGCGTTTGCTGCCACCAGAAACCGTGTGTCTGATCTACTTGTGGAATTTTTGCTGCGCCGGCTTCATAAACCAATTTCTCGCCCGCTTTATGTTTGGCCGGAGGGACATAGTACTGGTTACTCATAATTCTGCCGTCATTATCCTCATTATGGCCAACCAAGATTTCCCCGGTCGCGGAAGCATTCTTTCCGACAATTACAGTGAAACACGCATTCGAATTCAACGAGACAGTTGCCAGAGAGATACCAAGCAGTACGGACAGTGCAGTTGCTTTGCGAATCATAATCACTTCTCCTCTATTACAAAAAGTTACCGACAGCCCATGTTTACACTAAAATCCAAAACAGACAATGTAAAAAACGCAAACGAGGGTAAACCCATGGACAGAAAAATCAAAAAACTTGAGAATTTAGATTATTGGTTTACTCTGAGCCGTGTTGCGGCACTTGGCTCCATGAATAAGGCAGCCGAAGAGCTGAATATTGATGTTTCATCTGTCAGTAATAAGATTCGAGTTTTAGAAAAAGCTCTAGGTTATGAGCTTGTTGAAAGAAAATCTCACTCTAGTTTCCTGACCGCTCAGGGAGAGAGTGTCTTAAAAGCCATCTTTCCGCTTGTTGAAGAGTTTACATACACTTTGAATCAGATATGTCGAGAGGACAAGGAGCCACGACAGACAATTAAAGTCAATGTTTCAAACGGACTGCTGGAACTTGTAATCTGCTGGATCAATCAGTTCAGTCAACTTTACCCGGATGTAGATTTTGAATTAACAGACAACAAGTCTGAGGATCTAGGTCATCAATTAGGATTTGATATTGCAGTTTTTGCAAATTTCAGCCAGAGGCCTCCTGGTGAATGCCGAGATTTGGGCGTCGCTCCCACATACATGGCTGCAAGCAAAGAATATCTTAGTAAGCATCCGATTCGTTCTCCGGAAGATTTAAAGCGCTGCAGAATTGTCTCCTGTTACAACTGGAACTGCGGACAGAGATTTTTGTACGGCCCGCATGGTACCGAAAATATTCCTTTATCTTGGGGAAGTTTTTTTGGCCTTGATAACAGCACATCACTTCTCTACGCGGTAAAAAAAGGTCTTGGTATTGGCTGGGGTGTCCCCGTCTACATGTGCCAAGAGGACTTTAATAACGGTACGTTGGTTCGACTTTTTGAGCCGTATGAAAGCGCAGGATTTCATTTTTACATGGCCGTCGGAACGCATAGACTTTCCGGTATTCGAAAAGAGTTCCTCGATTTTTTTCTGTCTTCTTGGAAAAGGGAATTCAAAGGCTATAAAACGCATGCGCCATGCTATGCATTAAGGTAGGATGAATCGGCCCCGGAAGTTACTCCAGGGCTCCTTTCAGTTAGAAGTATTTATTACTTACCGACTTCCTGACCGGCAATCGTTCCGTAAATCAAAGCATCCGGAACAGCATTGCAGCCTACACGGTTTGTACCATGAATACCGCCGGTAATTTCGCCTGCCGCATAAAGGCCGGAAATCGGCTTACCAGCTTTATTCAGCACATGGGTATCTTCATCAATCACTAATCCGCCCATCGTGTGATGTACAGAAGGTGTCATAATCGAAGCATAGTAAGGACCTTTCGGAAGTTTGTTTCCTTCCTCACAGCTCATGCGGCCAAACTCATCGTCTTTCTGCGTCTTGCAGAACTCATTCCATTTTTCGACAGTGCGCTTTAAGTTCTCAGGATTCATGCCGAGTTCTTTTGCCAGTCCTTCGAGCGTGTCCGACTTGAAGGCTTTCTTTTGTTTAAGAAGATCTGCGATCATAATGCCGTAAGGACCTCTTCCTTCTTTATCCTTCAAGAGCGTTTGCTCGGTACCGATAACATAGAAAACATGGTCCGGCTGAGCCAGAGCAGCCTTAGCTAATACATCTCGTCTTCCCTGCTCGTTCACAAAACGATTGCCAAGTTTATTGACATAAATGTTAGTGGACTCAACAATCTTGTGGTTTGTGGAGCCGGTTGCAGGATCGGTTGTCGGAAGCAGCTGAATGTAGCCCATGTCCTTAACAGCGGCGCCGGCCTTCAAGGCCATGTTTATGCCGTCGCCGGTAATAGCGGGCATATTAGTAGTCTTAACCTTCGCATCGAGTTTCTTATCCCAAATCTCGTCGTACTCATTGCGCATCTTCACATTGGCCCCGAATCCGCCGGTTGTGAGGATTACACCTTTAGACGCATAGATGGAATAATCCTTTCCGTCGGAACCTTTAGCTTTAATGCCAATAACTTTTCCATCCTTTTCAATCAGACTCTCGGCAGGAGTGCTCATCATGAACGTGACCGGAAGTTTCTGAGCCTTAATGAGATCGAGATAGGTATCGATATACCCGACACCGGATTTATAGTTGCTGGCTCTATGTGAACGAGGCCAAAGCGCTCCGACAAACTGAGTCGGTTGTTTCTGCCAGGTAAGACCCATCTCAGACAGTGTCTTTTGAATCGTCGGCGCTTCTTTAGTTAGCTTATAGACGAGCGCAAGATTGGCTTTATAGTCACCGGCCTTCCAAGACTGAAGTGCATGAAGTTCCGGTGAGTCGAACAGGCTGTCGGAACCGGATTTTTTATACGCTTCCCACTGCTGTTTAACTTGAGCGACTAATTTCTCCTGGAGCGGATTCTGTATCTTTTCTTCGAGCAGTTTGTCGATGGACCGCTTCTGACCTTCAGTCATCTTAATGGGCTTCTGACCTTCAGGGTCAGCAGCATTGAAGCATCCGCCGGAAACTGAGGTGTTGCCGCCTGCAAAATGAGTCTTTTCAACGACTATGACATTGAGTCCGCGTTTAGCGGCTGCGACAGCGGCGGATAAACCGGCACCGCCGGCACCAACGACAACCACATCGGTCTTTTCTTCGACATTAGCGCTCACTTTTACAGGATTAGGAACAGCCTTGGCATAATCTTTCGGATTCAAACCTGCTTGTTTTAAACAGTCCTGAACTGCGGCTTTAATAGCAAAGGTCGTGAGTGTTGCACCTGAAACATTGTTCACATTCGTGGACTGATTTTTAACAATGTCTTCCGGTACTTTCGTTTTAGGAAGATCTGCCACGGGATGAGTTTCGCTCCAATTGAGAACTTTTACATCCGCAATTTTGTTATTTGCAATCTTTACCTGGACGGTTACATCTCCGTTTCTTCCAAGAGTTGTTGCTGTGTAAGTACCGTCTTTCGCATAAGCTTGAAAACCAATTACAAGAGCTGCAGCGGTAATCAGAACAGAAAGTTTCTTCTTCATAGTATCTCCAAAGGACTAACGTTACGCGTTCAGAATAAGTTATATACTTCCGTACAAATAGACATAAATCCTGAATCACTTCTCATAAGATGAGAACTCTTTAATATGCGACCTAAAGAGAACCTGATTAGTTGGAAGGTATTTCTAAAAACCGCTCGAACGCTAAACGTCTCAAGAACTGCAATTGAGCTTGACATGGACCTAAAGACCGTCTCACGTATGGTTAAAGAACTGGAAACGGATCTTGGCGTTCTTCTTTTTGATCGGACAGTTCGGCCGTTTAAACTCACGGAAGTTGCAATAAGGCTTCTTCCTGAAGCTGAGAATTTAATCCAGTGCTCGGAGAAACTGAATAAGACTGCTGAATCAATATCAAATCGGCCTCAGTCATTGTCGCTTTCTCTTCCGGTTAACATGACAAGAGGCGATTTATTTCCGTTGTTGTCTTCGTATACGGATAAGCACCCCAATCTACAGATCCATCTCATTAATGATTGTGATCATCGACACATTCTTGACGGGGAGACCGATATTGCCATGCTTCCGTATTTACCGGATAACAACGATGATTCGCTTCTTGTCTTTGATGCCGGCTTCAGCTACAACATGCTTCTCGCCACTCCGAGTTATCTGAAGCAGCACGGTGTTCCCTACAGCACTAATGACCTTAAATCTCACAATTTAATCTTGAGATACAGCAGAATTTATCCGACAACGACATTTATCGAACATGGACAAAACAGAGTTTTTCTGAACGAAGAATTCAAGCTTTTATACCTCGGAGATGCATTCTCTTGCCGAGAAGCTGCCTTATCCGGTCAGGGCATTGCGATCGATCTTTCCGTCGCATTCTGCAAAGAGGACATTAGCAGCGGAAGACTTATTCCAGTACTACCGGGTTTTCACAGACCTGTTTGGAATATGACTGTCGCGATGAGAAAATCAGATGAACACAAGAAGTATCTCATTGATTTTGCCTCTTGGTTTGCAAAGAAACAAAAACAGGCCTATCCACAGCGTTGGAAACCCATATACGAAAAGTACGGTGTTCAGCCTTAACGATGATTTCCAATTGGAGAACTCGAGAAAGTAAAACAATTAAAAAACAGTGATTCACCAAGCGGCGTCAAAAAAATTTTTACCTACCTGGAAGACTAAGAAAGTCCTGCACGCGAGTCCGGACGACAATACATCTGAAATAGCGTCTCACTGGTCGTCTCATCGGTGCAGATGTATACGATTTTTCCTGCTAATTCATTATGTAATACAAGATAGATTGGAACATTTTCCGCAAGACACGATTCAAAAAAGATTTGAGGAACCTCTGCGAAACAAGAATCTGTCTTCCCAACCTCCTTTGAAGAGGCAACCTTCATAGAAAATTAGATATTTTTCACCGATATCGGGTATTTAACCCCTCTTTATTGATCGATTTATTCTAAAAAAGTATTCCGTACAGACACACTTATCCTATGCAAAACTCATTTTCGTTCGTTTTTCATAGCAAAGTGCGGTAAACATATTAGCGATAGATGCCAACATTGTTAGCCTTGCTGTGTTTTTAGCCAATCCCCGATAACGAACTTTTCTATAACCGAATTGAATCTTTATCCGATGGAAAGCGTGTTCGACCTTACACCTGATTGAACTAAGTCTCTTTTCTTGCACTACCTTAGCTTCCGGGAACTTTTTCCGCTGGCTATATCGTTTTGCCGCAGTGTGAGTGACGTGCTCCGGGTCTTCGCTCTCGCGTTTGTCCATGCCGAGATATCCCGCATCTCCTATGACTTTCCAATCAGTAGGACTTCTTAATTTATCAACCTGAGCTATATCGTAAACATTCGCCGCTGTCGTTGTCACGCTATGAATGACGCCGCTGACCTTGTCCACACCGCTGTGAAACTTCATCCCAAAATGCCAATCGCTGCCTTTCTTAGCCGAACGCATTGCCGGCATTCTTTGTCGAACTCGGTGCCTCAATAAAAGAGCCGTCAATTATCGTTCCCTTGCTAAAAAGAAGACCGCTTTGACTTAACTGATATTTGAATAAATCGAAAATCTGCATATCCAAGCCGTTTCTTTCGAGTAAATGGCGAAAGCGCAGAATAGTGGTCTCATCCGGACATTTTGAATCCATTGTCAGACCTACAAACCGTCGAGATGAAAGAGAGTCACGAAGCGTTTCCTCACACATCGGATCGCTCAAATTGTAGACAAGCTGTAGAAAGTGTACGCGAATCATGAACTCCAACGGATACGGCTGCTGGCCGCGCTTACCCTCACTGTAGTAAGGACTAATCAGAGCACACAAATCCTGCCAGGGAATGATAGCGTCCAATGTCTCAAGGAATTTGGTTCTTCTTGTACCGCCTAACTGCGGAGAGGTTTCTGCAGATGGGTGCTTTAATCTTCATAGTCGTAACTTAATATAGTATGCTAATTACAGTATATCACCCACCTTTTGTACAGAGATTCCTTAGACTTGAGATTCATAGAAATGGACGATCTATTCGTGTTCTATTTAAAGAGACTATTGGTGATGTTAGCAGTTTGATTCAAAAAAATTACTGCGAAATAATACGCAACTTATGTATTAAAAAAAGAGGATTACCACATCCCATAAAAGGACGAGTTCAAAAACACTATTTTTTCCAGTCATGCTTTAAGAATTCCTATAAGGACTTTCCCTTGGCCCAATAATTGATAAATTGTGGGGCAAGACGATTAAGTCGTATTGATCTGTAATCTCATCAATGGTCTCAAAACCAAACATCGACAATGAAACGCTATGATCCACGAACGGATCATAAACATCCACTTCAATTCCTTGCTTCAGAAGGAGTTCCCTAAGCTGAGGCGTTTTTGTATTCCTTATATCTTTAACACCAGGTTTAAAAGCTAGTCCTCGAATCAAGACTTTTTTGCCCCTATAGGGTTTCTCAAGTTTCGAAAGGATGCGGCAAGCAAACTCTTCCGGCATGTTTTCGTTAACATCCCTAGCCTGCTGAATAAGAGAAAGTGGTACGCCTTCTTTCTCAGCGGATTCTAATAGATAATAAGGATCCACCGCGATACAGTGCCCCCCTACTAATCCCGGATGATAATTAGAGAAATTCCATTTGCTTGCAGAAACCTCAAGTACTTCATCCATCGGAATGCCCATTTTCTCTAAGTAGACAGACAGTTCATTCATTAGCGCAATGTTGACGTCTCTCTGAATGTTTTCCACCAATTTTGAAGCCTCTGCAATTTCAATGGAAGACGCCATGCAAGTCTTATTTACCACGAAAGAATAGAGTTTTTCTATAAATAGAAGACTCTCCTCGTTTATGCCCGATACTACCTTCGAAATTGACTGAAGCGTATGTTCAGCATCTCCCGGATTCACTCTTTCCGGAGAGAAACCCAGGTAAAAATCTTCTCCCGGCACAAGAGCTGACTCGTCCTTTAAGATCGGCAGACAGATTTTTCCAGTACAGCCCGGGGCAACGGTTGATTCATAAATGACACAATCTCCTTTTTTTAGCAAAGAACCAACCATCCGAGAAGCATTAATGAGACAGGAAAGGTCAGGACTATGATTTTGATCTACGGGTGTCGGCACAGCAATAATAAAGACATTGCAGTTCCTGAGATCTTCGTCATCTGACGAAAAGCTGAGCTGTCTATGTTGAAATTCTTCTGCAGAATACTCGCCGTTTCGATCAAATGGCTGAGAGAGTTCGAATACTCTTTTTTCATCAAGATCAAATCCGACCACCGGAAACAAACGAGAAAATGCCAGCGCTAGGGGCAAACCTACATATCCGCAGCCGATAACGGCGATCCTATAACTTTCTTTGTGCATCAAATATACCTGTTCTTATTCTTTAGTTTCTGCAGATTCAATCACACAGCCGTTTAATAATTGGTAGTTACAGCAGGAATCCGGACAATACGCACGACCTTCCGTATTAAAATTTAATCTATTACCAAAACGGCTGACCCATCCATGATGGCGTGCAGGATTTCCTACTACAACTTCAAAATCTTTTACATCCTTAGTCACAACGCTTCCAGCGCCTATCAGCGCATACCGTCCGATCTGATGTCCGCACAGAATGACTGCGTTTGCACCAACTGAAGCTCCTTCTTTAACTATTGTGTCTTTGAATTCAGACTTCCTGCTAACAAAACTTCGAGGGTTGAGAACATTAGTAAAGACGCACGACGGTCCTAAGAAAACGTTGTCTTCAATAGTGACGCCTGTAAAAAGAGAGACATTGTTCTGGACTCTAACTCCGCTGCCAATAACAACGTTCGGTGCAACATAGACATTTTGGCCAAGAGAGCAATTTTCTCCAATGATGCTGTCTTCGGAAACATGGCAAAAATGCCAGATAACAGTCCCCTTTCCTATCACCGCTCCGTGATCAACGACTGCGGTTGGATGAATCTGAATTTCAGACATGACTTTCCCTAAAAAATTGCTTTACTGCTGAGATAACAGCTTCCTGTTCCCACTCTTTCATTGAAGGGAAACAGGGTAAAGAAAGGACGCAGAATGGCAATTGTTCTGAATTAGTGAGTTTCACGGGAGTACGTACGAAAGGAGCGTAAGCTTTTTGTCGGTGTATCGGCAGCGGATAATAGACTTGCGAGGCAATCCCCTTTTTGTTTAGAAAACTCTGTAAGGCATCTCTCCGATCTTTAGCTACTTTTACTGTATACAAATTTGGGACATAGCTATTGACCTCCGCGCAGAGCGGAAGCTCTAAGCTTTCTAGTTGAGAAAAACTTTCTGTATACCGCGACGCAATTCGGACTCTTCGACGACAATTGTCTCCAAATCTACTCAAGTAGTAGCAAAGCACTTCTGCCTGAACGGTATCCAGTCTGGAGTTCATACCGAGCATGGTGTGAAAGTATTTCTTTTCCTGTCCATGGTTGACGATGCTGCGAAGACGATTCCATAGTTTAGGATCATCTCTATTTACGAAAATCGCTCCTCCGTCTCCCCAAGCACCTAAATTCTTAGACGGGAAAAAAGATGTACAGCCCAGACTCGCAACGGTTCCGGATTTTCTCTTTTTACCGTCTACAACACAGTCCGAACCTAAACTTTGCGCTGCATCTTCAATAACTGTCAGTTGGTACTTATCTGCAATTTGCATGATGTCATCCATGCGCGCAGGAAGACCGAATAAATGCAAAGGCAGAATCACCTTGGTTTTAGGCGAAATCGCCTCCTCTAACTGAACCGGATCGAAATTAAAAGTATTCCAATCAACATCAACGAGAACAGGAGTTAAACCCAATAGGCAAATCATTTCAGCTGCAGCCGGATAACCAAACGCCGGCGTTATGACTTCATCTCCCTTATTCAGTTCTAAAGCCATTAAAGCAGCCAGCAACGCATCTGTACCATTACCCACCGCAATCACATTGTTTGTACTCAGATACTGAGCCAGTTGATTTTCGAAGTCTAAGACCGCACGACCGCGGATAAAGCATCCTTGCTTCAATAATTCAGAAATGCTTATCCGTAGTTCTTGAGGCAATCCTGTATCAGTCACCTCAGGCCTAAAAATCGGAATTTTTTTGAAAGTTTCCGTCATATTTTTTCAACTAAGAGAGGCGAATGCTTTCGCACAATCTTATGGCTGGAAGAGCATCTGCTAGTCCAAAACCCCGTCCTGCAAGAATCTCTTTGTAGCTTTGGATATGAAGGTCAGTAAAGCCGTTCGTGAAATCAAACGGAGAACCGTCAATTATCATCTCTCTCCATGATCGCTGATTTGTATCCCGCAAATTAAGAGATAAATCCTCCTGTTTAATACTCAGGAAAAAATTGACATCTGCATAAGGACAATGAAGAATCCCTTTTAACTGTTCGTCCGACTTATTAAGAATCTCATAAGAATCCGGATAACCAAACAGCTGAATCAGCATGTCAAAAAAATGAATACCAATATTGCTTGCGACTCCTCCGCTTTTATTGATATCAAATTTCCAGCTTTTTTTATACCAGGGACCGCGTGATGTCACATAGTTCAAAGAAACTTTTGAGCGCTTAGAAGAATTTTGTCTTTGAGACTCTAACAAAGCCTTTAATCTAATTATTTGCGGATGAAGTCTAAGCTGGAGAATGGAATAAACTCTTTTGCCTGTCTCTTGTTCGATTTTTTCTAGCTCGTGCACTTCCTTCTCGGTCAATACCAAAGGCTTTTCGCAAATAACATGCATGTTATTTTTTAGTCCGAATTTTATTTGAGGAAAATGCAAATAGTTTGGCGTACAGATTGAGAGAAAATCTAAATCTTGTGCAAGGTTTTCTTTTTCTAAAGCCCCAACGTTTTGTCCTCTTTTGCTTCGCAGTTCCTCTTCCATCTCGGCCACAGACAAAAAGAATTTACACTGTGGAAAATTTCGGTCTAAAACTCCAACACTGTCCGTCACATCACAGGCATAAAGCAGTTCATTACCTGTTTCAAAAATAGCTTGAATATGTCTAGGTGCCACATAACCAGCTGCACCTAATAAACCGAATCCATACTTCGGCATTTGTTTTCTCCCCTTTGTCATAAGCGAAACAATTTACGTAGAGTATTTGCCTGAAAAAATAGTTATTGTTGCAAAAGACCTTATCGATCTCACTTACCCCCCCCCTCGACATTCTGCGAATTCCGATTTATTTCTTCACTGCAACTTCTTTTTATTACGCTGTAAATTTTTTCTGCAATTTCTTTGACGGCTACGTTTCTCCTAGTTCCTGCAGGGCAGAACTTAGTGAAAATACCTCTGCATACATCGTAACGTTCAATCTTCAGCTCATCGTAGTCAGTTTTGCGAAGGAGATTTAATTGGGCAATGCGCTCCTGATGGCAAAGTAGTTCGTCTTGAATAGACTTGTGCTGCTTCTGAAGATGCCCTATCTTTTCCTGGCTATTCTTTACTTCCTTCTGGTGAGACTCAATCAGTGCCTGAAGCCGATTATTTTCTTCCTCATATTGCTTAGCTAAATTCTGATATCTTAAAATTTCATCCTTGTATCTATTAATCTCACCTTGGCAATACGAAGTAATCAAATCTACTAGGCCAATAACATCTTGATTGACCGGTAAAAATTGGTACGAATCTCTATTTTCTAGAGAACTTATTAATTTGAGCCATCCTTCAATATGGCTGGGATTAGTAGCAATGAAATCTTTAATGGGGGATTTCGCAACTAATGTCAGTTGTTTTCTTCTCTCATCATCTCTTAATAACTCACCAATGCCCCTCGCTGCCTCTGCAACATTATGTTTAGGAACAGATATGCAATCTTTCTTATTTTTCAAAACCTCAAGATCAGGCAACTCATAAAGAACTGTCGGAACTGCGTATGAAATCATATGTGCTAATGACATTGGTAAACATTCGCAACTCGAAGTCAATAAGTGGACATCTGCAGCTTTTAAAACATGCTCAGATTCCAAGGTGAATTCCTCATAAATTATTTTATCTCGCAGATTACGCTGGGAAATAAAGTTCTTAACATACTCAACATCGGTCTCACGAGTAGCTTTTCCCATAACGTGACAGATTACATTTTGCTCAGACGTACACACCCTTGAGAAAATTTCAAGAGCTTCTTCATAACCCTTCTGTTTATTATCTAGTCTTCCTAACCAAACCACATGACGGGTTCTATTTTCTTCGGCCAGTCTGTGATGATGCATTGACGGGGACACCTGTGAATCCGCAATGTCTTGAAGTGGCCTTTTCTTTTCACCAGAAGTGTTTAAAGAATTGGAGATATTAATCGCATTGATCCCATGAGATCGGTAGTAAAACTGCTCCATGGAGGATAATACGACAAACGAATCCGCCAATTTGTATGTGTGAATTAGCTGTTTGAAAAATGGATCATTTTGCGTTAGTTGCCGTCTCGAATTTTCATGTTGATAAATAACAAAAAAACGTCTACTTAACTTTACTGTCAAAAGATCAAACAACAATTCAGGTGAATTAGCGGCATAATAAATCACAAGATCAATGCGATTGTCAATTAATACCTTCTCAAAAGCTCTAATTCTTTTATCCTCTCCTCGCCTCGGAAGAACAACGATTGGAAAATCTTTTGTGACAGTATAATCGATACTGGAAATCTCTTCAGTGAAAAGAACGACCTCAAAACCATTCTCCCGGAATTGAGATGCTTGTCTTAAAACCACAGGCAGACTTTCTCCGTTAGAAAGTTTTGGATATAAAATTCCAACCCTCTTTATTCTTCTCTTCTGGGCTTGAAGTAAACTTGATTTTGAGGCCTTCCGCGCTAACAAAGCTGAATCATTTGAATAAAACTTTTGTAACGCCGCAATAACTTCAGATTTAATTTCCGGATTACAAAACAGGCAATCAAATGAATTTATTTCTTCGCTATCTGGAATACTATTAAACACGTAAATAGCCGGGTCAATAAGACGATCAGCTAACTTGCGAATAATCGAATCATATTCCTCGTACTTTGCTTGCGATAATAAAAAAGAAGTGAGAAATTTGGGTACTTTCAAAATTTGAGATCGAGGACCAAATTTTTCTGAACTTGCTTGCGCTGTAGAAACACCGCACCCCATACGATAAGAGTATAGAGGCTCTGTTTTTACAGATTTAAAAATATTTGCATAAAAACAAATTAGAAAGAGTTGATAACAGTCGGTCCCGCTTATTAGATAAACATTTTCAAGATGTTGTATCGCTTTTTTAACAATAGCAGTCCTATATATTTTGTCGGCCATTCCCCAACCAACTGTACCATTTTCATATATCGCACGGATAATTTCTAATGGTGTTTCTATTAACCCTACCCATTCTTTTCTAAAATTAAAATAGTTCTTTACTGCTTCTTCATTTTCTGCAAATGCAGACATATCAAAGCGTAAAATATCAACATCGTGTTTATTAGCTAAATTAACCTCTACTTCCAGCACTGTATCAAAAGGTAGGTAGTCATCTCCATCTACACAGACACACCACTTTCCTCTTGCTAATTCAAAAGCACGCTTTCTTGTCAATAAGGTACCTTGACAATCTTGATGCGCAACGATAAATCTTTTATCCAATTGTGCGTACCGGTCACAAATTTCTGCACAATGATCTGTGCTTCCATCATCTATGACAATAAATTCCGCCGTTTTTAAGGTTTGATTATGCAGACTATTTAAACATTCCTCTAAATAGTCTTCAACATTGTGGACTGGCACTACAACTGAGATATCAATCGGTTGCTTAATTGCTATCATGTGTTCTTACTTCAGATAGATAAGTTATAGAAATTTATCCTTTATTTCCTATCGCTGCATTATATTTTGCAGGCTATAGATGGATTATAGTCAGTCAAACGACAAGTTTAGTGACCCGTCGCGTGAACTGCCCCCTGAAAATGCGACACTTGGCAAGGAGGCACCTTGACGAGAAAGATATTTTCTCTTGAGGCCAAAAGATTGGTTCAATCCTTATTCGATGAAATGAAGAAATATCGAGAGATTGAACAACTATCGGGCGTTCCGCGTGATATTTTGCGTTTATGGAAGGCAAAATCGCTCATGAGCAGTGATTGGATTGCCTCCGAAGAGCGACAGTCTCCGCTTTCCAGCATTGAGAGAGAAGAAATAGTTAAGCTATATGGTCAAGGCCTATCCTGTACTAAGCTTGAAATTCAATTTGGCGTTTACAGAGGCCCTATATAGTCCGTCATAACCCGGTCCCGAAAGAAGGAGATATCCAAAAGGGCCATATCTCGGGCTTTTGCAAGTTCCATTGCGATACAAGTTATTGAAGGGAAGGTTCGTTCCTCGCTAAAGGCAGCTGAGTTCTATAGTCTGGAACCTCGTTCGGTTCAACAGTGGGTTAAATCCGAATTAAAAAACGCAAAGGACATGCCATAGTTGGAGATAGCATCAGATCCGGAGACGAGCATATGCGCTACTTAATTACGTCCGTCTTAGCCTATACATTTGCAATCAAAGAGTGGATTACCAAAAACTTTAATTTAAAGGACCACTCTGAATCAAATATAGTCTCAATCGTTGAGTCTTTAAAAGGCAAAGGAGTGACAGTAAAGGAGGACTGCTGCCATCAGATTGTGTCATCCACTGCGATAGAGGTGGAACCTACACGAGTATGTCCTAGGTGAAAGCAGTGAGAAAACTCGGAGCCCGCCCGAGCTACTCCAGGAGAGGAAATTGCCTGGACAACGCAAGCATAGAAACGTTTTACGGGCATATGAAAAGTGAAACGTTCCGCAGAATGACTCCGCAGGAAAGAATAGAGCTGACGAGAGCGAAGGCTCAGGAAATCATCGCTGACTACATCACGTGGTACAACACAGAACGCATTCAACGCTCTTTAGGGCATGTATCGCAGGAGGAGCTCAAAGGCAGCATGTAATTGCGGATACCTATTGATATCCGGCTAGTTGATTAAGAAAAGTGAGCACAAAAAGCCCTGGGTTAGAGGAGGCTTTCAGCTACGCTTTTAGACAAAATCTCCCTTAACGCATAGGAAAATACAATAGAAAATATGTTCAGCAAACACGACTTTGAGAGTGATTTCCAACGCGATTCTGAGAGTTAATTCCAACGCAATAGTGAGTCCGAATTCCAACACGATTCTGAGAGTCT
>NZ_WSRP01000049.1 GCF_009767915.1 Parasutterella muris
TTTCATTAGTGTAGATATCTGTTCTTCAACTTTCATTGTTGACTCCCTAAGTAGTCAACTTTTTTCAGGACAAGACAACCTTCATATTTCAACTAAAAATTATAGGCTACATATAAACACACAATAAGAAATTTCATCCTCGAAGGTATCTCTCGATTTCCGTCCCTGATGATTCGTTTCTAAAAAACACATACTCACAAATAAAGTTAGCGAGGATATCTCACCCAAACCAATAACTCACCCCTCTATTAATTTTCTTCCCTGATCCTGCCAATTAGCGCTACGGGAAAATCCCCCCAGGCATTTATTCTAGTCATAAATCTGTTTCCTCCGACTGTAGGGGAAACGATATGTCTTTAAAAAAGTCTGCAAATAATTCCGCATAACAGCAATTTTTGAAGTAAATTTTATCTATATCAATCATTTTTCAATCATTGAATACTGAATCATGCGTGCAGCACAGTTTTTCTTTTATTACTTTAGCTTTTATTTTTCGCTGTCGGCGGAAAAGGATACTCTGCACGCATAATCAGGAGTCACTTAAACTTAACCGCCGTACCAAAAGGTCCCGGCGGTTTTTTATTGCCAACCTCGGATATCGCGGATAAACGGAGAATAAATAATGGCTTTCAATACCGATGACGTCAGAATCAAAGAAATAAGAGAACTTACTCCACCTTCTTACCTGATCAGAGAATTTCCCTGCGGACAGCTTGCTTCAACAACCGTACACCTTGCCCGTACCGCGGGCCATGAAATCATTCACGGCTTGGACGACCGCCTGCTAGTCATCGTTGGTCCGTGCTCAATCCATGACCCGAAAGCGGCGGTCGAATATACAGAAAAACTCGTCGACCTTCGCAGACAGTTTGCTGATGATCTCGAAATCATCATGCGCGTATATTTCGAAAAACCGAGAACCACAATCGGTTGGAAAGGCCTGATCAACGACCCGGACCTGGACTGCAGCTACCACATCAACCACGGACTGCGCGTTGCGCGGGAGCTGCTGCTCGATATCAACGAACTCGGCGTCCCCGCAGGCACCGAATACCTCGACATGATCACGCCTCAGTACATCGCTGACTTAATCTCCTGGGGCGCGATCGGAGCAAGAACAACAGAAAGCCAAGTACACCGCGAACTCGCCAGCGGCCTTTCCTGCCCGGTGGGATTCAAAAACGGAACCGATGGCAACGTGAAAATTGCTATCGACGCGATTAATGCCGCTTCCCATGAGCATGTTTTCCTTTCTGTAACCAAGGGAGGCCACTCCGCTATTGTCGTTACGGGCGGAAATGAAGACTGCCACGTGATTCTTCGCGGCGGTAAAACAACCAATTACGACGAAAAGAGCGTGTCCGAGTGCTGCGAAAAACTTCAGGCTGCAGGACTGAGACCCTCCGTCATGATCGATGCAAGCCACTCCAACAGCCATAAGAAACATAAGGAACAGCTGGCCGTCGTACAGGATATCTGCCGGCAAATTTCTTCCGGCAGCTGCCACATCATGGGCGTTATGCTCGAGTCTAATCTTGTCGAAGGCAACCAGCCTCTCGTCAAAGGCAAAGAACAGGAACTGGTTTACGGTCAGTCTATTACGGACGCCTGCCTTGGATGGGACGACACGGTTAAAGCAGTTGAGTCTCTCGCACATGCGGTTAAAGACCGCAGGGACCGCAACCGCTAATACGAGAATATAGAAGAAGCCTTGCTCCGCAAAGAACAAGGCTTCTTGCTATGGTTTAAATAAGTAGTCTATTTAAAACCGCAAATCATCGGTACCAGATTCTTATAGAAGGACACTGCAATATCCAGAACCCGCTCGTCAAAGTCAAAGAGCCTCTGATGATGTCCTGCTTTGGTCTCGCATCCAAAGATGATGAACGTACCGACTCCGCCCCTCTGCTGAACTCTGCGAAGCAGAATCGTACAGTCTTCGCTGCCAAGCTTCAGATCCATCTTCTTAATCATCTCTTCGCCGACAACCGGAATCGCCGCTTCGTAAACCAAATCAATGGCTTTACGATCCGGTTTAAATTCGGTCGCTTCTCCGGCCTTAACGATCTTCACCTCGCAGTCATACATATCTGCGCTCGCTTTGATCTTGCGAATAGCTTCCTCACGCATGTAGCTGTTGACTTCTTCGGTTTCCCCGCGAACCTCAAGCTGCATAAAAGCATTCGGCGCAACCACGTTGCGACCTTGACCAGCATGCAGCGTCCCCACGTTCAGCGCAGTTGTTTCCTGAACCGGTCGAATGATACCATGTACCGCTAATGTAGCAGTTGCGGCAGCCAAAAGCGCATTCTTTCCTTTGTGCGGGTCCGCACCTGAATGCGCGGCTAAACCAACGAACTCCGCATCCAGCTTGGTAGAAGCTAGAAAAAGTCCGGGCTCAGGTGAAATCGTGCCGGTGGGCAGATTAAATCCCAAGTGGTTACCGAAAAAGTAATCCGCGTCATCCAGGACACCTGATTCAGCAACCGGCCGAGCACCTCTTACACCCTCTTCCGCAGGCTGGAAAAGAACCTTGATCGTACCGCACAACTTATCCTTGTTCTCAACAAGCCAAGAACAAAGGCCGATACCCATCGTTGTGTGACCATCATGCCCACAGGAATGCATGTGGCCCGGGTTGGTGCTGGCCCAGCCTTCATCAAACGGTCTATGGCCTGCTTCCAGAGCTTCCTGTACGTCCACACAGTCCATATCGAATCGAACGGCAAGTACGGGGCCGGGACGGCCAGTTTCAATCGTTGCAAGTACGCCTGTATAACCGCCCATCTGCTCCAGAAATTCTGCGGAAACGCCTTTGTCAAGCGCTGCCTTCTGTGCCGCTTCTACAGCCTTTTCATTGCGGCCTGCAACAAACTCCGGATTAATAATCTGACGGCCAAACTTAGGTTCAATTCCAAACGATCTCAATTTTTGGACAACCTTGAAAGTTGTCACAAATTCACACCATCCGGTCTCCGGATAGGAGTGAAGATCACGACGAAATTGGACGAGCTCCTGACTAGACAGCATTCGTTTTCTCCTCACCATTTAAACAATTAGTCTCAGATTTATTATCCACGAGCCAACGATTGATTTCCATAAGAATATTACGAAGCTTTCCCCCTTCGACGATTCCGCAAAAAACGCTGCCAATGCTGATTCCAAGAAACAGCCTCATCGACACCTCAAGACGGAAAAGTCGATCCTCGTCATCCTCTTTAATGTGATAGTGCTCCCTAAGCTGAGTCATGAGTTTCTCGCCGTTTTCAACGACACGCTCCATGACAACAGGATTTCTAGTCGCTTCCGTCATCATCGTCAGAGTCAGCGAGGCTCGACGAGGATCAAGCAGGTGCTTGATAAACTTTTCCTGCTCTTCCGGTTCAGAATTCATTGCTCCGGTCAAAAGCGTGAAGGTCTCTTCAGCCATCTTTTCCTGAACTGACAACGCAATCGCCGCTTTATTCTCATAAAAGTTATATAAATGCGGCGTGCTGATGCCTGCTTTACGAGCAATGTCGCTCATGCTCGCAGCGTGGAAACCTTTTTCTAAAAAGGTCTCCTCCGCAGCCGCGAGAATTTTCAGTCTTTTCTCATCCTGACGTGTTAAGTTGAGAGGGCTGCCCATTAAGACTCTCCCTTCACAGAAGCTGCCGCGACGGTCTGTTCTTCACGAACAGCTCCGCCTCCGAGCGCACGGTAAAGATTGATGCCGCTGCTCAGGCGCATAGACTCAGCGCTGATGAAATTAGTCTGTGCTGCAACCATCTGACGCTGACTTTCAAGAACCGTCAGGAATCCGTCAAGACCGTTCTTGTAACGGTTCTGAGATAGCGTATAGGCTCGTTCTGTCGCCGTCACCAAATCTTTTAACGCAGCAGTCTGCTGTTTCACGGTACCTACTGTCGCAAGCGCGTCACTAACTTCGGCAAAGGCCTGCTGAATGGTCTGCTCGTAAGTCGCGACCATGATCTTCTGCTGAGCTTCAGCCTGGCGCAACGTAGACAAGTTCGCTCCGCCCGTAAAGATCGGAAGTGAAATTGAAGGCGCAAATGTCCAAAGACCTGTACCGGCATCAAATAAATCACTCAGATGACGAGACGTGGAACCGATGCCCGCCGTCAGAGAAATTCTCGGAAAAAAGTTTGCACGAGCTGCGCCAATGTTGGCATTTGCTGCTTTCAAATTATTTTCCGCCGCACGAATATCTGGTCGATTGAGAAGAATGTCACTTGAGAGTCCTTCTGGAGCGATCGCTCCGAAGTTCGTCGCATCTTCGAGCTTTTCCGGCTCCAACATCGCTGGCACATCAGCGCCTACGAGAAGATTCAATGCATTTCTCGCTTGAGCCACTGTGCGCTCGTAGCTTGCGACCGCTGCTCTTGCGGTCGCAACCGTTGTTTTGGCCTGCTCGAGTTCAAGAAGCGAGCTTGCGCCTAGACGGTGACTCTGCTCCATCAGCTTATAGCTCTTTTCCTGACTCTCAAGCGTAATCTTCTGCAGACGTAAAAGCTCCTTCTGCGCGCCAAGGTTAATCCAAGCGTTAGCCACAGAGGCAATCAGCGTATTTTGTGCAGCACTTCTGTTTTCCTCTACAGCAAAGTAGCTCTGTAATGCCGCTTCAGAGAGACTCCTTACTCGACCGAAGAGATCAAGCTCCCAAGCGGTGGATGAAAGATTGGCCTGATAGGTGTGAGAAACATAGCCGGATCCAGTCGCAGAAACAGAACGAGGAGTTCTTCCCGCCGTCTCGTTTAAACCGCCCGCAACTGACGGAAGAAGCTGCGCGCGCTGAATGCCGTAAGCGGCATAGGCCTTTTCAACATTGAACAGCGCAACACGAAGATCTCGGTTGTTTTCAAGCGCGAGGCGAACAACCTGGCGAGCCTTGGGATTAGTAATGAAATCCTCCCAAAGCGGCAGCGGCGCAGCCGTTTTTTCAACATCGGCATACGCATCTCCGCTCGGGAACGTTTGAGCAACCGGCGCTTCGGGACGCTCATACTTGGGCGCCATCGTACAGCCCGACGCAAGCAGAACTGCGCAAGCCAATGTTGTAACTTTTATGATTCTCATTTGGATTCTCCGTCGGTCTGAGGTTTATGCGTCTTGTCGCCAAACAGTTTAATAATCAATACGTAGAAAAGCGGTACGAAGAAAATACACAGGAAAGTACCCGTAAGCATACCGCCGAGAACACCGATACCGATCGCGTTCTGCGCACCTGAACCTGCGCCAGCCGCTTTAGCAAGCGGAAGAACGCCGAGACCGAACGCAAGAGAGGTCATCAGAATCGGTCGAAGTCTGAGCTTAACGGCCTGAGCTGCTGCCTCTACGATCGACATGCCTTTCTCATGGAGCTCTTTAGCAAACTCCACAATCAAAATCGCGTTCTTACTAACCAAACCGATTGTTGTCAAAAGACCAACCTGGAAGTAAATATCGTTATTCATTCCGAATGCGCCGGTCATACCAAGCGCTCCAATAACACCGAGCGGCACCACCATAATGACCGCAATCGGAATTGACCAGCTTTCATAAAGCGCGGCCAAGCAGAGGAACACGATCAAAATAGACAGTGCGTAAAGCGCTCCGGCCTGAGCTCCGGCCTGACGTTCCTGGAAAGAAATGCCGTTCCAGGCAAGTCCGAATCCGTAAGGCAGACTCTTGGCGATCTCTTCCATCGCCAGCATTGCCTGACCGGTCGTAAATCCTGCAGCGGGCGCGCCCTGGATGTTCACTGCACCTAACCCGTTGAAACGTTCAAGTTTGGAGGAACCGAACTTCCACTCAGCAGAACTGAAAGCGGAGAACGGAACCATCTTGCCCTGATCATTGCGCACATACCACTTGTCTAAATCCTCGGGTCTCTGACGATAATCGGCGTCGCCCTGAACATAAACCTGCTTAATACGGCCGTTGTCATAGAAGTCATTAACGTAAGTCGAACCCCAAGCCGTAGAAAGCGCGCTATTGACAGCGGAAACGCTCACTCCAAGCGCCGCGGCTTTGCTGAAGTCAATATTGAGCTGTAACTGCGGCGCATCTTCCTTACCGTTCGGACGCACGTTATAGAGCAGCGGATTCTGCTGAGCCATACCCAACATCTGATTTCTGGCATCCATCAGAGCGGCATGACCGGCGCCCCCCAGATCCTGCAAATAAAGGTCAAAACCGTCAGCCATACCAAGCTCGGGAACCGGCGGAAGCGCAAAACCAAACGCGAAGGAGTCTTTCCAGCTCATCAGCGTACGATTGGCACGTGCGGCAATAGCCTGAGCCTTCTGGTCCGGACGCTTACGCTCGCTCCAGTCCTTCAGTTTGACAAAGGCCATGGCAGAATTCTGGCCCATACCGGCCAAACTAAAGCCTGCGACCGTCATCACGCTTTCCACATTTTCCTTCTCTTGCGTCAGCATGTAATTCTGCATTCGCTCAATGACCGGAAGAGTCTGTTCGCGAGTCGATCCTTCCGGAAGCGTAATCTGAACCATCAAAGAACCTTGGTCCTCATCCGGCATAAATGCAGTCGGAATCTTTAAAAAGCCAAAAACCACGCCCGCAATAATGACACCGTAAATCACAATGAAACGCTTCCATCGGCCGGTCATGTAGCCGACGGCATGTGTCGCGGACTGCGCGCCGGAATTAAACACGCGATTGAACCAGCCGAAGAAACCTGTTTGTTTTTTATCGTGCTTAATCGGACGAAGAATTGTCGCGCACAGAGCCGGAGTCAGCGTCAGAGCAACTAGTACAGACAAACCCATTGCCGCCACGATCGTGACAGAGAATTGACGGTAAATGACACCGGTAGAGCCTCCAAAGAAGGCCATCGGAACGAACACGGCAGAAAGCACCATCGCAATACCGACCAGCGCACCCGTGATCTGCTTCATTGATTTTTCTGTTGCGTCATGCGGCGAGAGACGCTCTTCATCCATCACACGCTCAACATTTTCCACCACAACAATCGCATCATCTACCAACAGACCGATCGCGAGCACCATGGCGAACATCGTCAGCATGTTGATCGAGTAGCCCATAGCTCCGAGTACACCGAACGTACCAAGTACAACCACCGGCACAGCAATCGTCGGAATAAGTGTCGCGCGGAAGTTCTGAAGGAAAAGATACATAACCAGAACCACCAGCACAATCGCTTCCATCAGCGTCTGAATCACGCCCTTAATGGAGATACGAACGAACGGAGTAGTGTCAAACGGAATAATGTATTCGTAGTCCTGCGGGAAGTACTGCGAGAGCTCTTTCATCTTCTCGTCGACGAGCTCGGAAGTTCTCAAAGCATTTGCGCCGGAAGCAAGCTTAATTGCGATAGCTGAAGAAGGTTTACCGTTAAAAAAGGCTGTCGCCTCGTACATCTGCGGGCCTTTTTCAATTCGGGCGACATCCTTCAGGAATACCTGAGCTCCACTCGACTGAGTCTTCAGAAAAATATTGCCGAACTGCTCAGGCGTCTCTAGGAGCGAACTCGAAGTAATGGTCGCGTTCAGTTCCGTCCCTTTGGCAGCTGGCAGACCGCCCACCTGACCGGAAGAAATCTGAACGTTTTGTGCCTGAATCGCGGCTGTCACATCCGACGGTGTCAATCCGTATTCATAGAGCTTTTCCGGATTCAGCCAGATACGCATCGCAAAGGCCGAACCAAACACCTGAACTTCACCGACACCTTCAACACGACTCAGCGGCTCCTGCACTCGCGAGACCAAATAGTCGCCGAGTTCGGCTTCAGAAACCTTGCCGCTCTTAGACGTCAGACCGACAACTTTCAGAAAGCTCGCGGTCGTCTTGATAACGGTAATACCAAGTCGCTGGACCACTTCCGGCAGCGAGGACTGTGCCTGCGCCAATCGGTTCTGCACCTGAACCTGAGCCATATCGGGATTGGTTCCGGCAGCGAAAGTCAGCGTAATATTGATTCTTCCGCTCGACTCACTGGTTGAGCTCATGTACAGATACCCGTCAAGACCAGTCATCTTCTGTTCAATAATCTGAACGACAGTATCTTCAATAGTCTTGGCAGATGCACCCGGATAGGTTGCGGAAATACTCACCTGAGGCGGAGCAATCTGCGGATACATGGAAACCGGCAAATTTAGAATCGAGAGTGTGCCGGCAAGCATGATCACAATTGCAATCACCCAAGCAAAAATCGGACGATTAATAAAAAACTTTGCCATCTTGCTACCCTGCGGTTACTTCTTCTGTTGCTGAGCTGCCTGTTCGGCCATAGTCGGAACGATGTTGACCGGAACTCCGGGGCGAATGCGCTGCAGGCCTTCTATGACGACCTTGTCGCCGGGCTCCAGTCCGCTTTCCAGAAGCCAGTCAGTACCTTCAGTCTTAATTGTCTTAATTTTCTTAATGGCGATCTTTCCGTCCTGAACAACATAGACGTAAGGAGAGCCGTTGGATTCACGAAGCACTGCGCGTTGCGGAACAAAAATCGCATTTTCACGCAGACCCTGCGGAAGCTTCGTGCGAACATACATACCGGGGAGCAGTGTCTGATTAGGGTTCGGAAAAACCGCTCTGAGTGTGATTGTTCCGGTACCTTCATCAACAGAAACTTCTGAAAGTTCAAGTTTGCCTTCAAGAGGATAGACACTTCCGTCTTCAAGAGTCAGAGAGACGGGAATGGCACCTTCATTCACTTTGATGCGGCCCTCGGCAATCTCTTTCTTCAGCTTCAGAAGATCACGGCTCGATTCATTGACATCGACATAAATCGGGTCAAGCGTCTGAACGACTGCCATGTTGTTGGCCTGATAGCCGCTCAAAAGTGCGCCGGGCGTCACAAGAGAACGACCGATCTTTCCAGTAATCGGTGAAGTGATCGTGGTATAGCCGAAGTTAATCTCAGCATTCTTAAGCTGAGCCTGGGCAGCGAGCAAAGAAGCCTGCGCCTGCTTGTAGGCTGCCTGAGCATCCTCGTTCATCTGTTTGCTCACTGCTTCAGTCTTAACAAGCTGCGCATAGCGATTCGCACTATTGCGAGTCTGCATGACCAAAGATTTGGCTCTTTCAACTTCAGCTTTTGCGCTTTCGACTGCAGCCTTATAAACCGCCGGATCAATCTGATAAAGCGGTTGGCCTTCTTTGACTTCCTCGCCCTCTTTAAACAGACGCTTTTGCAGAATGCCTGAAACCTGAGGACGAACTTCAGCAACAAGGAAAGGAGCTGTTCTTCCTTGAAGAATTGTGGTTTGCGCCCTTGTATCAGGCTGAATTTCAACCACCGATACCTGAGGGACCATAGCGTTGGCAGGGGCGCCGCCCTTCTTCTGGTCGTCGCATCCCGTTAATGCGGCCAGCGCCAAAACAGAGACTACCGTTATGGTTTTTACCTTCTGAAAAATCATGGGATCCTCAATTTATTTTTGCTTACTAATGAGACTTAAAGATTCTAGACGATTTTCTGAATGAACATTCATTCAGAGAAGTATTTTATTTTTATATTCAAGGGTTTTCCCTTAGATATTAAATAGCTTTCTTGTATCGATAAATGAACACAAAAGTATTTCCTATCTCTTGTGTTCGTTGTCTTTCCTGCTCTGCACGGAGCTTCGACCCAATAGACCTAAGCATAGGTAAGTATGCAATCCCTATAACCTCTTTCCGTTACAACCATACAAAAAACCCCCGCATTAAGAGAGCGGGGGCCTTGGGAAAAAAGTGACTGCTTACAAAAGCGGCTCTGTGTTCTTCGTACCAGCAAGCGAGAGTGCAGCCAGCATAATCAGCTGCGGCCCAAGCTCCGTATGCTCCATAACGAAATATTCGTTGACAGTGTGCGCTCCGATACCCTTACCGCCTGAGCAAAGACATGTGGCCGGAATATTCCGACTCATAGGGGCATTCGCATCGGTTGAAGACATGCCGTAATTAGTCAGTTCAATACCCAGAACTTTCTGAGCGCTGCGTGCGGCCTGAAGAACCGGACAATCATGCGGACGCATGCCGCCCGGTCGATTGCCGATCTGAGTTTTTGTCAGTCTGAGCTTCTTAGTCTCATCGGTCACGCCCCAGCGAGCGTTTTCCGCTTTAACCGCTCCTTCAAAGGCGCTGAGAATTTCCGCTTCAACGCGCAGAAGCTCCTCATTGGAGACGCTGCGGATATCCACATCAACCTCACAGTGCGCGGCAATGGTGTTCACGGTTGTTCCGCCTTTAATGGTGCCGATAGTGAAGGTTGTTTTCGGATCTGCAGGAACCTGAATATCCGCGACCTTGTCGCCGGCACGGCACACCGCGTGAATCGCGCTCGGCGCTTTGCCGAATTCGGCAAAGGAATGTCCTCCGGGGCCGTCAATCGAAAGGCGCCAGCGATGAGAGCCAACCGCGCCGTAAAGAACACGGCCGACGTCGGTGCTGTCAACTGCGATAAAGCCGTCAAGCTTATTGTTGGCACATAAATGCTTAGAGCCGCGGATATCGCCGTTTCCTTCTTCGCCCACGGTTCCGACAAACCAGATGTCTCCGACCGTTTCGATCTTCTGAGCTTCAAGCGCACGAAGCACCTGCAGAATCGCCCGCAGTCCGGAGCAGTTGTCGCCGATTCCCGGCGCGCGGTAAATATTGCCTTCCTGCCGAACCTTAACGTCGGTACCGGCCGGGAAAACGCTGTCCATGTGCGCTCCAAGCGCAAGTACAGGGCCGTTTCCACTGCCTTTGCGAACCCCAATCACATTGCCGATTTCGTCAATATGAACGTTAGACAGTCCATAGCGTTTCATACGCTCCGCAACAGAAGCCGCGCGCTTTTCTTCATGAAAAGTCGGCGCTTCTATTTCGCAGAGCTCGATTTGTTCCTGCATCGCTATTTCCGTCTGATCGGCGATAAGTTTCAGCGCGTCCGCTACTGCAGGCTCCTTGGCGACTGTTTGAACGAGTTCCAGAACTTTCTCATTGACCTGAGGAATATTCTTCATAAATCAAGAGCTCCTTAAACCAAGAAGTAGAGGCAAATAACCATGACGACAGCCGCGGGTGCCGTGCGCTTCACAACCTCCACCGGAGAGACGCCGGCAATGCCGGACAGAAGAATGATGCCGCCTGCAAGCGGAGAAGCCTGTCTGCCGATACCGGCCGCCATCATGGCGATATACCCGAGTCCGTCAATCGTCATACCGAATGTCGGAGCATGGGGAGTCACCGCTTCGTTGAAAGCGAACGCCGCTGCGTCGCCGGAGCCGGTCAGCACGGCCAAAATAAACGGGCCGAAGGCGCCGCCGATTTTCGCCACTTCATTGGTATGGGTCAGATACTGAACAAAAACGTCAATGACGCCAGCGGCACGTAAACCTGCCGCAAATACACCCGCTGCGATAATGATGCCGAGAATCTTGGCGTAACCGTTGCCCATGCCCGCAAAGAATTTCTTTGTGACTTCCTCAGGGTTGGAACGTGTGACAGCAAGCGCGTAGAACGTTCCGATCAGCATCGCGGTCGCCACCGACATCTTGAGCTGAGGGGCCCAAAGCGAAGCGCAGACAAGAAGAACCACCGGAACCAGCGGAGCAATCGCAAAGAAAATATTCGGACGGGCAATCTCATTGCTTGCCTCTTCCACGGCTTCTTTAACTGCGGTGTCGTTTTTCTTAAAGTCGCCGTAAGCGAAGCACGTAATCGTAATGATGAGAATACTGATCGCGCCTAACGTGACCGTTGTCACCGCATGCGCGCCGATAAACTGCATAATCTCCATCGAGGCGAGTTTAGAGATGAACGGATTGTGAGAAACACCGGGGTTGAGGTAGGCGGGCATCATGCAGCCGCCGACTGCCGCAGCGGCAATCGCCGGTTTGAAACCGGAGCGAATCATGATCGGAATCATGGTCGGACCGACCGCTGCCGAAAGGCCTGCCATCGAAGGGATCGCTGTCGAGATCACGCTGGTGACGATCATGCATGAGGGCAGAAGAAAGACACCCAATCTCTTGAGCGGCTTCATCAGAAGACTCACTAAATGCACGTCGCACTTTGTCAGTGAGATCACAGCCGCAAAGCCGAGCGCTGAACAGATAGCGATGATCAGACTGCCGTTGGTCATCGACTTATCAAACTGCTTAAAAGCCACCATCGGCTGAAGTGAAATAAAAGCCATTACGAAACCGGATGTCAGAAGGACAAGACGTGTTTCATATCGTTTAATCAGGGCATAAACCGTTGCGATAACCACAACGACGGCCGCCCACACGGTCCAGGACATAGAATTCTCCTTGGGTAAAGATAAAAGCGGTATGAACGAACGTCCATGTTCATTGCCCGTTCATACTTCACTGCAAATCTATTTGAGATCAAACAATATCAGGAGAGCAAAAATTGCTCAATCCCCCATCGCATAAACCCTTATTTTTATTCTCTAGCCTAGGCCGCGTTTGAAAAAAACACCCTATCGCTTCGCAATTTATCCTGAACCAGTAGGCCTGCAGCTCATTAAAGACTCCGAATAAAAGAAAACCCGCGGTGAAGCGGGCCTCTTTTGTGCGCGATCAGAGTTTATTCACTCTTCGGATTCACGATATCTTTAAGTTCTCTGCGCAGAATCTTGCCGACAGGTGTCTTCGGGATCGATTCCACGAATACGATTTCACGCGGCATCTTGTAACCGGTCAGGTTTTGGCGGCAGTAAGCTTTAACCTGATCCGCCGTCAGGGACGGATCTTTCTTAACGATCACAGCCTTGACCATTTCACCGGATTTTTCGCTCGGCACACCCACGACGCCGCACTCAAGAATTTCCGGCATGCTCTGCAGCACCGCTTCGACCTCATTCGGATAAACATTGAATCCGGAAACCAGAATCATGTCCTTCTGACGGTCGGTAATCGTAATACGGCCGTTGCTGTCCATATTGCCGATATCTCCGGTACGCAGCCAGCCGTCGCGCAGCGTGGCGGCCGTTTCTTCCGGGCGATTCCAGTAGCCGCGCATGACCTGCGGACCTTTGACACAGATTTCGCCGGTGTGCTCCTCAATCTCCTGCGGAGTTGTCCACTGCCCGAGATCCTTAAATCCTTCGCCTCGGATGGTCACGATCGTTGAGGGGAACGGAAAGCCGACTGAGCCGTTCCACGGGGTGTTCAGCGGATTTGCGGCCACACCCGGAGAAGCTTCCGTTAAACCGTAAGCCTCGCTGATAGCTCCTCCTGTCACATTCTTCCAGCGCTCTGCCACGGTTTTCTGCACCTGAGTGCCGCCGCCGACAGTGAGCTTCAGCATAGAGAAATCAACCTGATCAAAGCCCGGCGTGTTCAGCAGTCCGTTAAAGAGCGTGTTGACGCCGCAAATAACAGTAAAGTGCTGCTTTGCGCATTCTTTAACGAGGCCCTTCATGTCGCGGGGATTCGTGATAAGCACCATACGGGCGCCCCACTGCATGAAGCTGCACATCGCTGTAAGTGAAAAGATATGGTAAAGCGGAAGCGCTGTCATCACGACTTCACTTACCTTCTTGAAGTCGGAAGAAATCCAAATACCGGTCTGCTGCAGATTGGCCAGCACATTGCGGTGTGTCAGCATGGCGCCCTTAGAGACGCCGGTTGTGCCGCCCGTGTACTGCAGAAGCGCGATGTCATAGCGATCAATCTTGGGTTTCTTGTATTCCAGAGAGGCGCCTTTTGCAAGCGCTTCGGTAAACATAACCGCATGCTCGAGATGGAATTCTGGCACCATCTTCTTGACACGCTTCACCATGAAGTTGACCAGCATGCGCTTAGGAGTCGGGAGCAGGTCGCCAACCTGAGTCGTGATCACATGCTCGACCGAAGTTTCCTTCTGGATTCTCTCAAAGGTCTTGGCAAAGTTCTCGATGATGATCAGAACTTTCGCTTCCGAATCCTTCAGTACTCCGCCAAGCTCACGGCTTGTGTAGAGCGGATTGACGTTCACAACAATCAGTCCGGCTTTCAGTACGGCAAATAAAGCCACCGGATACTGGAACAAATTCGGCATCATCAGCGCGACTCGGTCGCCCTGCTCGACGCCCGGGAGAGACTGCAGATACGCGGCAAGCGCCGTGACCTTCGCACCAAAGTCCCGATAGCTCATGTTGGAGCCCAGATTTGAAAACGCCGGAGCAGTGGCGTACTCCTCACACATTTTTTCCTGGAAATCCACAAGAGACTCGTAGATATCGGGATTAATCTCGGCCGGGACCCCTTCCGGGTAATTCCTCAGCCACGGATATTGCTGAGCATCTGTCATTTTTTGCTCTTCCCAAAAAAATCTTAACCCGCTAATTTTAGCGGGTTAGCTGTGATAAAAACAGTCTAAAAAACGTGACCTTAGGCTTGATTTGCAAGCTCGTGGATATGATCCGCATAAGCTTTGACGTCATCCCAATCGGTAAAGTCGATGCACATGGACGGATCGGTCGGCCCGTTTGTGATCTTCATAATGAGCTGAATGCATTTCTTATCAAAGAAATTCAGGTTGGGATAGTCGATCTTGCCGGCAAAGCACTTCAGATCACGAGGGCGCCACGGAGAGCGGTTCAGGAAGTTCTGCATGTAGCGGTTGCCTTCCACCGTTGCTTTAAAAGGCGTGCGCGCGACCACCGTCACATTGAACATTGCGTTGGGTTTGTGGTCAAGACGCGTGCAGTTATTGCGGACAAACTCATAAACGTTCGGATGATAGGTGCCGTAAACGACCGGGAAACCGCAGAGAACAAAATCATGCTTGTCCCAGTCCACACCTTCGCGCAGCGCTTCGGCCACCGGCATGAGTTCGACAGAATCGCCCTTTGCTTCAAGCTGTTCAGCGATACGGCGGACGATACGGGCAGTATGGCCCATACGAGAATAGTAAACAATCAGGATATTCTTCATGGCTGACTCCAAGGCCCGGCCGTTTCCCGGGGCGATTCGTTATTTTTTCGAAGTTCCGATTGTAGCAAATTACGCTTAAACACAATCCTGATGCCGCATTCTTAACAATCTGAAGCGGCATAAATCGATTTTTGTTACCCAGTATCGGCGGTTACCTAGCAATTAATCAGAATCTTGCGCCCCGCCTAAGGTAGAATCACAGCGTTTAAAACTCAGTTCTGAAAAAACAAAGGAACTCATTTACATTTATATGGCAAAAGAAGACCTGATTGAAGCCAGCGCAACTGTTACAGAAGTGCTCCCAGACGCCCGCTATCGCGTTCAACTCGACAACGGCTATGAACTTATCGCTTACACCAACGGTAAAATGCGCAAACATCACATTCGCATTCTCGCCGGCGATAAAGTTTCTCTTGAAATTTCTCCCTACGATATGACCAAAGGACGCATCACATTCCGTCATATTGAAGGACGTCCGCCTGCAGCGCCTCAGAACAAGCGCAAGTAATTATTAAAGTCAAAGCAGCATAAAAGCTCTGAGAATGCGCTGCGGCATTGTCAGAGCTGTCGCTGTTGCCTGACGCGCAAAGTACAAGATCCGAGTAGCCCGAGTTCTGTTTGCTGATGGAACGAAAGCAGCTGCCAGCCTCGCAAGAGGCTTTTTTTGCCTGAATTCCCGCTCCTAGATTACAAAAATCGGGGCGGGGATTTTTATTTTCAACTTCTGCATAAGTTCCTTGTAACGCTTTGGGATCTCGTGCCAGAGATATGTGACTTGGCCCTCAGGAGCGAACTTATAGACGGTTAATGCATTAAGTTCACTTATCAGGCGTGGAGCTTGCTCCGGGTCAATGTTGGCGTCCTGCATCCGCTTATGCAGCATCAGTCTTAAACTCAGAGCTAAATACGTGACAAAGA
>NZ_WSRP01000004.1 GCF_009767915.1 Parasutterella muris
TTTCATTAGTGTAGATATCTGTTCTTCAACTTTCATTGTTGACTCCCTAAGTAGTCAACTTTTTTCAGGACAAGACAGTCTGCAAACTTATAGTTTCTGTTTTTGTACATCGAAAAACCTTGGGAGTTTTGAAGCATGTCAGAAAAAATAACCAAGGTCTGTTCCCCTTCGGGATGCCATTTCTGGAAAGTGTTAATAGCACAAGATTGAATTTGTTCGATAATCTTTGACTCTTTTCCCTTCTCCTGAGAAGAAGTGAGACCAGTCATGATTGACGCTAAAGGCGCCCTAAAATTATTGATAAACCGTTTCTTGAGCAGTTTTTCGTTCTCTGTCAAAGGATCTGCATCGCTTCCATCGCGGATTTTGCATCTTTCAAATACAGGCTTTCTTGTAATTTCTCCTGTACTGGAAAGCGTATAGATGGATATCAAGGTCCCCGGTTCTACTTCCCTCACCATATTTTCAATAGCAACCATAACAAAATCCTGCTGCAGAGAGCTAAGGGGATCTGTTTCGTCCAGCAATATTGTCAAAGTTGCCGACGGAGTAGGTTCACCATTAACAATCGGACAAAATGTCGTTTTATCCAATTCTGCTTTCTTGTTGCCGAAATACATCCAGGCCGCACCGCCAATTGCTCCCAGTATGAGGACAAGAAGAACAGAAATTAGAATGAGATCCTTAGCTTGAGAGCCTTTTTTCTTTTTGCGTAATGCCATTCCTAGGCCCCCTCATAATCTACCGAATTACCCGCATAGATATTTGAGGAGATATCCTGCTTTACACTTTCCACATCAGCGTACAAATTCGATATGCTGGGGTTGTTAAGACCTATTTCCACTTTGGTCTGATTGAAAACTTCGATAATCTCCCTTGCAACATCAGGTTGGTTTTGACGCAGTTCTTGAAGTTTCTTTTCAACTTCTTCAGCCTTTGCAATTCCGACTTTAATAATATTTTCAATGTCACCATCCCAACCATTCCCCGTAATTACAGGAGGAAGCGGTTGTTCAAAAATCGAATAATCGTCAAAATATGCAGGAGTCGGAGTCGTTCGAGACAGTTGATTTTCCTTCCTGTAGATACCCAGAGCTGCCTGACAGGAAGCTGATGAGTTTTTATAACATGTTTGATAACGAAGCAAAAGCTGTTCACGTTCCTGAGTTGTATTCATAATCACGGCGTGCTCAGCCTGCGCATCGGATACAGATACATTAAGCCCATCCAAAGACTTTTGATATATCCCCTCGAGTTGTTTATTGGTCTCCTCGTAAAACTCTGTCCATTCATCACAGGCTTCTCTATATCTCTCCTCTTCCTGAGCGTAGCCGGGATATGGGTCGATGAAACAGAATCCGTCTATTGCCGCTAAAGATCCCATTACGAAAGTCAGTGCCAAAAGCAGATAACTGATCATGTCACCTAACTTGATAGGATTCTGTAGAAAAGTTTGTAGTCCGATCAAGCTGGCATTTTCTTCCGTTACTTGCAAGGCATCTCGATAATGACCAACAAATAACCCGAAGAGGATTAAAAAACCAATCAGAAAGATTAAAGAACAAAAGCCAAATAGCTTCTGGGACATCTTGATATGCACTATTCTTGTTATCATGGCCTTAGCAACCATGAAGCAGACAGTCGCATTAAGCGCCGCAAACAAAATTGCGTACATCATGCCGCCCACAAGGCCGCTTTCTAAATTCTTAGAGAATAAAGACGCATTGGCAACCGATTCAACGACAACGAGAAGAACCAAGAACAAGATTTTTATAAACTTTTGAAGTACAGTATTCAGCGAAGCCGGTCTATTCAAGCCATTCTCAGATCGGAAATTGTAGTAATGCCTAGTTGCTTTCTCGACATCGTCCCGGGCCTTGTGAATTTCTACCTGTAGTTTGGCAGCCTCTGATTTAAGTTCACTTCTAAACTGAGTCGGAAGAACTTGAACTTTCGAATAGAAGTCATTAAATAAACTCAAAGCTTCTTGAAGCCTGCCGTTATAAGCGGACAAGATGTTCGTCGTATATTGTTGGTAGCGTGTAACAATTTGCTGATACTCTTGGAAAAGCGTCTGCTCCGTTCCGCCAGGTACCTTTGCGTCGCTTGGCGGCAAATTCTTCTTTCCCTCTTCGCGGGCGTAATCATGAAGTTTAAGTTTTCTGACTATTTCCTCTGTTGGAATAGGAGCCAACATATTTGAATCAACCACAATCTTTCGGTTTGATTTAGAGCCGGTTAACGTAATCGACGCATCTGTCTTACTGAATAAACCCACTTTATTTTCCTTGGCGATTTGCTCTTTTACCTTTTGGGTAGAACCAACAAACTCCTTGACCGACTATTAGGCAAAAGGGACTTTTGTAAATATATTTAATAACAGATTGTAACGTTATTTATCCTCTGCCTCTTAGAAACTAGTATTTATCCTCATTTAGTTAGACAGTGTTATATGCGGATATCTGTAATTTTTATTGGCTATCACAAACTAAAAATTTCGATTTAGCTTTGTTTTAAATTCTTTTGTTAACAAAAATTTGTTTTGAGCTGAGCTTCAGATTTTGGCTAAAAATTCCGTCTAACATTAAAATTCTTGGCATTTAATTCAATAAGGTTAAGTAATGCGCTTGGCAAAATTATTGGTCACTTCCGCTCTTTCCCTCGGATTATTTTCCGCTGCGGCTTATGCTCAGGATGCCGTGCCGCTTTTCGGAGACAGTACGCCTGAAATTATTAATCCGGCCCGCTCGGTTAATCAGCTCATTTCCCGCGGTAAATATAAGGATGCGCTCGAGCTGGCCGATAAGGAACTCGCAACCAACCCCCAGAACCTGAATCTTCGCTTCCTGCGCGGCGTTATCTTCGCTGATACGAACAGAACAGAGGAAGCAAAAACGGTATTCGAGCAGCTCACGCGTGAGTACCCCGAAGTCGCCGAACCCTACAACAACCTTGCCGTGATTTATGCGGGCGAAGGAAACCTCGGCTATGCGCAGAAACTTCTTGAAAGAGCGATCCAGAACAGCGCGATGAACGCTACAACATACCAAAACCTTGGCGATATCTATCAGGCTAAGGCGCTTCAGATGTTTGAGAAATCCTCAAGACTGAATCCGAAAAATGCCACTCTGAAAAAGAAAATAAAGGCACTCAAAGAGATAGACGAATAAGCCTTTGCCTGCTATGGGTGCAATGAATTACCAGAGAGTCAATACCGACTCAGAATTTTTGATTTGGACAAAAGAAATATGAACGCAACAAAAAAAATCGTCGCAGCCGTCCTGCTGAGTGCAGCCTCTGCTGCGTCCTTTGCCGCTCCGATGGTTGAAATCAACACCACGGAAGGAAAAATTGTCGTTGACCTCAACAGCAAAGCGGCTCCGGTCACGGTCGATAATTTCCTGAAATACGCCAATTCCGGTTTTTACAACGGAACCATCTTCCACAGAGTCATCAATAACTTCATGATTCAGGGCGGCGGCTTTACCAAAGACATGAACCAGAAGAAAACCGGCGCCCCGATCAAACTCGAAGACAAGAACGGTCTTAAAAACACCGTCGGCTCTATCGCGATGGCAAGAACCAATGACCCGAACTCCGCGACAAGTCAGTTCTTCATCAATCTGAAGGACAACGACTTTTTAAACGGCGACTCTTCTAAGGACGGCTATGCAGTTTTCGGAAAAGTTGTTCAGGGCATGGACGTAGTCCGCAAAATCGGCCGCACGCCGACCACCACCCGCGGATTCTATGATGACGTTCCTTCCAGACCCGTTATTATCGAAAGCGTTAAAGTTCTTAAGTAATTATTTATAAGGAAAAAGAAATGATTCGTTTAGAAACAAATTTCGGCAACATCGACATCGAACTCGATTACAAGAATGCACCGGTCACTGCGGAAAACTTCGAGCAGTACGTCAAAGACGGTCACTATGACGGTCTGATTTTCCACCGCGTCATCCCCGGCTTCATGATCCAGGGCGGCGGCTTCAAGCCCGGCATGGATGAAGTCCCGACACGTGATCCGATCCGAAACGAAGCCAACAACGGTCTTTCCAACGAGAAGTACACCATCTCCATGGCCCGTACAATGGATCCGCACTCCGCTTCCGCTCAGTTCTTCATCAACGTCGCTGACAACAAGTTCCTTGACTTCAAGAGCGAAACCATGAACGGCTGGGGCTACGCCGTATTCGGCAAAGTTGTCGCCGGTTTTGACGCAGTCGATAAAATCGCTGCTGTCCGTACCGGCCGCGTCGGCTACTACGACGATGTTCCCAACGAAGACGTCATTATCAAAAAAGCTGAGGTTATCTAAGTGGCATTAAGCGCAGCGGCACCTTCGGAAATTTGTGTTTCCAAGATTCCTGTTCTTCTGAACCCGGTGTTTATCGCGGACCTTCATCTCTCGAACGACAAACCGGCGACTAAGGAAGCTTTTCTAAAGTTTCTTAAAACGGACGCCGCTCGCTTCAGCGAGCTTGTCATTCTCGGAGATCTCTTTGAGTTCTGGGCCGGAGATGATATGGCTGAGCAGTATGTCGACGTGATCAGCGCGCTGAAGCAGTACTTCAGCGACGGACATCGAATTTATCTCATGCACGGCAACCGCGATTTTCTGCTCGGCGCGGATTTCGCCGCTTCGATCGGCGCGCAGATTCTCTGCGACCCGATCGCGGTTCAGATCGGTCGGGAAAAAGTCCTCTTGTCTCACGGCGATGCCTGGTGCACGCTTGATCATGATTACCAGCAGTTCCGAAGCACGCTGCGCGATCCGGCGATACAGAAGCAAATCCTCAAGGAAGAGCTGAAGTATCGCGTCGAACTGGCCAACGGACTTCGCTCACAAAGCAAAGCTGATAACCAAAAGAAAGACGCCGCATATATGGATGTGGTCGTTTCCGAAGTCGCGAAGTCACTTCGCTCCGCAGGATGCAAAGTCGTCATCCACGGCCATACGCATAAGCCCGCTCACCATACGCATGTGAACGAGGACTCGCGTTTTGACCGCTGGGTACTTCCCGATTGGGACTTCGAGAACGGCAATCAGCGCGGCGGCTATCTGAGCTTTGAAAACAACTACATTCATTTCGGACACCTGAGCTGAAATGCTGATCGATTCACACTCTCACATTGACAGCGACTGCTTTGCGGACATGCTGCCCGAGCTCTTTGAGCGCATGAAGAAAGCGGATGTCGCTGGAACTCTGATCGCGGGCTGTTCGCTTCACGAATATGAACGCGGTCTGAAATTCACGCAGGAGCATCCCAATACTTGGTATGCGGTCGGCGTTCACCCGAGTACGCATGACGATCCTCATGAGGCGTCAATTGAAGAACTCGTCGAATTGTCCAAACCGGAGAAAATCGTCGCGATCGGTGAATGCGGTCTTGATTACTACTACGAAGAAGCGCCGTATGACGATCAGAAGGAGCGCTTTGCGCGGCACGTAGAGGCCGCAAAAATCGCGAAACTGCCCCTGATCATCCACTCAAGAGACGCGAAAGAAGACACGATGGATATTCTTCGTTCGCACGGCGCCGATCAATGCGGCTTTGTACTTCACTGCTTCACCGGTGACAAAGAAATGGCGCGGGCGGCGCTTGACCTTGGCGGATATATCTCTTTCTCCGGCATTGTCACCTTTAAGAACGCCGCTCAAATCCAGGATGTCGCCTCCTGGGTACCGGAGGATCGCTTCCTTGTGGAAACCGATTGTCCGTATCTTGCTCCGATCCCGTATCGCGGCAAACAAAATGAACCTTCCTACGTCAGACTGGTCGCCGAGAAGGTCGCCTCACTCAGAGGTGTTTCACTTGACGAGGTCGCTGACGCCTCGACGAGAAACTTTTTTAAGGTTTTCAGCAGAGCTAAATTATGATTTTGAAGCATTTTTCTGCGGCAGCTGCCGCCCTTTTATTCAGCGTGTCGGCTTATGCCGGCAGCTATGATGAAGCGATAACAGCAGCCGTCACCAACGACGCAGACGCACTTGCGCCCCTTTTAGAAAAAGGCCTGGATCCCAACACGGCAACGACCGGCGGAACAGGTGAGCCGCTGCTTATGCTTGCGATTCGCAACCATTCCGGAAAAGTGGTCGATCTGCTTTTGAAGCAAAAAAATCTGAAGATTGATCAGGGCAACGCGCTGAATGAAACGCCGCTTATGATCGCTGTCTTCTTAAAAGACAACCCGCTCGCCAAGAAGCTGATCGCCAGAGGCGCGAACGTCAATAATCCGCGTCATTGGTCTCCGCTTCACTATGCCGCCTCTGCCGGCAATAAAGATATGGTCGCCTATCTGATCAGCAAGGGCGCGGACGTTAACGCGCGCACCCTGCGCGGCATCACACCGCTCTACATGGCAGCGCGCGAAGCCGACGCTAAAACCGTCCAAATGCTTCTTCAGGCCGGCGCCCGCAAGGATTTCTGCACCAATGACGAACTCGCGCCGTACGACATCGCTAAACAGCGCCGTAATTCGGAAGAAGTGCTGAAACTGCTCGAATACGATCACTGCCGTTAAAAACCAACTTTTTTACGGAGCCCGCATGCGGGCTCGTTTCTTATGAACGATATCCTCGAACTTCTCGCGCCGTGTAAAACCGCGGACATCGGTATTGAAGCCCTCAAACACGGAGCTGACGCCGTCTATATCGGCGGCCCGCTTTTCAGCGCGAGAGCCAACGCCGGCAACAGCATCTCGGAAATTGAACGGCTGTGCGCTTTCGCACACCGCTTTAACGGCCGCGTCTATATGGCGCTGAACACTATTTTCAGCGACAGGGAGCTCGAAGAAGCGGCCCGGCTTGCGCATGAGGCATACGACGCAGGCGTTGACGCCCTGATTGTTCAGGATATGGGTCTGCTCATGTGTGATCTTCCGCCGATTCAGCTGCATGCGTCCACTCAGTGCGATATTCGTACGGTGGAAAAAGCGCAGTTTCTCGAATCTGTCGGCTTCTCTCAGATCGTGCCGGCGCGGGAGCTCACACTTGAAGAAATCCAAGAGATGTCACAGGCGCTCACCCATGCGAGGATCGAATTCTTTATTCACGGCGCGCTCTGCGTCAGCTACAGCGGCCAATGCTACGCCAGCCAGGCCTTTAAAGGCAGAAGCGCCAACCGAGGCGACTGCGCGCAGATCTGCAGACTCCCCTTTGATGTACAGGAAGAGAACGGAGAGACGCTGTGCCGCTCCAGACACGTTCTTTCCCTGAAAGACAACAATCAGTCAGGCAACCTCGAAGCGCTGATCAGAGCGGGCGTCAGAAGCTTCAAGATCGAAGGACGCTACAAAGATCTCTCCTACGTTAAAAACACTACCGCTTTCTATCGCAGAGAAATCGACCGTTTTATCGAAACGCATCCGGAATTTGAACAGGAAAGCGACGGCCGCGTAACCTTAAATTTCGAGCCGTCACTCGAGAGCGCTTTTAATCGAGGCGCGACCGACTACTTTACAAACGGCAGAAGCGACAGGATGAGTGCCGCGGATACACCGAAAAACTCCGGTTCTGTGATTGGTTCGGTGAAATCCGTATCCAGAAACTCATTTACTGTAAAAACCAAAGAAGAACTTCATAACGGAGACGGTTTAACCTTCTTCAGCGACACGGGCGAACTTTCCGGTTTCCTGATTAATCGAGCCGAATTTGTCGACGAAGGCCTCTGGGAGGTATTTACGCGCGAACCCTGCGTCTCCATTCCGGGATTAAAACCCGGTCTCAAACTCATGCGCAATAAGGACGCGCAGTGGGTCAAAAAGATGAATGCAGAAACCGCGCTTCGCAAAATCCCGATCCGTATTGAAGCCAAGATGGATGACAGGGGACTAACGCTTTGCGCTGAAGACGGTCAGCACCATCGGGCTGAAATCCGAAGTGACGCGGATCTTGCGGACGCAAAAAACGAAGAACGGGCCAAGGAGCAGCTGCTCAGCTCTTTAAAGAAACTCGGAAACTCCGACTTTACTGCCTCTGATGTTTCGCTTCAGTGCGAAGCGGTGAAGTTCCTCCCCGCCTCCGCCATGAATCAGCTCAGACGAGATTTAATTGAAAAGCTGGAAAAGGAACGCCTTGCCAAGCGTCCGATCCTTCAGAAGGCTTCTGAAAACAGCGCCCAATATCCGATTCAGGAACTCGACTATCACGCCAATGTGATGAACAGCAAAGCACGTGTGTTTTACGAGAAACACGGCGCGCATGTGAATCAGGAAGCTTTTGAAAAAGGACTCGGCGACACGGAGGCAGAAGTTATGCGCTGCCGCTACTGCATACGGCACGAAATGAATATCTGTCCGAAGCAGGCCAAAGCCAGAGGCGAGAAGATTAAGCCGACACCTCTTGTTCTAAAAAGCGGAAAAATTAAGATGACCGCCTACTTTGACTGCAAGCGCTGTGAGATGTCGCTCAGAGCGCATGTCAGCGAATAAACATCGAACCGAAACTCATAGATTCCCGATTGCGGGCATCCGATATCGCGTCGAGGATTTGAGCGGCTCGGGGGGACTCTCGTCCGATCAGTTCAAGAAGCGTGCTCCAATACCGCACTGCGGTACGGTAATCACCTAATGTGTAAGCCGCGCTTCCGCCAATCTCAAGAATATGCGTGTCTTCAGGCGCAATCGTGAGCGCTCGTTCAATTTCTTTCATTGCATTGCCGCGTTGCATCGGGTCATGCGTGTCAAGCATCAGAAGTGCTCTCTGAAGAATGTGACCGGGCTCAGACGCAACGCCTCGGGGAGAATATTCAAAGGCCTTGTTCATCGCTTCCAGCGCCTTGCTCGGCTCTTGTCGGGAAGCATGATAGTTCGATAAGGACACCCAGGCGCGGACGTCCTTAGGAGATTCTTTAAGATATTTTTGAACCGTTTTGGCGTACGACGCGTCATATTGTTCTGTCTGCTGCGCGTTCGGTGTTCCGCAGTAGTTATTTAGCGACGGATTGGCAAATAGAAAATAGAGGCTCAGCGCAAGAATCGGAAGCAGCAAAAGAATTGCTTTTGATGCGCAGTCGGACCATATCGGAGCGGTTACCGAGAGAGCATCATCTGTAGCGTTTTCTTCAAGCGCTCTGCGTTCAACCTCACGCACAGCGCTTTCAAACTGCATCTGAGTAATGCGGCCGCAAGCGAGATCGGCGTTAAGTTCGTTTAGTTCGTCGCGATAGACGATTCGGTTCAGCGTAAGCGCGTCGGAAGCTGAGTCGCTGCGGCGCTTTGCCGAAGATTTAAAGCCGCGCCAGACGGCGGCTTCCAAAATAAGTAAAAGACCGACAGCCGCTCCGTAAAACAAAATTTGGGACATGTTGTCGGTCATAGATTTCTCCTGAGCACTGTCCCGCTCGGGCGGGACAATGCTGTGGGTTAATGCAGAAGCTTACTTGGCGGCTGCGGGAGCTGTTTTAGCAGCGACCGCGTCGCGAAGAAGTTTCGTTGCCTGCTGAGAAGCCTGAACAGACTTAGCTAAAGAAGCTTTCGCCTGAGGCATATTGTGGAACCAAGCGCCATTGGCGGCAGTCCACCATTCCCAGTTGGTGTGCGCAACAGAGTGCAGATCCTGAGCCTGTTTGATGACATCGGGGCTGACGCCGGCGTCTTTAGCCTGACGGAACGCGATGAACATCTGATTCATCGAACCTTCGGCTTCGCGCAGTTTGCCCATGTAATGAGCGTTCATGGAGTCAAGCACGCGGTTCATCTGAGCTTCGCTCTTATCTTTGTGGCACTGCAGGCAGGTTTCCTGGATATACGCTCTTGGAGTCGTTGCCCAGTGAGATGTATAGGCGTTTCCGTTCGCATCTTTGACCTTCGGCATATGGCAGGCAGCGCAGCCGATACCGAGTTTGTCATGCTTGGAATTCCAGAAGATTTCAGCATCCGGATGCTGCATCTTTGTCAGAAGCGCGCCGGTCTGATTGTGCTTGAAGTCCTTGAAAGAAGCGTGTTTGTAGAAATCATCGATCTTCGTGACGTCAACCAGCGGGAAGAGATTCGTACGCGGATCGTCCATCTTAATGGGCTTGCCGGTCGCGGGATCTGTACCCGGGTTGCAGTTGTATTCAACGTGGCACTGAGCGCACATCAGTTTGCTGTCAGACTTTCCGAGGATAGCAATCTTGCGGGTAAAGCCGCGCAGACCCATATCCTTCACTTCGATCGGTGTCTTGTTAGCCGATTCCGAATACAGAGTCGGATAGTCGGTGCGTGTCATCGCCTGGATCAAAGCGTCTCGAACAACACGCGGTTTAGCGCTGTGCGGATCATGACACATATTGCAGTTCACAGAGTGATTGATGTTGTGTACCAGATCGACCGGATTGGAAGCTCTGCTCCACTTGGCTCCGGCTTTAGGATCACCAAGGTAGGCCCAGTCCATCATGACGTCAGTCGATTTACAGGTCCAGCAGACGGGATTGGCGGCTGCGGCTGTACCGGGCTTATGCGGCTTCTGAGCGTTGCCTTCGACGGTGTCGTTCAGCTTTTCCCATACGCCGAAGAATCCGCCTTCGTCACCGCTGAAGAGCCAGCCTTCTTTGGGCTCAAAACGTCCGCCGAAAGCGCGGTCGCAAATGAACTGGTCGACGGCGGCAAACGCATGAGATCTCGGCAGATCATGCTCCTTCACAAAGCCGTGCGCTCCGAGCGCTTCGTCAAAGAAGGGGTTCGGCGCGATGTTGCCGTAATTCTTCTTGGAGTCACGTGCAGTGCGGTGATAATTAACTTTGTACATCGAATCGAACTGGTTCTGATGACAGGTGCCACACTGCTGCGGATTCATCGAAACGGTCGGATGCTGTTTCTGATTCTTCAGATGTTCGGCAGTACCATCATGGCAAGTTGTGCAGGCCAGCTGTTCATGTTTGGATCCGCTGTGCATTGCGCCGATATTGGCATGACATGCTGTACAGTTAGCATCTGCTGCCGGAGCCGCGTATGCGCTGCCAAAGAAACCGAGCAGTGAAAGGGCGGCCGCAAGGGGTAGAAATTGTAGTTTTCTCATAGTTAGGCCTTAGGATGTATGCAACAAAAGGGGCTACTGCAGGTTTAAGTTTCTCGTAAGAATTAAATATTGAAAAGAGGAATACCCACAAATAACCGACGGGTACCTCCTTAGTAATAGATGTATATCCTCCTATTTGTCTGATCATTACGTCTCTTAAAAAATTTTTCTATGCTGTTCGTCTTGAAGGTCATCTACAGATCGCTATTCAAAGAAAATGACAAATGAACAAACTTCACTCTCCTGCCGGCTTCCATCTCTGAAGCCCAAACAAATCAATCTCCGTCCGAAGTCGGCAAAACTTTTGCGGTTTCGTTGGCGAGAAAAATGAAAAAATTGCCATTTGCTGAAAATAATTTGATAGTTAATCCTATTTGGGCATGACTCCTCAGCATTTATCCTGCAACCGTCCTAGAATCGAGTTGCTATTAATTCATCGGTGAACTTGAAATGATTAAAACAAAACTTTTTATTGCCTCTGTGCTGGCTTGTGCTGCATTTGCGGTATCCGCTCAGAATATCGCAACTGTTAACGGCAAACCGATTCCAAAGAGCCTGCAGGATCAGTGGATCGCTCAGCTCATTGCTAACGGCGGTAAAGACACTCCTGAGGCACGCAAGCAGATCACGGAAAACCTAGTCGCAAACGCGCTGGTAGAACAGGAAGCGGATAAACGCGGCATCACCAAAGATCCGAAAGTTCAGTTCGCGCTTGACTATGCTCGCTTCCGTATTCTTCAGGAAGCGGTTCTGCGTGATGAACTTGCAAAGCATCCGGTCACAGACAAAGAAGTTAAAGACCGTTATGACCAGGAAAAAGCCGCTTTAGGCAGCCAGGAATTCGACGTAAGCCATATTCTTGTCAAAGACGAGAAGACCGCGAAAATGATTGAGGACAAACTTGCTAAAGGCGGCGACTTTGCTGCTCTTGCCAAAGAGTACTCAATTGACCCGGGCGCTAAGGACAACGGCGGCGAGCTTGGCTGGAACCGTCCTGCCGTGTTTGTCTCTTCCTTTGCCAACGCGGTTAAAGGCATGAAGAAAGGCGAAGTCAGCAAGCAGCCCGTTCAGAGCGAATTCGGCTGGCACATTATCAAAGTCAATGACATTCGCAACGCTTCCTTCCCCAACTTTGACAGCGTCAAAAATCAAATAAAGGAAGGTCTTGAATTAAAGAAGCAGCAGGAATATCTGCAGTCCCTCATGAAGAACAATAAGGTTGTTTACGAATAATTTTCGTTAACGCTTTAATTTGTCCGACAGGCCCGGTTTTCCGGGCCTTTTTCATTTTGCGCCGGGAGGTATTTCTTTTGTATCAAGAACGCTTTTGTCCGAAAATCTTGCGGAAGCAGAATTGAATCGAAGGCGAAATAATTATTGAACACGCCTATGAGCAAGAAGAGGTTTATCTATTTGAATATTAACTACATATTTTCAAAAGATATCTTTTTATTCTAACACACCCCTCCCTATTTGTAAATAAATGAAAATATTTGTTTAGGATATTCACCCAATATCTTTTTTATTTTTCCTTTTGGATGTAATAAAAAAATCCAAGTTTCCCGTTCTCGAATTCCCTGATTTTTGAGTATTCTTGTCGGTTCCAATCGTTTATCCCCTAAACTCAAGTGTTTTCCCTAGCGTGTTTACGCTAATATCCCCACCCAAGTGCGCTTTGTAGACTGGGGGTGTACTCAGTAAAAGGGACGATTTATTCGTAGGACCTCCTATTATTGACCTGACATTTCAGCTTTTTCGCTCGTGTCTTCTCACATAAAAATAACCGTCTCCTTAAACGGTACGTTCACCTAAAACCTAAGGGGAAAATAAGATGACACATCCATTGCCTTATCTTGAGCAGCGAAAGCTAGTCAAGCGGTGGTCGGGTCCCATCGCTCCCATCGCTAACCTCATCTTCACTCTCATCATATTTGCCATCACCTGGTGGATCTTCCAGGATCCGCGGGGCGTGATGCGTTTTTACACACCGTACGTGGGTTATAACTACTGCCGCTGGTGGCTGATCATCCTGATTTGGATGGCCTACATTTTTGACTTCTGGCCCTTCAAGCGCAATTGGCTCGAAAAAGCTCATCCGCTTCAGAAAGGTCTGGTGCTGTCCTTCATCTCGGTCGCCATCATGATCATGATGATTCACGGCTTCTTCCAAGCCGTACTCGGCAACACCGCGTTTGCGTACTTCAATCCTCAGCAGCTTCTTAAGCTCAAAGGCTTGACAGAGTTCTATGCGACGGAATACGCCGCTCAGGCCTGCATGATGTTCGCCGTGATCGCCTCCTGGATCTCCCCGGCTTGGGTCGTCGCCCTTGAAGGACGTCCCTGGCAGAACCTTCAGCAGCCGGCAAGAGGCTTCTCCATTTGGCTCGGCACATTCTGCCTGAGCTTCGTCATTTACTTCATGACGATGCACAACCACATGGGCATCCTTTACTATCCGTGGCAGTACTTCACTTCTATCGCGCCTCCGTACTGGGAAGAATTTGCTCAGACCGTGTCCGCAAACTTCCACGTCGCCTGGATTATGTGCTGTACCGTCGTCGTTTGGTTCATGGAAGGCATCTGGGAACGCTATCCCTTCACAATGATCAAGACTCCTTGGCTGCGCAGACTGGCCCTTTTCTTCGGCATCATCGCCATCTCCTGGGCTCTGTGCTTCTTCTTCTGGTACATGCAGGAGCTGACCTGGGGCGAAGCAATTCGCGGTCACAGACGCGACGCAGCTCCCGACTGGCGCTGGCTGCACGTTGGCGAAACAGCGATCTTCTTCCTCGTTCCGGCGCTCTTCCTGCAGTTCTACTGCGGCAACTGGCCTCGTAAATTCAGCACCCCCGTCAACGTTCTGATTCGCTCCACGATCGTTCTGCTCGGCGGTATCGCGATTTACTGCCTGTACTACAAGTACGGTCATTTCTTCCTCGGAACACAGAAGGGCTTCTCTCACCCGCAGCAGTTCCCGATGATTCCGATGATTTGGCTCATCGACATCTGGCTCATCAACTGGTGGTTCATGGACGGTTGGCCGGGATGGAAGTTAACCATGCGCACAGCTGAAGAAGTGAAGCTGCTTGAAAAAGAAGTTGAAGAACGCGCTGTCTGGAGAGGCGACATGATCCCCGGTCTCGTATGCGGCATCGCCTGCGGTATCGCGTTCTACTTCGCAGTGGTCTGGGTACTGCCGATCTGCAGCAAGATCTTCACATTGGTCGATTAAATAAGAAAGGAACACATTATGAAACGACGTAACTTTATCCAGGGCTTAGCGCTCGGAGCAGGCGTTGGCACAGTCGGTGCCATGGGCGCATACTCCTACTCTCCGGCTCGTACCGCGTTCCTTCCCGATGTGAATCGCGGCACTGCAGACATCGGCGTATGCAAGTCTGTCAAAATCACCAATATTTCCGAAACCAGCTGGTTCGACAACAGTATCTTCATGCAGGACGTAACCGCTTCAGGCGGCCTGCTGGTGGACCAGTACACGTACAACTGGCCGCCGTTCGGCAACGGCAAAGGTCCGGGCAAAGGCACCTATGAAGAAGGCATGAAAAACATCGCTCCGTATCTGCCCAAAGATCTGGACAAAGCATGGGAAATCACTCGTGAACTGAGCGAACACGCGGACAATGCAGGCGGTTATTCCTGCCTCGTTGAAATTGAAGCGCTTGATGGTACAAAGACAAAGTATCTCTTTGACTGCGGCTGGAACTATCAGTGGATGGACCAGTGCTTCAAGCGCGAGGGCATTGACAAGATGCTCGCCAACAACGAGATCGCAGCCTTCATTTCCACGCACGAACACATGGACCATTACTTCGGATTCCCTGTTGTAGCTAAATACGGCCCCAACATCCCGGTCTATCGCCCGTCAACTTTCTATCCTTCCGGCAAGCACTACATGGCCAACTGCGGTCACGTCGGCAAGGTTACAGACGTTCCGAAGGGACTCCATAAGATCCAGGAAGGTGTCGCGCTTTATCAGTTCGAATGCCCGATTATCTTCAAGGTGTACGGCGAACTCTCGATGTACTGCAACGTGAAGGATGTCGGCCTGGTATCCATCACCGGATGCTGCCATCAGGGCATCATCCTCTTTGCGGACACGGCCTACAAAGAAATTGCCTATGAAAAAGACAAGTTCTACGGCCTCTACGGCGGTCTGCACATCTCGCCGTTCGATGACTGGGATCCGAAGTATGACGACCTTGTTATCGGTCTGAAGAAGTGGGAACTCGAGAAAGTCGGCTGCAACCACTGTACCGGCCTCATCACCGCCCAGAAGTTCGTGGACGCCGGCTATCCGGTTGTGCAGGGCACGGCTCGGTTCCGCTCCAAGACCACTAACTACTTAGGCAACGGAGACACCCTCGTCTTCCCGAGCTGATTGACTTAAACACCCGCCCCGCAGAGGGCGGGGAAAGAAAATAATATGCTGTTAGACTGCTTAATTCCAAGAGATCTTTCCCCTGCGTCGCAAAACGAAGGTTCGACGCTTCTTCACAACCTCTTCATGCAGATTCACCTTGAACGCAGAGTTGCAAGAAGTCTGGGATGGCGAGGTTTTTTACCTTCAAACGCCGGGAAGTTTTCCTGGACCATGAGGCTGGCAAACAGCGATCTTGTCTACGGTATTGTCTTCGACGGAGAAGAGTATGACGATGAGGCGATCGCATCCACATGCTCCTTATACGCCTTCCCTGTTGAAGACACTACCCTTTCATATCTGACCGAAGATATGAAAGCGCTTTACGAAAACGACGCCCATATTCCAAAGATTCGGGAACTTTCCAAATATGTCGAAGAATTCGAAGATTTCCGAGTCGGAACACTCAGCCTGATTTTCAGGCGTGACAAAGAAGGGTTTAATCTTTCCATGCGGACCGCAAAACGCAACCCGCGCTTTACCGAACGACCCATGCGTCCCGCACGCATGCTGTCAGCGCTTTTTGCCGCTCTGTACCATTCTTTTGCAGAAGTCTTCAAGACAGAAGGCCGGCTGCATGTCTTAAAGAGCCGAGCGGCACCGGATAGAAATAATTATTTCATCGAAGCCGAATTCGGGCTTTCCGTCTTTGAAGACGAAGAAGAGGATACCGGCTCAGACTTCATTTCTCTAAAAGCTCCTCCTCTGTCCTATCGGCCCGATGAGATTGATTTAGCCGAACAGCCTTTAATCCATATCCTTTGCGGATTTCTCGGTTCCGGCAAAACCACATTTCTTCAGAACTGGCTGAATTTTCTGCATACCCGTGAACGCTTTACCGGCGTGATTCAAAATGAATTCGGCGACATCGATCTGGACACCGCGCTGATCGGAGACGAAACCTGTGTAGAAGCACTCAATGACGGCTGCGTCTGCTGCTCTCTGTCGGACAGTCTTCGTCCCGGCATCCTACGCTTAATCGAAAGCACACCCGCAGATCAAATGATTCTTGAAACCACAGGACTTGCTAATCCTGATAACGTGGTGCACTCACTTGAAGAACTCTCCGACATTTGCAAGATTGGTCTCGTCGTCTCCGTCGCGGACGCTCCAAACCTGATTTCTCATCCGGAATACCTCGGCGATAAACTGAGAAAAGCCCAGATCGAACGAGCCGACGTGCTCGTAATCAGCAAAGCGGATTTGGTTTGTGACGATAGTCTTGAAGGCCTTGTTCACAGCCTTCGGGCAATGAATAAAAAAGCGCTCACCGTGATTTCCGCCAACGGAAACGCCAACTTCGCCGCGCTCGATCATTTCTTCAATCTCTGGATTGACAAAAAATACGGTCTCTTTACTTCGAGAAAACATAATCCCGGCGAAGACACCATGCTTCTCAGCAACGCGGGCTTTGCGATGAAACCAGGCGCGAGCGTCTATGAAACTTGTTCCGTCATGCTCGGCGAACCCGTGGAATTAGATCAAATAGAAACCATCATTCGGCAGTCCGGACGAAAGATTTTCCGAGCCAAAGGAATTGTTGACGTCCGCGAAAAAGGATGCTGCGAGGTTCAGTATACGGACGGGATGCTGACGGTAAGCGAAGCTCGAGAAGATTTACTCGCATGTGACCGCTGGCTTACTATTATTGGAAAAGGACTTAAGCCTCAGGCCGGTTCTACCGCGATAAGGAAACAAAAATGTCTCTGATCTATGCCGGCGGCTGGGTCATGATCCCGCTGCTTCTCATCTCTGTTATTGTGCTCGCGCTCATTATTGACCGCTCTCTGACACTGATCTGGAATCCGATGCCGGATAAGACTCAGCGCGAAAAAATCTCCGAAGCGGTTCGCTCTGGAAACAACGCTCAGGCCGCTGAAATCCTCCGCGAAACCGATTGGCTTAAATCCTACGCAAACGCGCTCCAAAGCGAAAAGAAAGCCGCTCTTTACGAAGGATACCTAACGGAAGCCGTCACCGATATAGCCGCGTTTTTAGAAAGGCGCTGCGCCCTTCTTGCCACATTAGGACGCGTCTCTCCGCTTCTCGGTCTGCTTGGCACGATCATCGGCATGATCCAGACTTTCGCAGTGGTCGCTCAGTCAAGAAGCGGCATCGACATGGAACTGCTCGCTGACGGAATTTGGCAGGCGCTCATCACGACCGCGACAGGCCTCATCATCGCTATTCTCGCAATTCTCTGCTACCGAGTCTTCTTATCGATCGAAGCTGAACGCTTGGATTTCTTCAATCGACTCTCCAACACAGCGATCCTTCTTAAGGAATCACAGGACTGAAGACGACAAGGAGGACTCTATGCTTCGAGTTAAACCGCAAGCGGACCAGGACGGTACAACAGATCTCACCTCTTTGATCGATGTTGTCTTCATTCTATTAATTTTCTTTATTCTCGCGGCTAGCTTCGCGGTCCATTCTATTGACTTTGATTTACCGGCAGCCCGCACTTCCAAAGCGCTTTCCGGACGCGTCGTTGAAATCAGACTCAACCGGGACGGAACATTTCTCTGTGACGGCGTTCCCACGAAAAAAGAAGAACTTGATGAACGGCTCGCCTCAATTATTATGCAGTTCAAAGCCAGACCCGGTCAGATCGTTCTGATGGCTGATCCAAAAGCGCCTGCGGGCGAGATGATTTATCTTGTGGACACAGTGCGTCAGCACGGCGGAGAAAAACTGCATGTTGCCACAGCTCCGAGGGCAGAAAAATGAATGAAACGGCAAGCGACACTCTGAAGATCGGTATCGCCTGCGCGATCGCCGTACATTGTTTCGGCCTCATATTTTTTCCTTCTCCCAAATATGAGACCGAAGATGTGCCGCTGAACGTCATTGTCAAACTGGAAACCTCTACAGCCGCTGCTTCCCCAAGCGGCGAATCCATCGGAATGGAATCACTCTCCGAAAACAATCTGACGGAAAAGAAAATTGCAGATAAGAAGCGTGAGATTTACCTACAGTACCTAGAGGACGTTTCACTCTGCATACATGCGAGACGATTTCTCATGCCGGATTCGGCAAGGCTTATCGGTATCGCACTCTACAAAATTCAGGTCGACGCCAACGGCGTATTTACACATACCTCGCTCTATAAGAGTTCCGGCTCATCTAAACTTGACGAGGCCGCGCTCTACGCGGTCAAGGCCTGCAGCGGACTCGTCAAAAGACCGCACTCCACGGGCGTAGAACCCATGAATATTTATCAGGAAGTGCGTTATCAGTACAAGCTTAAGTAATAAAGGCAGAGCGCCTGTGCACCCTGCCTCTTTATAGAGTTCCGAATTAGAACTTCGGGAATACGCCTTGTTCTTTCGGCGTCAATGTCTTTAAAACCTCAAGCGCTTCGGACTGCTTCGGTCCCATGATCGTGATATTGGATAGACGCTTTCCGTTTCCTGCGACATAGGCTGTGCTCTTCATACGAGCATTGCGGGTGGTGTAAGCCATTTGGTAGGCATCCTGACCAGGAAGCTGGATCGGATTCATCGTGAATCTCATTCCTTGTTTTTTCAAATTGTCTGCCATTACCTGAATCGCTTCTTTAGGCTTCATGTCGGATTTCATGATATTGAAGAGAATTCCGACGCCGGCTTTTTTACTTGCGAGCAGATAAGTTTCGACACCGGGCTGAGCCATATTGGCGGGAAGCTTCTGACTTGCCCAATCGCCGCTGAGCTCAACCGTGAAAGAAGGAGTGGTCAGCTGAGCGGCAAATGCGGCGGGCATATACAAAGAAGCAGCGACAGCGGCTGCTCCGATGGCTTGGATTAATTTTCTCCTGAGCATTTTTCTTCTCTTTGCAAAAAATAAGAATATTAAAACCGGGAGAGCTTTTAGTAAAGCTGTCCCGGTTCTTTAATTGCCTGTTTTTATTAACGGGCTAAGATGGAGTCGAGTGTGATCTTGACGTCCTCATCGCCGACTTTGATCGGCTGACCGCTGCTGCCTTCAAAGTTTCCGTTCGCAGGCATTGTCTGATTCGCTTTGCCTAAACGTGCGGTCACCATAACAGTTTCATGCTGATCGAGCGTACCGCCGCCCATGTCCATCGGCGGGACCATTGTATTGTCCAGCGTGAAGTGAACCGGGAAGCTCAGAACTTTGATCTTCAGCTGAGCGATCGGCATTCTGCCGCCGCTTGCGGGACGGGCTGTCACGTACAGGGTGTCCAGATCGCCCATCTTTTCATGCAGCGCTTCAGAAATTTCAACCACGCCGGAAATGTGATGTGTCGGTTTAGCCGCATCCTGCTTTTCGGGAACCGGGCTCTGACTCAGCGGTGCCGCTCCGCTCTTGGTCATCTGGCTCATCAGAGGAATGTGGTTTTCCATGTCTTCAGAAGCTGCGCCGAGACCCAGTGTGTTTTTAACCGGTCCGACAATATTGCCCAGATGGCGCGCTTCCTGAATGCTTGCGATCACACCGTCGCGACGTCCATCATTGGACGGCATGTTGTTCAGCAGGAACTCCCAATACATTACGGCTTTTCTGTAGTCGCCGTGGTTGAAGTAATCGGAACCGGCCATCATCAGAGCTTTCCAATTGGTCGGATCCTTCTTAAGGACCGCGTTGATCAGCTCCCAGGGACGGCCGCTCAGATCCTGACCCTGAACCATAGCGATCGCGTCTGCAAGGTCAGTCATCACGACAGGGTTTCCGGGAGCGATCTGATTGGCGCGCTCAAACGCACTGGCAGCCTCTCCGTAGTTCTTCATCGTGAGCATGCTGCGGCCGAGCATCATCCAGCCGTTGAGATCACCGGGATTTTCTCTGAGATGCGCCTTCAGTTTCTCAAGCGCAGAATTCATGTCATGCATTTCACCGGGCTGACGAATCATCTGACCGGTGGTGTAGTCCGCGACTCCTTCGTTGCGGCCTCCGTCAAGACGGAAATCGCCGATATGCTGCGTAGCCGCCCAGAGACTTGCGGCAAAAAGCGGAATCAAAAGGAAGAGTCCAATCGCCGTATATGTGCCGATCTTGGAATTTCCACTCTCAGCGAGCTGTTCCGGAACCGACTCTTCCAAAACACGACGCTCAAGCTCGGAGCGGCTCTCATCAAATTCATGCTGAGAAATCGCGCCGCGCGCTCTCTCATCTTCAAGCTCTTTGAACTGATCGCGATAGATGGACAGATTAACCTGCGGCAGCTCATCGGCATCCTTGTTCCGCTTGTTGTTCACAATCAGCGGAATCGCAATAATCAAAAGAAGGACCAGAGTCATACCGGCCGCAGAAAGAATAAAGGTCAGCATTAATGGTCTCCTTTTTGATTGATTTGACCTTTAAGCAAGGCCTCTGCCCGCTTGCGCTGCTCTTCAGTCAGCGGAACTGCTTTCTGTTTTTTGCGCTTTGCCAAAGTCCAGAATAATGCGGCAAGCGCCAGAACAAAGAAAAGCGCCGGTCCGACCCACAGAAGCAGAGTGCTGAGCTTAAAGGGCGGGTTGTAAAGAACGAAATCTCCGTATCGATCAACCATGAAGTCAATAATCTGCTGATTGCTTTTGCCTTCAGCAATTTGTTTGACGACTTGTTTCTTTAAATCCATAGCCAGTTCAGCGTTGCTGTCCGCAATAGACTGGTTCTGACAGACCAGACAGCGCAGCTGCGAGGAGATTTCCGCAACACGCTTATTGGCGACCGGATCCAAAATTGTCGGTTTGACATCAGGAGCGGGCGTGCTCTGCTGGGCAAAGACGCAGGAAGCTGCGCTCACGACCAGCATCAGGGCAAGTAAAAACTTTCTAATCATTCTGCTTTAAGCTCCTTGATGAGAGGATGAATGGTCTTATCCCAGGCTTGCTGAGTGATCGGACCGATCTGTTTGTAGCGAATCACGCCTTTCTTATCGATCACGAAAGTCTCAGGCACGCCGTACACGCCGAACTCAATGCCGACTTCGCCGGTCGGATCCTTAATAGAAAAGTCATAGGGATCTCCGCCCTGACGAAGGAATCTCAAACCGTCAGCATCTTTGTCTTTGTAATCCAGACCAATGATCGGCACGATCTTCTGTCCGTCTTTTCCGATTTTGACCATGATGGGATGTTCCTGACGGCAGGATCCGCACCAGGAGGACCAAACGTTCATAAGCCAAACCTTGCCCAGCATGTCCTGCTTGGTGACCTTCTTAGAAGGATCGTCCAATCTCGGCAGAGAAAATTCAGGTGCGGGTTTGCCGATCAGCGGAGAGGGAACTTCTCTCGGATCATGCTGAAGACCGACCATAAGGAAGCCGGCAAGCGCCAGAAAAATAACCAGCGGAATAATGTATTTCATTTTCATAATTCAATCCTGCCTTTATGCCTGTTTGGCGCGTCGCGAACGTGCGCGGTAACGTCTGTCCAAGATTGCGATCAGCGCGCCGAGCGACATAATCAGACAGCCCCACCAAATCCATGTGACGAAAGGTTTGTCATACACACGAACAACCCAAGCGCCTTCGGCGGTTTGTGCGCCCATGGAAACGTAAAGATCACCGGTAATGCTTGAGGAGATTGCCGCTTCAGTCATCGGCATTTCGCTCGAGAAATATTTGCGTTTCTGAGGACTCAGCTGCGCAACTTCTTTGTCGTTCTTGTAAACCGTAAACTGTCCTTCGTCAGCGAGGAAGTTAGGTCCGCGAATGCCGGTCTTGACGTCATTAAATTTGAAGACGTATTCGCCAACAGAAACATCGTGCCCCGGTGTCATCGTAACATCACGCTCCAGCGCGTAGGTCATGACCATTGCGGCACCGACAATGAAGACGCCGACGCCTAAATGAGCGATCGACATGCCCCACCAGGCGCGGGAAAGCTTAAACAGTTTGCCGAAGAAGTTTCCTTTGAAATTGCGAATACCCTCTCTCAGGCTTTCAATAAAGGTGAAGAGAACCCAGAAAGCGAGTGAGAGACCGATAAATGTCCAGGTGTGCCAGCCCAGAGCAAGAGGAATCGCCGCGCCGCAGACCAATGCTGCGATAAAGCACCATGCCACGCGTTTGACCAGATCTGTCACATTGGCGTCTTTCCAGCGTACCAGCGGTCCAACACCCATCAGCAAAATGACGGGGATCATGATCGGTCCGAAAACGGAATCAAAGTACGGAGGTCCGACAGAAATCTTGCCTGCGTTCAGCGCGTCGATGAATAACGGATAAAGCGTGCCGAGAAGAACAGCGGCCATCGCAACAACCAGAAGCACGTTGTTCACGAGCAGCATCGCTTCGCGTGAAAAGAGTTCAAAGGAACCGCCGGTGCCGACCTTCGGCGCTCTCCAAGCGAAAAGAAGAAGAGATCCGCCAATGACAAGAACAAGCAGTGCAAGAATAAAGAGACCGCGCTGCGGATCGGTTGCGAAAGCGTGCACGGATGTCAGCACACCGGAACGAACCAGGAAAGTTCCAAGCAGCGAAAGCGAGAATGTGATCAGCGCAAGCAGCACTGTCCAAATTTTGAAACTTCCGCGCTTTTCGGTAACCGCTAAAGAGTGAAGCAGAGCCGTCGCCGTCAGCCAAGGCATGAAAGAAGCGTTTTCAACCGGATCCCAGAACCACCATCCGCCCCAGCCGAGCTCGTAGTAAGCCCACCAGGAACCCAGGGCGATGCCGAGCGTCAGGAAAATCCAGGCGACGCTTGTCCAGGGACGCGTCCATCTTGCCCAAGCCGCGTCAAGTCTGCCGCCTAAAAGCGCTGCGACCGCGAAGGCAAAAGGAACAACCATACCGACATAACCCATATAAAGCAGCGGCGGATGGAATACCATACCCGGGTCCTGCAGCAGAGGATTCAGGTCGCGGCCTTCATGGGCGGCCGGGAAAAGACGAATAAACGGATCACTCGTCAAAAGCATAAAGAGTGTCAGACCAACAGATATGAGACCCATAACGCCGATGACGCGAGCCATGACTTCGTCAGGGAGACGACGCGAGAAGAGCGCGATCGCCAAGCCCCAAAGCGCAAGAAGAAGCGTCCATAAAAGGATTGAACCTTCGTGAGAGCCCCATGTCGCCGACAGCCGATAGAACCACGGCAGCATGCTGTTGGAATTGTTTGCGACGTTCATCACGGAAAAGTCGCTCACATAAAAACTCCAGCCAAGGCACAGGAAAGCGATCAGACAGAATAAAGCGTTGGCAAAAACCGCCGGGCGCGCAACATTAATCCAGCTTCTAACGCCGAACGCTGTGCCGGCAAGCGGCAGAATTCCCTGAATCATCGCGGCGATCAGCGCCAAAATCAGGGAAAAGTGTCCTAACTCCGGAATCATTTATTAGAGCTCCTTTTTTGCATTCTTGGCATGAGCTTTCTCATGCGCCTCTTTCACGGCTTTTTCAGCTTCCGGAGGCATATAGTTCTCGTCATGCTTGGCAAGCACCTGATCGGCAACAAAAGTACCATTCATCAGCTTGCCCTGCGCAACCACGCCTTTTCCTTCCTTAAACAGATCCGGCAGGCTGCCTTTGTAGGTCACAGGAACGCTGTGCGCGGTGTCGGTCACTTCAAAACGTACGGTCACGCCGTCCTGCTGTCGAACCACCGAGCCCTCCTGAACAAAGCCGCCGATACGAAAAGCTCTGCCCTCGGGCGCCTCATGCGCCGCAACCTGCGACGGCGAGAAGAAGAACACAAGGTTTTCCTCAAACGCGTTCATAACCAATGCGACAGCAGCGCCGCAGATAACGACGCCTCCCGCGACCAAACTCAGACGTTTCTTCTGGCTCGAGTTCATAGATCTTCCTCCGACTGATGCGCTCTGGCTTCCATCAGCAGCTCTCTGGCTGCTTTCTGGCGGCGCCTGACTAAACCGACAATTTCACAGATAAAACAAAATAAAACCATGCCGTAGCTACCCCAGACATACTGTCCGTAACCTCCCATGGAGATAAAGGCTGAAATGCTTTCCCACTGTCCCATCAGAGTTCTCCTTTAATTGCGAGTTCCTGAGCCCATGGCTGGTTTTTATCCCGCTCCAAAATAATCGAGCGAAGACGGGCAAAGGTAACAGCGAATGTATAAAGCCAGAATCCTGCGACCATCAGCAAAAGTGCGGTAAGCATCATGGGATGAATCGAGGAGCCTGAAGAGGTGATCGACGCGCCCTGATGCAGCGTGTTCCACCACTGAACGGAAAAATAAACGATCGGTACGTTGATCACGCCGACGACGCCGATGACCGCGCAGGCCTTATCGGCACGGCGCCAATCGGGAATTGCGTTCTGCAGAGCAATGTAGCCGAGATAGAAAAAGAAGAGGATCAGAGCGCTTGTGAGACGCGCGTCCCAAACCCAGTAGGCGCCCCATGTGGGACGGCCCCAAAGAGAACCTGTCCAGAGCGAAAGGAATGCCATCAGGCAGCCGGTCGGCGCTAAAGCCGCAGCAATCATCGGCCAAAGACGGTTCTGGGTAATCAGACCCAGCGCGCAGTACACCGCCATGACGACATAAAGCAGCATCGCCATCCAGGCGCACGCAACATGAATGTAAAGAATTCGGTACGAGTTGCCTTGTGTGGCATCCACCGGCGCAATAATGAAGCCGACGGTCAGCGCGGCCAGAATCACCATCAGCGCCAAAATAAAACACGGTTTCACCATTTTTCCGGCAAACGCGTACATGCGCTCGGTTGTGAAAAGTGATAAGGGTTTAGTCATCTCAATACACTCTAAATTATCAATCTGATGCGATCCTCAGGGCTGCCGCAGTCGCAATCGGCATGACCACAAGCGAAAACAGCGTCAGCGCGCCGACGATAAGGAAATAAGCGGTCGCGGAAATTCCGACCGAGACTGCTTCAGCGGCACCCGCGCCGAAAATAAGAACCGGAACATAAAGCGGCAGAACCAGAAGAGATGTCAGAACACTGCCGCCTCTCAGGCCCAGCGTAAGCGCCGCGCCCACACTTCCGACCAAACTCAGAACCGGAGTTCCGATGAAAAGCGCGCTCATAAGTACCAAAGCCACGTCCGTTTCCAAGTCAAACATCAGTGCCAACAGACCGGAAATGACAGTCAGCGGGATACCGGTCGTCAGCCAGTGTGCGAAAACTTTGGCAATCACAATAATGGTCAGGGGTTCTCCCGAAAGCAGCATCTGCTCGAGCGTTCCGTCCGCATAGTCATTATTAAAGAGGCGCGGAAGAGACAGAAGCGCAGCCAAAAGAGCGGCGACCCAAACAACGCCGGGCGCGATCATGCGAAGCAGCTGCTGATCCGGACCGATGCCAAGCGGCACCAGCGTGACCACAACAATGAAAAAGAAAATCGTGTTCAGTACGTCCGACTTAAGTCGAAGTGCAAGTTTCAGGTCGCGTCGGACAATGGCGATAAATAACCTCAGCATGATCAAACCTCTTTACGGCCTTTGCCTATGGAGGCGTTCAGCCAGCGTCCGCCTGTAAGATCGATCCGCTCGGATCGGTTTGCCGCGATCGGCACTTCTTGATGCGTCGTGAAAGCGACAATGCCGCCTTCGTTGACATGCTGAGCAATCAGATTGGCTAGATTGTCCACGGCCTTCACATCCAGAGCGGTAAAGGGTTCATCCAAAACCCAAAACGGCGCATGCCGGCTGACATAAAGACGCGCAAGCGCAACCCTTCTTCTCTGTCCCTGTGAAAGATGCCGAGTTAAATTGTTTTCAAAACCGGCAAGCCCGACTTTCTCCAGCGCCTCATCAGCCTGCTCCGCCGTAATGGGATGCTCTCCGATCTCGCAGTTCACCAGGAGATTTTCACGAGCGGTCAGCTCGTCCTTGACGCCGTTCAAATGACCGATATAAATCAGGTTCTGCCAGAACTCTTCCTTAAGTTTCAGAATCGCCTTCCCATTCCAAAGAATTTCGCCCTCCTGAGGCTGCATAAGTCCGACAAGCAGACGCAGAAGCGTCGTCTTTCCGGTTCCGTTCGGACCGGCGATCCTGACCAGAGTCCCTGCAGAGCAGCGGAAACTAAGCTTAGAAAATAAAAGCCGTTCCCCTCGGATGCAGCGAATACCTCTGAGCTCCAAATTGGAAGTGTCCTTGGGCATGAATGAAATGAGTTGAATACGGGTTAGGCTAAATTTTATGAATCCGCGATTAAACCAACCTTATGAGTACTAGAGCTAAAAGATCGATCCATTGGAGCTCAGAAGACCACGCTTCATACCTATTCCCAAAACGGTCTATCTTCTAACTTTATGTAACGGAATGCGTTACATTTAATTCCAGGCTTTTTATATAACTATATGATTAAAAAATAATTTTGCTTTTAAATGCCAACTATCAAATATAAGGTTAAACGCTTAGAATGGTAAACAGTTTTTATACGTGTGTATCTAAACCCTGCCTGCTTAAGGCAGCCCCTGCAACTAAAGAGAAGATGCTTCTATGACAGAAACTAATTATCAATTGATGCGGCGGCAAGGAGTCTCGAGACGCAGTTTCCTTAAATTCTGCTCTCTGACAGCCGCTTCCCTCGGGCTCGGAGCCAACGGCGCAGCGGACATCGCTCATGCGATGGAAACTAAACCCAGAACACCTGTGATCTGGCTTCATGGCCTCGAATGCACTTGCTGTACCGAATCCTTCATCCGTTCTTACCATCCGCTGACAAAAGACGTCATCCTTTCGATGATTTCTCTTGCTTACGACGACACCCTGATGGCTGCCGCCGGTGAACAGGACCATCAGGCCCTTGAAGATGTGATGAAAAAGTTCTACGGCAACTACATCCTTGCTGTTGAAGGTTCTCCCTGCCTTGGCGAAGACGGCATGTTCTGTCTGCCCGGCGGCAAACCCTTCCTCGAAAAACTCCTCCATGTCGCTAAAGGCGCTAAAGCCATTATCGCTTGGGGCTCCTGCTCTTCCTGGGGCTGCATCAACACGGCCAAACCGAATCCGACTAAGTCTGTCCCGATCACTGACGTGATCAAAGACAAACCGATCATCCGTGTTCCGGGCTGTCCCCCGATTCCTGAAGTCATGACGGGCGTGATCACTTACATGCTCACCTATGACCGTCTGCCTCCGGTGGATGCTCAGCTTCGTCCGAAGATGTTCTACGGCCAGCGCAACCACGATAAATGCTATCGCCGCGCGCACTTTGACGCCGGCCAGTTCGTTGAAAAATTCGACGATATGGGCGCCAAACTCGGCTACTGCCTCTACAAAGTCGGATGCAAGGGCCCGATCACATACAACTCCTGCTCTTCAATCCGCTGGAACGATATGCTCTCTTGGCCTGTTGAATCCGGCCATCCCTGCATCGCCTGTTCCGAAGACAACTTCTGGGATAAGGGCAGTTTCTATGCTCACGAACCGACTATCCTTCCGCCGAGCTGGGGTCTGGGTATCCAAGCCACAGCTGACAGAGTCGGCTTGGCCGCTTTGGGCGTCGTCGGCGCTGCCGTCGCAGTTCACGCCGCTGCCAGTGCGGTTGCTCGTGCCAAATCAAAAGAAGTCAACAAGGACATGGGAGTAAATGAATAATGGCAAACAAGAAAGTTGTTGTTGACCCGATCACCCGAATCGAAGGTCACTTACGTATGCAAGCCGTCCTCGATGAAAACAATGTCATTGTCGACGCAATGTCTACCGGCACAATGTGGCGCGGCCTCGAAGTTATTCTTAAAGGACGCGATCCGCGCGATGCATGGGCTTTTGTGGAACGTGTCTGCGGTGTCTGTACCGGCGTTCACGCCCTTTCTGCGGTTCGTGCGGTTGAAGACGCTCTCGGAATCAAGATTCCTAAGAACGCAAACATCATCCGCAACCTGATGAATGCGACCCTTTACGCTCAGGACCATCTGACACACTTCTATCAGCTTCACGGCCTTGACTGGATCGACGTTGTCAACGCTTTGAGCGCCGACCCGAAAAAGACCAGCGAACTGCAGCAGTCCATCTCCAGCCACGCACTTTCTTCTCCGGCTTACTTCAAAGAAGTTCAGGACCGTCTGAAGAAATTCGTTGCCAGCGGCCAGCTTGGTATCTTCGCTAACGCTTACTGGGGCAACCCCGCATACAAGCTTCCTCCGGAAGTGAACCTGCTCGGCGTAACCCACTATCTCGAAAGCTTGGACTTCCAGCGCGAGATCGTTAAAGTTCACGCGATCCTCGGCGGCAAGAACCCGCATCCGAACTATCTGGTCGGCGGTGTTCCCTGCCCGATTAATATGAACGACACCGGCGCCCAGGGCATCATGATCAACCAGGTCTGGATGAACTTCATGCGCGATGTGGCTAAGTCCACCATCAAATTCATCAATGAAGTCTATTACCCTGATTTGATGGCTATGGCCCACTACTACAGAGATTGGTTCAAGATCGGCGGCGGACTCTCCAATCAGAATCTGCTTTGCTACGGCGATTTCCCGCTGTATGCCAATGACCTCTCTGAAAAGAGCCTGCTCATGCCGAACGGCGCCATCATCGACGGCAAGCTCAACGAAATCCATCCGGTTGACCTTAAGGATCCGGAACAGATCAAGGAATTCGTTGATCACGCCTGGTACAAATATCCGCAGCCTGACGCCGGTCTGCATCCGTGGGACGGTATCACCGATCCGAACTTTGATCTCGGCAAAGCCGGTGTTGACTACGAAGGCACCAAGACCGACATCAAGTGGCTCGGTGCTGAAGGCCGCTACTCCTGGATTAAAGCTCCGCGCTGGAACGGTCACGCGATGGAAACCGGTCCTCTTGCACGTATGGTCGTCGCTTATGCGAAGGGCATGCCGCGTCAGAAAGACTTGGTTGATCAGGCGCTCAAGCAAGCCGGCGTTCCTGTCGAAGCCCTCTTCTCCACCCTCGGCCGTACGCTTGCCAGAGGCCTGGAATGCAGAATGGCTGCCGACATGATGCTCGAATTCATCAACGACCTCGAAGCCAACATTAAAGCGGGTGATGAAGTCGCTGCCGATATGAGCAAGTGGGAACCGAGCACATGGCCTCAGGGCGCCCTTAAAGGCGTCGGCCCGGCCGAAGCTCCCCGCGGTGCGCTTGGCCACTGGTGCGTCATTAAAGACGGCGTTATCGAAAACTGGCAGGCGGTTGTTCCCTCCACTTGGAACGCCAGCCCGCGTGATCCGAAGGGCCAGCTCGGCGCTTATGAAGCCGCTCTGCTCGGCACACCGGTTGGTATTCCTGACCAGCCGCTGGAAATCCTCCGTACGATCCACAGTTTTGACCCGTGCCTGGCCTGCGCCACACACGTTATGTCTAAAGACGGCGAAGAACTCTGTACAGTTCAAGTCCGTTAATTGGGAGGTTTTATGAAAATCTCGAAATGGTCTTACGAAATCGAAGAAGGCCCGATCGAGCCCGTATATGTGTATGAAGCTCCTGTACGCTTCTGGCATTGGGCCCAGTGTCTCGCCTTTTTCATGCTCGTAGTCACCGGATTCCTAATCGGCTGGCCGCCTATTCCGAACTATGCCGAGACATGGAATACTTACTTCTTCGGGCACATACTCCTCCTGCACTTTGTCTTCGGTATGCTTTTCTCCGTACTGATGCTCTACCGTATTTACTGGGCATTTGTCGGCAACAAGTATTCCCGCATGATCTTCCTGCTGCCCTTCTGGGACATGCAGTGGATCAAGGGCATCTTCGGAACGGCTTTCTATTATCTGTTCCTCAATAAGCACCCGAAAGAGTACGTGGGCCACAACCCGCTTGCTCAGACAGCAATGTGCTTAATGTATGTGCTTGGTTCTATCGCCATCATCATCACCGGTTTCGGTCTTTATGCCGAACAGTGGGGATGGGACACCGGCTGGATGAGCTGGTTCGGATGGGTTACTGCCTGGATGGGCGGCCCTCAGGTCGTTCGTACCACACACCATCTGCTGATGTACTACCTCTTGATCTTCCTCTGCGCTCACCTTTACATGAGCTTCCGTGAAGACATCATGGGCGGCGGTACTCAGGTCTCAACGATGATTAACGGCATTCGCTTCTTTAAGGAGCCGATTCCGCAGCCCGGCAACAATGTTGCCCCGGCTCAGAAGAAAGCCTAACCTTACAGCGATAGTGTTATGACAAACAAAAACGACCGTGTGAAGGAAAATTCCATTCCGCTCCGCGGTCGTTTTTCGCGTTCCTCAAGAAGTGCTCCGCACCCCGGAGCCTTTCTTGAGTCACGTTTTTTAGAACCGCTCAATATCACACAGTCTCAGCTTGCCCTCGCCCTCGGCGTCTCCAGACGACGAATTAATGAGCTCATTGTAGGCAAGCGCTCCATTACAACAGATACCGCCATCCGGCTTGCCTGTTTCTTTAAAACGGAGCCTGAATTCTGGCTGATGCTGCAGATGCGCTGGGACCTTCATGTCGCGCTTGAAAAAGAAGCGGAAGAATCCTTGCAAATCAAAGAGAACAAAGAATCGGCGCATTAATGGATTTCGGCATTTTATCTTGTTTCCGACTGCCTAAAATCTTCCTTTTGACGCATTTCCTTAACGCTTCTTTTTTAATTGCCCTCCCATAAAGCTTTTCGGATTAATCCGTAAAAACACAGCTCAATTTAGTTACATTTTTAAATTCCTCGATACAAGGGTTTACACTACGTTCTGTCTGATTTATCCTGAAAAGTAACTAGATCGGTGGCAGATTAAAGAGGATTACATGAACACAGTAAAAGACATCCCTTGTTTAGTTCTTGGCATCGGCAATATTCTCTGGGCCGACGAGGGTTTCGGCGTCAGAGCGGTTGAACAGTTCAACAGTAAATATGCGCTGACCGATGTCAATAATCTTGTTGCGGACGGCGGTACGCTCGGCATGTATTTGTTCGATCGAATCTGCCGCACAGAAAATCTTCTGGTTTTTGACTGCTGCGACTTCCACGGTGCGCCGGGCGAACTGACCGTACTGCGCAATGACGACATCCGCATCTGGACCTCGACCAAAATTTCTCCGCATCAGGACGGAATGAATGATCTGCTCGCCGCGGCCATGCTTCGCGGATGCGAACCTAAAGAAATCGCCGTCGTCGGATTCCAGCCGGTTCTGCTTGACGACTACGGCGGATCCCTATCTCAGAAAGCCAAAGATGTCATCCCTCAGGCGGTCGCAGACGGCTATCACATTCTTCGCGAATGGGACGTCGGTGTACGCGAGCGCAGTGAAAACGAAACCGTCCCCGCTCTGATGGACGCCGAGTGTCTCAATATTAAAAATTATGAAGAAGGCAGACCGACTCCGGAGGAAGCCTGCCGTGAAGGCGATATTCGTTTTGCGCATCTGAATGTAAAACGGAGCGAATAATGTGCGTCGGAATTCCTATGCAAGTGAAATCTCTTCCCTCTGAAGGAAGAGCCGTCTGCGTCGGACGAGGTCAGACGGAAAATCTTGACGTCATGCTGCTCGGCAATGTCGAAGCGGGCGACTGGGTCCTTGCCTGGAACGGCATGGCCGTAAAAAAAATCACGCCCGAAAGAGCGGTACAGGTTGACAAAGCGCTTGACGCGGTGGAGGCCGCGATGAACGGAGGAACTCCAGATGTCAATGACGCATTTGCCGACATTGTCGCAAATACCGGAAAACTTCCTCCGCACCTGCAGAAACAACTGGAAGGGAAAAAATAATGGAACTCTTTGCCGTTTCCCCAAAAATCGATTTATACAGCCACCCGCTTTATCTGCGGATGATCAATGAACACGGATTCGAAGCCTGCGACGCGGAAACGCTGCCGAACTTTTTAGAGAAGCCCGGTCTTTCCATGGTCGTCTTTGTCGAAGACCCCAACCGCATGAAAGAAACGATGGACGCGCTGGTCATCGGACCCGAACTTGCCAAATCCTGCGCGCTGATTGAGCATCGGGCGATCGTCGGACCTCCCAATGCACGCCGCATCGCCGTGAAATACGGTTTCAAGCGCTGGCCCGCGATGGTCTTTTTCCGCGACGGTAAATACCTCGGCGCGGTTGACGGTCTGCGCCTTTGGGCCGATCTGGTGAAAGAAACCGATGAAATCATTCACAGCGAACCCTCTTATCCGCCTTCCATCGGCATTCCCGTTCGTTCTATTTAACCATTTTGCTTTAAACCGTACAGAACTATGTCCATCAGTCCAATATCCATTCCTATCAATTTGGTCGGCCCGGGCTCTCAGCCCGATCGCTCTGTCGCGAACACAATCGGCGTGCCCGACACAGTTGACACCTTCAGCGCTCCGCTGACTCCGGAAATTGCCGATAAGGAAACCGCGATTAAATGCCGTCAGTTCTTTATCGATCTGTATGACGAAATGCGTCTGTGGAACACGGACAGCGGAGACGCCGGCCCTGCTTTCGCACTGAATCAGTTCGATACCCAGACGATCGGTCTTATCAATCAGATGCTTGGCGAAGGCGAAGTCTCGATCCGCATCACAATCCCCAATGACACGTTCGACGAAATCCGCATTCAGGAGTCCGTCTACGTAGGTGTTTGGCGCGTGCGTTATTTCCGCGAAGGAAGACCGATTGCCGATCAGGTTGAAGTGAGCGCGATTCCATCCTGTGTCGCAGAAGCCGCTTACGCCACAAGCAGACCCGGACTGCTTCCCGTCGAACCCGGTCCGGAAGCGATGAACAGTCCTGCGATTTTGGCGGAACTAAAGACCGCGCTCAAGGATTGGGCACCGGGCTCGCCTGCCTTTACCGTCAACCTCAGTCATCTTCCCATGTCGGCTGAAGACCATCAGGTCATTGACAAAGCGGTCGGAGAAGGCGCCGTCTACATCATTTCCAGAGGATTCGGCAACTGCAGAATCTCTTCTACCGATGTTCGTCATCTCTGGCGTGTTCAGTATCTGAACAACGCGCCGACGCGCCTCATGATTCTGAACACACTCGTCGTTTCAGGACTTCCTGAAGAGGCAATGGCAGCAAGCGAAGACTTGGAGGATTCCGTCGCTCGAATCAAAGAGCTCATTGAATGGGTCACTCAGAGCTGGGAACTTCCTGCTGTGGAGCTTCAGTCATGATGCACACTTTTGACGGAACTTTCCTCGGAGACAACTCCAAACTCAAGGACGACGACTGCCTTGAGTGCAAAGTCTGTCATTACGTCTACGACCCGAAAATCGGCGATATTGATCAGAACATCATGCCGGGAACACCGTTTTCTCAGCTGCCCGAGTACTGGAACTGTCCAGTATGCGGCTGCGAGAGAGATTTATTTTTAGTGGTACCCAAGAATTATGAACGAGACAAAGACTCCGGCTACTCCGCAAAATGAGGAGCCGTGGGAACCTAATCCGGCTTTGAGGCTGGAACGCGGATTTGAACGCATTTGGAAGACCCGCATGATGGGCCTGCCGATGCTTCATCCGCGTGTCCGAGTCCAGGCGGTCGGGTTCCGGCGCTGGAAGTATTTCTGGCTCGGAGTCATTGTCACACCCTGGTGCATGAACCTGATCCTCAGCAAAGGACAGCCTTCAAAATGGAAGTCCGTTGCCGAGGGCAGAAGGCTGAACTATCCGTTTCCCGCGGGGCTCTATGACTTTATCTGCGTCCGCGACCGCATTCTCGGTGAATACCAAATGTGCTCACTCATGTCGCCGCTTGATGAAGTTGTCGCCGATCATGAAATGGCTGTCGAAATCGCCAAGTATTCGCTTGATGAGCTGATGAAGCCCGCGGGTGAGCCGGAGCTCGGAACGCCGATTCCGGCGTTTGAAAAGGAAACGGATCCGGAAGCGATTGAAAAAGCGGTCTCCGCGGCAATTGAGAGACCTATCTCTAGAAGGGCTTTTCTGAGCCCCCGAAAAAAAGAGGAGGAAGAATCATGAGTTTTTTGGGCTCTATGAAGTTTGTCCTTAAAGTTCGAGACCATCGCGTCACGGACGTTGAGATCAAACTGCCGAAAGAAATCAAAGTCGAAGATTTGGTTCGCGGCCGTTCTCCTCAGGAAGCCTTTGACATTTTCCAGACTATTTTTGCGCTTTGTCCCAACTCTCAGCTTGCCGCAGCGAAGCTTGCCTGCGCGGCCGCGACGGACGAAGATCCGGATCAGGAGCTGATTGCCCAGTGCCGCTTTGCCAATCATTTAGAAATCATCCGAGAAGGGACTCTTTTTTTCGCGATGCGCTGCGCGGGCCGCGACTTTCTGAGCACAAAATCTCAGTCGCTCATTAATGTTCGCGCTCTTTGTGAAGAGCTGAAAGAGCTGCCCTACAACAATCTTCGAGAGCGCGAGAAACTCTGGGCTTCGCTTCGAAGCGAGGTGTCCTATCTGCTGCTTGACGGTTTTTCCAATGATTGGGAACAGGATCTTTACAACGGAACGATTGAAACGAAACCCGAGAGCCTATCCGGTTTCTTTGCCAAAATCTCAAAAACACAGCGTACAAAAGGCTGGTGCCCGGCTCCGCTTCTGACCAAAAGTCCGACTTTTATTCTGCAGGCGCTGAAAGAAAAAGGATGCTGGGATAAGGAGCCATGGAACATCGAAGTTGACGCGCTGACCGGACCGGTTGCCCGCATGTCCCACAGACCGTCTGAGGCCGGTCTGCTCGCTCAGGACGGCAACACTAATTACACACGCATTGTCGCTCGATTTATGGAAGTACTGAGCGCCGCGGATTTGGTACGCATCCCATTTGAAACAGTCAGCGCGATCAGGCTGAGCAACGGAGCAGCCGCCTCCCTGGTTCAGAATTCACGCGGAATCCTTCTGCATACGGTAAGGCTCGAAGGCCGCGGAGCGGATGCGAAGATTAAGGACTATAGCATCCTCACTCCGACCGATATCAACGTCGTGCGCTCCAAATGGTTTAAACAGGCGCTCATGTCTCTGAAGTTTGATGACGCCGCCGCGCTTAAAGAGGCGGCCGAATTCACCATCCTTTCCTTTGATCCGTGTACCGCCTTTGAAGTCGAGGTGTGCCATGCATGAGATGTCGCTCGCGCAAAGCATTGTCGAGATTGTTGAAAACACAGCCGAGGCCAACAACACCCGGAAGGTCTCAAAAGTCAAACTGATTGTCGGAGAGCTTGCCGGAGTGGAGATGCACGCTCTGATGCAGGGCCTCAAAATTGCCTCGCAAGAAACGCCTATGGAAGGCGCCGAGATTGAAATAGAACGCCCGCAGGGCACGGCCTGGTGCATGATGTGCCAAAAGACCGTACCTCTGCATCGACGCGGAGACGCTTGTCCCGAATGCGGGAGCTATCAGCTGTCGATCAACGGCGGAACGGAATTCAGAGTGTCCGAGCTTGAGCTTGGAGACGATGAATAATTTTTGCAGTTAACTTAATAAGGAGAGCCATTATGTGCGTAACCTGCGGATGCGGCGGAAAGAGCGCCAAGATTGAAGATTTAGACCATACTCATGATCACGGCGCCTGCCAGCATACTCATGAACATCCTCATGATGAAGACGGCCATCATCATCGCGACAATGACCAGCACCGCCATCACCACGATGCCGGCCATCACGAACACGGCGACGCCGGCCACCATCATCACGAATAATTTTATTTGGCGCTTCGACGGCTTCTCAGCCGACCGAAGTGCCGTACTCTTGAAGCCAAACAAATGGAAAAAGTTAACGATCGTCTCGTCCAGCTCGAAATTGACGTACTGAACGCAAACGACAAAAAAGCCCAGCAGAACCGCGAGAAGTTTTTAAATAAACACATTCTTGCTCTGAATCTGGTATCAAGTCCCGGAAGCGGCAAAACCACGCTTCTTTGCAAAACAATTGAGCGTATTTCCAAAGACTTTAAACTCGCCGTTATTGAAGGCGATCAGCAGACACTCAACGACGCCGAACGCATTCGAGCGACCGGATGCCGCGCGATTCAAATCAACACCGGCGAAGGCTGCCATCTTGACGCGGAAATGATTGATGAAGCCTGCGAAAAGATCAAACCGGAAGATCGCTCTATTCTCTTTATCGAGAATGTCGGCAATCTCGTCTGCCCCGCCGCATTCGATCTCGGAGAAGACTGCAAAGTTGTCGTCCTTTCCGTTACCGAAGGTGAAGACAAACCCATCAAGTATCCGGACATGTTCGCGGCAAGCTCAGTGATGCTTCTGAACAAAATCGATCTGCTGCCGTATTTGGATTTTGACGTTGAAAAATGCAAGGAATATGCAAAGCGCGTCAATCCCGACATCGAGATTATCGAAGTGTCTGCCACTAAAGGCACCGGCATGAACGAATGGATCGGCTGGCTTAAAAACCGCTTCAGCCGTTTAGCCTGATCGGTGAATCGGGAGTTTTGTCCATGAGCAGGATAAGCGCGCGTCGTCTCAGGATCAACGGAACCGTCCAGGGAGTCGGGTTCAGGCCTTTTGTTTATGTTTTAGCAACTGACGAAAACCTGAACGGAACTGTCTTAAACGACGGTCAGGGCGTTGAAACTGTAGTGGAAGGCGAAGAGGCCTCCATCGCGCGCTTCATGAAGCGTCTTACGACAGAACTTCCGCCGCTTGCCAGTATCGAAACTATAGTTTCCGAAGAGATCGAACCGAGCGGCTTTACCGAATTCAAGATTCTCGAAAGCCACAGCGACGCGGTCAGCACCGTCATTCCTGCTGATGCGGCGGTTTGCAGAGCGTGCCTTTCCGAACTTACGGACAAGAACAATCGCCGCTATCGCTATCCTTTTATCAATTGCACGCACTGCGGGCCGCGCTACACCATCACAGCGCATCTTCCCTATGATCGGCCGCAGACGAGCATGAAAGATTTTCCGATGTGTTCGGACTGTCTTGAGGAATATACCGATCCTCTGGATCGAAGATTTCATGCCCAGCCGAACGCGTGTCCGGTCTGCGGACCTCACGTCACGCTGCTTGACAAAGCCGGGCTTCCGATCAATACCGATGATCCGCTCGCTGAAGTCATGAGACGGATTAAGGCCGGTGAAATTGCCGCAATCAAAGGTCTTGGCGGCTTTCATCTGGTTTGCGACGCAAAAAACGCTCAAGCGGTCTCTCGTCTTCGCGAACGCAAAAAGCGACCGAGCAAGCCCTTTGCCTTAATGGTTCAGAATACCGCGTCCGCGCGCAGAATCGCCGAGGTTTCCGAAGAAGCTCAGAAGCTTCTCGAGTCCTCTGCAGCGCCCATTGTGCTTCTGCCGAAGAAACCCGGCGCAGACGATCATTTAGTCGGTATCGCGCCGAATTTGACGCACATCGGCCTGATGCTTCCCTACACTCCGATTCACTGGCTGCTCTTTTTTGAAGCGGCCGATCGAAGCGAGGATCCGCTCTGGCATGAGAAACCCAACGATTTGACACTTGTTATGACGAGTGCGAACGCTGGCGGCGAGCCGCTTGTAATCAGCAACGCCGAGGCGGTACGTCTGTTGGAAGGCATCTGTGACTGTTTCCTTGTACACAACCGCGACATCCTGATCCGCTGTGATGATTCGGTCGCGCAGGCCAAAGACAATGACGTTCAGTACATTCGCCGCGCCAGAGGTCTCGTTCCTCAGGCAATCGCACTCCCATTCTCAGGTCCGTCCGTCATTGCTGCAGGCGCGTGGTTAAAGAACACCGCGTGTCTGACAAAAGGCACTCATGCTTATTTGACGCAGCACATTGGTGACCTAGACAGAGTGAGCAACGACCGCACGCTTGAAAAAGCGATTCGGCATCTGTCGGAAGTTTTTGAGATCAGGCCCGACTATATTGCATGCGATCTTCATCCGGATTTTTATTCCACGGTGCTGGCAGAAAAGCTTGCCAATGAGTTTGATGTCGAACTCATTGCCGTACAGCACCATCATGCGCATATTGCCGCGGTGATGGCCGAACACGGGCTTAAAGAAGCGGTGCTGGGTCTCGCGCTTGACGGAGTCGGACTCGGCACTGACGGAAAATCCTGGGGCGGCGAGCTGCTGAAAGTTGATCCCCTGGGTTTTGAGCGCCTGAAGTCTCTATCGCCGATTCTTCTTCCCGGCGGCGACAAATGCGCGCGCGAGGGCTGGAGAATGGCCTACGCGCTGCTATGCCAAAACGGTTTGGCAGAAAATGCTAAACGACTCTTCCCGTTCAAAGGCGCTTCGATCATTGAGCGCATGCTTGCCTCGGACCTGCCGATTCCGGAGAGTTCCAGTTTAGGAAGGATTTTTGATACCGCTGCCGCTCTTACCGGTGTCAAGACCCATTCTTCCTATGAAGGAGAAGCACCGGTTCTTTTCCAAGCAGCCGGTTACGGGACAAAGGGACGCGTGCGCGAGGATCTGCTCGAATTCAGCGAGAGCGGCGTCAATTTTGTGCCGCTCCTATTAAATTTAACTCAATACAGTTCTGCGGCTGAAGCCTCGGCTGACTTCCATGAAACCGTCGCTTTCGCGCTCAGCCGACTAGCGCTGGCTGTCGCAGAAAAAAACAAGATTAGAAAAGTATGTTTATCAGGCGGATGCTGTCTGAATACCAGACTCAGCAGAAGCCTCAGAAATTATTTGGAAGAAGGCTCTCTCAGCGTTTATGAAGGGCTTCGCATTCCGCCCAATGACGGAGGCGTCTCTCTCGGTCAGGCTTATGCCGTGCTGATGAAGCTTCATTCGAATAACGGAGTTTAGTTATGTGTTTAGCCATTCCTGTTCAGGTCAAAGAAATCATCGACGACGAGACCGCCGTTGTTGAAATCTCCGGTCTTAAAAAAACAATTTCCACCGCGCTGATTGACGATGTGAGAGTTGGCGACTACGTGATTCTTCATGTGGGATACGCGCTTCAGAAAATCGATCCGATTGAGGCGCAGAAAACGCTTGAACTTTTTGCGCAAGCCTCCCAACCTGCCTAAGGAACCGGATCGATGAAATACATTACCGAATACCGTGACACGGAACTTGCCAAAAAGATCATTAAGGACATTAAGGCGGAAGTACAAAGCGACAAAAGTTATCGCCTGATGGAATTCTGCGGCGGCCACACTCATGTCATCAGCCGCTATGGTTTGGAGGGCGTGCTTCCTGAGAACGTGCGAATGATTCACGGACCCGGTTGCCCCGTCTGCGTCATGCCAATCGGCCGAATTGATTCTGCTATTGAGCTTGCGCTGGAACACGGCGCGACGGTCTGCACCTATGCCGACTGTATGCGAGTACCGGCTTCCGGAGGTCTTTCCATGATGAAGGCCAAAGCTCAGGGCGGCGACATTCGCATGGTTTATTCCGCCTCTGACTGCCTGGAGATCGCAAGGGCCAATCCCGATAAAAACGTCGTTTTCTTTGCGATCGGCTTTGAAACCACAACGCCTGCGACAGCCGTTGTACTCAAGCAGGCAAAAGCCGAAGGCCTTAAGAACTTCTTTGTCTTCTGCAATCATGTTCTGACACCGGCTGCGATGAACCATATCCTGCAGAATGACGAAAAGGTTCATATTGACGGATTCGTCGGTCCTGCGCACGTTTCTACGATTATCGGCAGCGAACCCTATGAAACCTTTGCCCGGGACCATCATAAACCGGTGGTTATCGCAGGCTTTGAGCCCCTGGACATGCTGCAGTCGATTCTCATGCTGATCCGTCAGATTAACAAAGGTGAAGCCAAAGTCGAAAACGAATTTATTCGAGCCGTCAAACCTGAAGGCAACACCAAAGCGCTGAAGATGGTTCATGAAGTTTTTGCGCTCAGAGATTCTTTCGAATGGCGAGGATTAGGCAGCGTTCCGAATTCCGCACTGAAGCTTTCAGACGCCTATAGCGAGTTCGATGCGGAAAAGCGCTTCGGACTTAAATATCGTCGGGTTCCGGACAATAAAGCCTGCGAATGCGGCGCCATTTTACGCGGAGAGAAGCATCCCTCCGACTGCAGAGCGTTCGGCACCGTCTGCACACCGGAAAATCCGATCGGCTCCTGCATGGTTTCGAGTGAAGGGGCATGCGCCGCCTACTTCAACTATGGAAGACATAAACGCGCATAGACAGCGGAGAAGAGTATGACAAGCGAAAAGAAACACTATCAGCGTCCTGTGAATTTCAAGACCGGCAAAGTCGAAATGAATTTCGGTGCCGGCGGCAAAGCCAGCGCACAGCTGATTTCCGAACTGTTTGCGAAGTACTTCAGCAATGAATATCTTGATCAGGGTGACGACGGTGCCCGCCTTCCGTGCCCGGAGGGCGAACTTATCATGGCGACCGACTCTCACGTTGTGAGTCCCATCTTTTTTGCAGGCGGAGATATCGGCGCGCTGTCCGTGCACGGCACCGTCAATGACGTTGCGGTCTGCGGCGCTGTTCCGAAGTATCTGTCGGCCGGTTTTATTCTTGAGGAAGGCTTCCCCTTGTCGGATCTCAAGCGCATTGTTGAAAGCATGGCTGAAGCCGCTAAAGAAGCCGGCGTCTATATCGTGACCGGCGACACAAAGGTCGTGGAGCGAGGAAAAGCCGACGGCATCTATATCAACACCTGCGGTGTCGGGGTGCTTCCTAAAGGCGTTCGTCTTTCCGGCTCATTCTGTAAGCCCGGAGACGTGATCGCCATTTCCGGAGACATTGGCGATCATGGTGTCGCCGTTATGAGTCAGCGCGTCAATCTAGGCTTTGAGACCAATGTCGAGAGTGACTCAGCAAGTCTTAACCGTCTGACGGAAAAGCTCGTCAAAGGCGTTCCTTCTCTGCGCTGCATGCGAGATCCGACACGCGGCGGTCTGGGCACTACGCTCAATGAAATCGCTTCACAGTCCAATATCGGAATGGTACTGGAAGAAGACAGGATTCCGGTTAAGGAAAGCGTGGAAGCCGCCTGTGAATTTTTAGGGCTTGATCCGCTGTACGTTGCAAATGAAGGGAAATTGATCGCGATTTGCGCGGCTGAGGATGCAGAAAAGATGCTTGCCATCATGCGGGAGGATCCTTTAGGACAGAACGCTCAGCTGATCGGACGCTGTATTGAAGACGAAAATCACTTTGTGCAGATGGAAACCGGCTTTGGCGGTGTGCGTATGGTGGACTGGCTAACGGGTGAACAGCTGCCGAGAATCTGCTGATTGCCCATATTTACCTGAGTATATTGACGGAAGGCTCGGATCGATTTATCTTAGCATGGTTAATAAAGGAGAAATGTTTTGATACAGCCCCAGACAATCCTGTTAGTTGATGACCACTCACTCATCACAACCGCGCTCTCCGCACTTCTGAAAAGCATGTACCCGGGCGTTTCCATTCACGTCGGCGCCACTGCGAAGGAAGCAATGGAACTCGCCTCCAAGTATGGGGACTCCGCTGATCTCATGATTTTAGATTTAGGTCTGCCGGACTCTACCGGAACGGAACTTCTGGAAAGGCTGCTCCTTGAATACCCGGCACTGAAGATTTTGGTTCTTTCCGGCTTAGTTGACTCGGACAGTATTTTGAAAACACTGTCAGCGGGCGCAGCCGGTTTTATTCCGAAGTCTCTGGATGCGAATCTGCTCAAGGGTGCCGTGAACTTCGTTTTAGAAGGCGGTGTTTACATACCATCGAAGATACTGACACAGCAGCAGTCGATCGGTATGAGCCCGCAGCAACCGTCGGTCAATCCTTCCTCGACGGTACATCTGACCACTCGTCAGTGTCAGGTCTTAAAACTGCTGAGCCAGGGCGACTCGATTAAATCGATCTGCCGCAAACTTGATCTTTCCGAAGGCACCATTAAAACGCACGTCACTGCGATTTACCGTGCCTTTGACGCGAGAAACCGCACTGAAGCGCTGATTGCCGCAAGAAGGAACGGATTCAACGTGGAATAGAAGTCCTATAAGCAATATGCCGGCGCCATGCCGGCTTTTTTGTACCCTCTCTTCGATGCCTGAAAACTCAAGATAAGAAGCTCCGGGTTTTCAAAATTCATTACCGAAGGTGAGTCCTTACTTATTAAAACTTTTCAAGTTACAATTTTACGGACAGAGTCGACGGATTCAAATTGTTTTGCGCATACAGATTTACGGGAATAAGCAAAAATAATGAAAGTTATCGACATTTCCATGACGGTTAACCGAAATACTCCGGTATTCGAAGGCGACACGCCGCTGTGTATCGATTATCTTTCGTTTGGCCAAATCAACACTTCCGAAATTAAGTTCACACCGCATGTGGGCACTCACGTCGATTTGCCGTATCACTTTGGCTACGAGCAGCCCGGCGCACAGAATTATTCCATCGAGACTTTTGTCGGTTTAGCGTATATTGCAGATGTCTCTCAGGCAGGAAAATTAATCAATATCCAAGATATGCCTGCTTCTGCTTTTAATTATCAGCGAATTCTACTGAAAACTAATCATCCTGAAGCCGGTATCTCAAAGGAACTTGCGAACAAACTGACCGGGCATGATGTCCGTTTGATCGGCATTTCCACCGCATCTATTGATCCGAAAGTTAGTATTCACTTTGAAGCTCACCATGCACTGCTTTCGCACGACATCTGCATTCTAGAAAACATCTGCCTGCAGGACGTCGAGGCCGGCCTTTACGAACTTCACGCAGTCCCGCTGAAATGGGAAGGCATCGAAGCATCACCGGTTCGTGCCTATCTTATTAAACGGTAAGCAAGTGTTTGCTCACTTATAAATAGAAATGCCCCGAAACTCGAGGCTCTTTTGCGAATTAAGCCTGAGGCTTCTCTTCTTCTACTTCAACAACCTCTTTGAAAAAACGGGGATGTTTTGCAGCCTTTTTCTTTGTGAGCTTGTCTTCCAGGAATTCTTTTTCCATTCTGATTTCATCAGCAACGATCTGGAGCTGACCGATCAAAGCGGATACATACTGCTCCTGCTCTTCGAGTCTTCTGATCTTTTTGCCAAGGCATTTGATCTTCTTGCCGCAGCCCTTCTTGTCATGCTTCTTGTCGTGTTTTCTATCCTTTTTGTCTTTCATCTTTATTTACTCCTTTATCTTGTGTTCCGATAATGCTTTTCAAATCTTTCTCGTATTGTTCCTCATCACGCTGTCTGCGCAATTGAGGAGTGAAACCGGGCTTAGTTAGGTATTCAACACCGTCAATGATGGGAGGCGGGGTTTTAACAGCCCTCTCTTCATGCGACAGTCTTTCCGTTGTCCCATACAGATTAGGCTGGAACGGATCAGGCGCCCAACTCATGACGAAGAAACAAAACGGGGGAAGTATAGCAAGAATAACCCACCATCCTGATAAGTTACAGTCATGGAGCCGTCTGATCATCACTAATATTGTAGGAATCGCCGTGAGCGCAGCGTATGCGGGCAGCAGGATTGGAAAGCCGGTGATCAGAAGATCCCCGAGCGCGCACAGGCTCATGAATATGGTTTGGAATATGAAAAAGCTCCATATTTCCTCACGACCGGCACGGCCGTGAAAGTTCACGATGCATTTCACCGCAAACAAATACCACCTAAATGCTCGTTTCATCCGCTCCACCACAATTTTGTCCTATGTTAAATATTCTTGGGAGAGCGAGGCCGTTAATCCGCCGCTTTTGGGAAATAAGAAAACAAGCATGACGAAAACAAACTCTCAGTCTTTATGATTATCCCGGCGTTGAGGGCTTTTTAAATTATTGTCTTGTGTACATGCTGAAGCATGTTTTATACCAATTTCGGTATCAAGTCCTCATGTGTAAGCCTTACTTCTAAACATCGTCCTATTTCTTTGTTAGACCACGGAAGCCTGTAGTACGAGTACGAGCTTTTTGAGGAGTATGCCGGGCGGGTTTGGCCGCTTCCAACGTTCTGAAAGACCCGGTTCACGTTACTTCTGCGCCAACCGTTACCAGCCCTTTTCCAACAATCTTCAGAGAACGTCCGCAGCCAAGCCTATAGGCAGAAGATGATTCTAAATATCAAAAATAATCGCCTCTCTTGGAGGCGATTATTTACAGGTATTTCAGATGTTCAAGGGCCGACTTTCAGCCCTTTTCACAGAAACTGAAAAGAATTACGGAACCATGTCAGTAATTTCATCTTTGCGGACCTTCTTCATCAGATCTTCGCGCTTGACACCAAGATAAAGCGCAATCGCCGCAGAAACAAACACGGACGAATAAACGCCAAGAAGAATACCAATGGTCAGCGCAAGCGCAAAATAATGCAGCGCAGGACCGCCGAAGAAGAACATGGAAAGAGTCACCATCAGCGTGGACGAGTGCGTAATGACCGTACGGGAAATCGTCTGCGTAATCGCAGTATTGACGATTTCTACCGGAGTCCCCTTTCTGATCTTGCGGAAACATTCTCGACAGCGGTCGAAAATAATCACGGACTCGTTAACCGAGTATCCGAGTACCGCCAGAACCGCCGCCAATACCGGCAGCGAGAACTCCCACTGAAACAGTGAGAACACGCCAAGGACCAGAAAGACGTCGTGCATGTTGGCGATAATGGCCGCAACCGCGAACTTCCATTCAAAGCGGAAGGCCAAATAAACCATAATGCCGACAATCACTAACAGCAGGGCTGTCAGACCGTCCGTCGCCAGCTCTTCGCCAACCTGCGGTCCGACGAACTCAGTTCGGCGCAGCTGCGCATCAGGTTCGCTCTTGTGAATTACGTTCATAACCTCTTCGCTCATCTGAGCAGAGGTTTTCCCGTTCTTCAAAGGCAGACGAATCTGCGCGTCCCGAGCCGTTCCGAAGTTCACGACCTGTACTTCTCCTCCGGTAGCCTTTTCTAATTCCACACGCAGCTCCTGAACAGGCACTGCGTTCGGATAGTTGACCTCCATTACGAGACCGCCGGTGAACTCAATCGAGAAAGCTAAGCCGCGTACAACAAGCAAACCAATCGCGATAAAGAAGGAAATAAACGAGATCGCGTTCAGAATCTTGGAATACTTCATGAACGGGATCGTTTTGTGGATTCTAAATAGTTCCATAGTTATGCTCCTTTTGCCTTAGGTGCGTCGGCATCAGGCCGCCAAACTTGTCCGATTGAAAGAGATGTGAGCTTTCTGCGGCGTCCGTAGTACAGGTTCACAATAGCTCTGGAAACCATGACGGATGTAAAGATAGAGGTCATGATGCCCAAACAGTGAACCACAGCGAAGCCTCGTACCGGGCCGGAACCGAAAATCAGAAGCGCGATACCCGCGATTAAGCTGGTGATGTTGGAGTCCAAAATCGTGTTGAACGCCATTCCGTAGCCCTCGCTGATCGCCTGCTGAGGCGTTCGCCCTATTCGGAGCTCTTCACGAATACGTTCGTTAATCAGAACGTTCGCGTCCACCGCCATACCAAGCGTCAGCGCCATAGCGGCAATACCCGGAAGCGTCAGTGTCGCCTGCAGCATGGACAGAATCGCGACCAGAAGCAGAAGGTTGCAGGTCAGAGAGATCGCGGAGATCAAGCCGAAGAGTCGGTAGTAAATGACCATGAAGACAGACACGGCAATGAAGCCCCACAGAGTGGAACGGAAGCCCGCCTTAATGTTTTCCGCACCCAGGCTCGGGCCGACCAGACGTTCTTCAATAATTTCCATCGGAGCGGCAAGAGAACCGGCTCTTAAAAGCAGCGCGGTATCAGTTGCTTCAATCGTAGTCATACGACCGGAAATCTGAACGCGGCCGCCGCCGATTTCCTGACGAATTACTGGAGCTGTCACAACTTCGCCCTTACCTTTTTCAAAAAGGATAATCGCCATGCGCTTGCCAACGTTCTCACGTGTCACGTCTTTGAAAATGCGTGCGCCCTTGTTGTCCAGAGTCAGGTTAACCGTCGGTTCCTGAGTCTGGTTGTCAAAACCGGGCTGCGCGTCATTCAGGTTATCGCCGGTCAGAACGACCTGACGTTTAACTAAAATGTCGCGGCCTTCACGATCTTTATAACGCTCAGTTCCGAAAGGAACCGTACCCTGCGCAAGCTGAGCAAGCGCTTCGGGACTGTCGTCCACCATTCTGACTTCAAGCGTTGCTGTGCGGCCGAGAATGTCTTTAGCCTTAGCGGTATCCTGTACGCCCGGAAGCTGAACAACAATACGGTCGGCACCCTGCTGCGCGATCACGGGTTCAGCTACGCCAAGCTCATTGATTCGGTTGTGCAGTGTCGCGACGTTCTGCTTCAGCGCATACTCCTGTACATCCTGCATAGCTTTCTGGGACATCGCGCCGATGATCATGTATTTGCCCGCCTGTTCGGACTTGGCAAACGTCAAATCAGACTGGCGGTTTCTCAGAATATCAAGCGCATTGTCTTCGTCTTCGGCATTGCGGAAAGAAATCTCAAGCGTGTCACCGACTCGATTGATACCGGTATGACGAATCTTCTTATCACGAAGGACAGTCCTGACTTCGCCTGAGGCCGCTTCGATTCTCTTTGTGACAGCCGCCTTCATGTCCACAGCGAGCAAAAAGTGCACGCCGCCGCGAAGGTCAAGACCGAGGTACATCGGCAGAGCGTTAAGGCTCAGCAGCCACTGCGGCGTATTCGGTACAAGATTCAGCGCGACCACATAAGCGGGATCGGCCGGATCGGGATTCAGAAGCTTTTCAATGATGTCACGGGAGCGAAGCTGAAGATCGCCTTCGGTCGGAGCAAAGCGAACGCGGATGGAATTCTGCTGAGCGCCCTGCTCAAAGAAAACACCGTTCGGCTCAATTTTCGCCGCCTTCAGAGCATCTTCAACACTCTTCAGAGTGTTTTCAGTAACTTTTGTCGTTGCTTTTCCGGGACTAACCTGAACTGCGGGCGACTCACCATAGAAATTCGGCAGCGTATAGATCGCAGCGATCGCGAGCACAACCACAATCAGAATATATTTCCAGAGTGGGTATCGATTCATAACTATTTTTGGCGGTTCTCTCGCCTATCTCGTTAAAACTACAAAACGACCGTCCCCTTTCCAGAGACGGCCGTGACATATCCGTTAGGCGCGGAAATTAAAACTTAACCGTTCCTTTGGGAAGAACTGCCTGAATGGCCAGACGCTGGAACGTAATCGCAACCGGCTTGTCTTCAACCTGGGCAATCTGAAGATTGATGTAGTTCTCATCGGCAGCAAGAATCTTGCCGCAGATACCGCCCGCTGTAATGACTTCGTCTCCGACAGTCAAAGCGTCAATCATCTTCTTGTGCTCTTTCTGGCGTTTCTGCTGCGGTCTGATCAAAAGGAACCAGAACACGGCAAAGATCAGAATCATGATGCCGAAAGAGGACGCCATGCTTTCAAGGCCTCCGGGTGCCGCAACCGCGCCGCCGGCAGCCTGAGCGTATGCTTCAGAAATAAACAATTTAATACTCCAATGTTAAATCACAAATATGCGGGATTTGTTTTATATAAATCTAACTAATTATAGAGGACTTAGTTAATTTGAATATGAAGAAAATTCCTAACCGACTCCTCTGGCTCGATCTCTGTAGAACTGCTCACGCCACTGTGTAAAGCGGCCTTCATCAAGCGCCTCACGAATCTCTTTCATCAGATTGAGATAGTAGTGCAGATTATGAATCGTATTGAGTCGGGCACCAAGAATTTCATTGACCTTCTGCAGATGATGCAGATAGGCTCGGGAGAAATTGCGGCAGCAGTAGCAGTCGCAGGTCTCGTCAAGCGGACGCAGATCATGCTTGTATTTGGCGTTGCGAAGCTTCACATCGCCGTAGCGTGTGAATAGCCAGCCGTTGCGGGCGTTGCGGGTCGGCATGACGCAGTCAAACATGTCGATACCGCGGCTGACGCCTTCCACTAAATCTTCCGGTGTGCCGACACCCATCAGATAACGAGGTCTGTCCTCCGGCATGATTCCGCTCATATGATCGAGAATCTTGATCATTTCTTCTTTCGGCTCGCCGACAGAAAGACCTCCGATCGCATAGCCGTCAAAACCGATGTCCTTCAGCCCGGCGAGAGACTCGTCACGAAGATTTTGGAACATCCCGCCCTGAACAATGCCAAAGAGCGCATTCGGGTTTTCAAGACGATCAAACGCTTCTCTGGAACGCTTTGCCCACCTCAGAGACAGCCGCATGGAATCTGCGGCCTGCTTTTCCGTCGCGGGTACGCCGTTGATCTCGTACGGCGTGCATTCGTCAAAAATCATAGCGATGTCCGAATTCAGCACCTTCTGAATTTCCATCGAAACTTCAGGTGTGAGGAACAATCTTTCACCGTTGATCGGAGAGGCAAAACGTACGCCTTCTTCCGTAATCTTTCTCAGTTTCCCAAGAGAGAAGACCTGGAAGCCTCCGGAGTCGGTAAGAATGGGTTTGTCCCAGCCCATAAAACCGTGAAGACCGCCATGCTCGGCGATAACATCCAGTCCCGGACGAAGCCAAAGATGAAAGGTGTTGCCCAAAAGAATCTGGGTGCCGATTTCATTGAGCTCAAGAGGGCTCATCGCTTTAACAGTACCGTATGTTCCGACGGGCATGAACACAGGGGTCTGAACGACGCCGTGGTTCAAATGGATTTCCGCTCTGCGCGCAGACCCTTCTTTTTTATGAAGTTTAAAAGTCAGACTCATGAGTTAGCCTTTTTTTCGAGAAAACATGCATCCCCGTAGCTGAAGAATCTGTACTTTTCTTCAACGGCATGTTTGTAAGCGTTAAGAATTTCGTCTCTACCGCAAAGGGCACTGACGAGCATAACCAATGTTGATTTAGGAAGATGGAAGTTCGTGACCATGGCGTCACAAACTTTGAATTCATATCCGGGCGTAATAAAGAGTCGGGTTTCCGCTGCTCCCGGAACCACTTTGCCTTCCGGATTTGAAGAAGCGCTCGCTTCAACGGTACGAAGACTCGTTGTTCCGACACAAATGACTCTTCTGCCTTCTTCTTTTGCCTTGTTGATTTTGCGGGCGGTCTCCTCAGGTATCGTGTACCACTCGGAGTGCATCACGTGTTCGGACAGATTCTCTACGCGCACCGGCTGGAAAGTTCCGGCACCGACGTGAAGCGTGACAAAAACTTCTTCACAGCCTTTATCCCGAATCTGCTGCAGAAGCTCTTCCGTAAAGTGCAGTCCGGCCGTCGGCGCGGCTACCGCGCCGGGATGGCTTGCGTAAACCGTTTGATAACGCGTTTCATCGGACTTCTCAGCCGCATGCTGAATGTAGGGAGGAAGCGGAACTTTGCCGTATTCATCCAGAACTTCAAGGACCGGACGTTCATAGCGAAGCTTAAAGAACTCTCCTTCTCGGCCGAGAACTTCTGCAACCGCAGGCTCACCGCCTTCCGGATGGTCAAAGTAAAGAATAGTTCCGGGCTTTGCAGGCTTGCTCGAGCGCATCATGGAGATAGCTTCGTGCGTACCGATCACACGTTCGGTCATGGCTTCAAAAAAGCCGCCGGTTTGTTTGCGGCCGGTGAGCCGGGCTTTAATAACTTTGGTGTCGTTAAAAATAAGAACGTCTCCGGCACGAACCAAGTTCAGAAGATCTCTGAAAATAAGGTCTTCAAGGCTACCGTCGGGCCGCACGTGAAGCAGTCGCGAGGAAGCTCGATCTTTCAGCGGAAATTGCGCAATCAGGCTTTCCGGGAGTTCAAAATCAAAATCAGATAAATGCTGTTCTTTTTCGTTCATGGCTTTACCGGCCCTGAGAAAATCGGCCCATTGGGCCGTATGGTTAAAGACTATGCGGTTTGCCCGGAGGCTCATCGACATAAGTCACTTCAAGAATATCGAGCTTTTTAACACCTTTTGGCGTCGGAAGGAGAACCGTATCGCCTTCAAAGTGTTTCAAAAAGACACGAGCGATCGGAGAAATCCAGGATACGTCACCGACCGAACCGTCCGCTTCGTCAATTCCGACGATGCGGATTTTAGACTCCTCGCCCTGTTCATTGGCGAATAACACGGTCGCGCCGAAAAAAATCTGATCTGTCGGCGGCCGATTCGCGATGTCGATGACTTCGCTGTTTTCAATACGTTTATTAAGAAAACGAATTCTGCGGTCGATTTCGCGCAGACGCTTTTTGCCGTAAAGGTAATCTCCGTTTTCGCTTCTATCGCCGTTTGACGCTGCCCACGCAACGACCTGAACCGTTTCCGGACGTTCCACCAGAACAAGATTTTTACGTTCGGCTAAAAGCCTGTTGTAACAGGCGCGCGTCATGTAATTCTTGGTTCCTTTGATTTCAGGTATCTTGACTTCCTCTTCGTCGTAGTCTTCTTCGTCTTCGGCTTTAAATTCGAGATCTTCGCTCATTTGTCTTCCCCTATAAGTTCAAAAGACCGCAAAAAGCGGCCTTCCGAACCTATTTGGTTATTTTAAGGCTTTGGCGCCTGATCAGGGCCTTCCGGCTTATCTTCAGGCTTGGCGTCTTCAGCTTTGGGCGCCGCCTGCTCCGTCTGAGGCGTCTCGTCAGCTTCCGGCTTCGAATCCTGAGCCTCTGCGGCATTCTCCTCTGCGGCCGGTGCGCTCACCTGAGCTTCAGGAGCAGCGTCAGCGACCTTTTTCTTCTTGGAGAGCTGCTTCGGAGGACGCGGATCCTTGCCTTCCATAATGTCATCAATCTGATCGGAATCGATCGTTTCCCATTCAAGCAAGGCATGCGCCATCTTGTGCATTTCTTCCTGATGTTCTTCGATCAGTTTGCGCGCGATTGCGTACTGTTCGTCAATAATACGGCGAACTTCCGCATCCACATTGCGCATTGTCTCTTCAGAAATATGCTTTGTCTGCGTGACGGAGCGGCCGAGGAAGACTTCATTCTCGTTTTCGCCGTAGACCATGGGGCCGAGCTTATCGCTCATACCGTAGCGCATAACCATGTCGCGCGCCATCTGAGTTGCGCGTTCAAAGTCGTTGGAAGCGCCTGTGGTCATCTGATTCATAAACACTTCCTCAGCGATACGGCCGCCAAAGAGAATCGCAATGCGAGTCAGAAGATACTGTCTGTCATAAGAATAATGATCTTCTGCAGGCAGCTGCATCGTCAGACCAAGCGCACGGCCGCGAGGAATAATCGTAACCTTATGAACGGGGTCGCTCTTAGGCATCAGACGCGCAACCAATGCGTGGCCGGATTCGTGATAGGCCGTATTCTTGCGCTCGTTCTCATCCATGACCATGCCTTTTCTTTCGGCACCCATCATGATCTTGTCCTTAGCGCGTTCGAAGTCTTCCATCGCGACCACACGGCCGTTTCTGCGAGCGGCAAAAAGCGCCGCTTCGTTCACGAGATTGGCCAAATCGGCTCCGGAGAATCCGGGCGTACCTCTCGCAAGGATCGCTTCGTCCACATCGGCGCCCACCGGGATCTTGCGCATGTGAACTTTGAGAATCTGTTCACGGCCGCGGATATCGGGCAGCGGAACCACAACCTGACGGTCAAAACGGCCGGGACGCAGCAGCGCCGGGTCAAGAACGTCCGGACGGTTGGTCGCAGCAATGACGATAACGCTGGAATTGGTATCGAAACCGTCCATCTCCACGAGCATCTGATTCAGAGTCTGCTCACGTTCGTCGTTGCCGCCGCCGAGACCGGCGCCGCGCTGACGACCCACAGCATCAATTTCATCAATGAAGATAATGCAGGGAGAATTCTTCTTCGCGTTCTCGAACATGTCGCGAACACGAGCCGCACCAACACCGACGAACATTTCCACGAAGTCGGAACCGGAAATGGTAAAGAACGGAACCTTCGCTTCGCCTGCAATCGCTTTGGCGAGCAGCGTCTTACCGGTACCCGGAGAGCCGACAAGCAGAACGCCGCGGGGAATGCGTCCGCCAAGGCGCTGATATTTGGTCGGGTCTTTCAGATAATCGACCATTTCGGAGACTTCTTCTTTAGCCTCGTCACAGCCGGCAACATCCGCAAATGTGATGTTGTTATTGGAGCTGTCAAGCATTCTGGCTTTGGATTTGCCAAAACTGAAGGCGCCGCCTTTGCCGCCGCCCTGCATCTGACGCATGAAGAAAATCCAAACACCGATGAGGAGAATCATCGGGAACCAGGAGATGAAGATAGAAGCAAGGAAGCTCTGCTCTTCGTCCGGCTGACCGTAAACCTGAACACCCGCCTTGCGGAGATCTTCAACCATCCAAAGATCGCCGGGCGCGGTAATCTTATAAGTCGCGCCTTCCGTCGGCGTGACAGTAAGGGTTCTGCCCTGAACATCAACGCGCTTGATTTTGCCTTCCTTAGCCTGGTCCATGAATTGGGTGTAGCTCGTGGAAGGTTCCGCAGTCGCGATCTTCTTAGCCCCGTCGAATTGTTTAAACACAGTAAACAAAACCAGAGCAATAACGATCCAGACAGCAACTTTGGCAAATAAATTATTTTTATTCAAAATATTATCCCTTTCGGCTTATCGCCGCTGCAAATGATCGGTTTCTAAAATATGACTGTTGTGACAGATCAAAGCACATAAGTGTCTCAACACAATACCAAAAACTTAAAAAGATTACAGTTCACACGGCCCTGTTTTTCCAATTGTTAACATTATGAAGATTCGAAGTGACTGAAACACGGTTTTTCACTCACTTCGGGATTCATCAGCATGCTAATCAATATTTGACGGATACCCCTTCAAGCGCGGAACATTCTTCTAACTTAGTGATGATGTCCCAACTCGGAGATATCTTCATCGGAAGCTTTGTGCAAAGCAGCTTGCCCGGGAACACGAATTCCATTTCGATCGGTACCGCGAACTCCTGATTCTTGATTGAATTATTCAGAATAATCTGCTGAATTCCTTCAAGCTCCGCGGGATCAGCATCTGGTCTGATGCGCATTTTGACTTTTGCGCCGTTTTCTTTTCTCAGCTCATAGAGCGGCGCAAATTCGCCGGCGGAAACCCAATCTTTATTCGTCTTCTTGCTATGGCCTCTCTTAATCGAAACCACCACAATTTCACCTTTGGGAATGGTCTTGATTTTCTCAAGATTTCGCTCGTAGTACTCCAGATTGATTCGGTAATCCTCAACCTTTTCTCCTGCTTCAAGGTGCAGCTGGACAAAATATTTGCCGTCCTTACTCTGACGCTTTTCACAGCCGGCGTAAATACCCGCGACCCGGAAGTCGCCAAATCCCTCCGGCGCCGCATCCAGGAGCGATGCGCCGTAATACCTGCTCAGCTCTTTCTTGTAGACATGACTCGGATGACTTGAGAAATACATTCCCATGACGGAAAACTCTTTCTCAAGCGTACTGCGTTCGCTCCAGGGCGTCACCTCAATCATTTCAACACACTGTTCCTCTTCTTCTCCGAACAGAGAGAACTGGTTGGAGGAACTTTCCGACTGCTGAGCTGCCTGAATAACTAAATCGACGTTATCAAACCATTTGCGGCGGTTTGGATCAATCGAATCAAAGACGCCCGCAAGAGAAAACGCCTGCAGGACTTTCTTGGTGATCGCAGAGGTGCCGACTCGTTTAGCGAGATCATACATATCTTTAAACGGACCATTTTCGCTGCGCTCTTTCACAATCGCGTCCGCAGGGCCCTGACCGATCCCCTTCAGAGCGCCGAAGCCTAAACGAATCACTTTGGTTTTCGGACTTGTGAAATTAAATTCGCTGCCGTTGATATCGGGACCTAAGATTTCCACACCATGCTTGGCGGCATCCGAAAGGATCGTACGCATCTTCGTCGCGTCCGTCATGACTTCGGTCAGGGACGAGGCAAGGAACTCCGCAGGATAGTAATTCTTGAGCCAAGCGGTTTTATAAGCGACATAAGAGTAAGCCGCGGCATGAGATTTATTAAATCCGTAGCCTGCAAACTTTCTCATCAATTCGAACAAATGCGTCGCAACTTCTTCGGTGACGCCGTTCTTTGCGGCGCCCTCAATAAAGACTTTGCTTTGGCGCTCCATTTCCGCGACGTCTTTCTTACCCATGGCTCGGCGCAGAATATCCGCGCCGCCAAGTGAGTATCCTCCGATTTTCTGCGCGACCAGCATGACCTGTTCCTGATAGACCATAATGCCGGAGGTTTCTTCCAAAATCGGAATTAAGCGGTCATCCGCGTATTCGGCTTTCTTTTTCCCGTCTCGAATATCAATAAAGTCATCAATCAGGTCCATCGGGCCCGGACGATACAGCGCGTTCAAAGCGATCAAGTCGGAAATCTTTGTCGGTACCGCGCGAATCAGCAGCTGACGCATACCGGTCGATTCAAACTGGAAGACCGCAACGGTATCGCCCTTCTGGAAAATATTCCGGTAGGTCGCTTCGTCGTCGCACTCCATATGTTCAATATCCGGACGGCTGCCGGTATTGGCTTCAATATAGTCAAGCGCGCGTTCAATGATCGTGAGTGTGGTAAGACCCAGGAAGTCGAACTTCACCAGGCCGACCGCTTCAACGTCTTTTTTATCGTACTGACTGATTACGTTCTCAGGGAGCATCCCAGCCGCATACAGCGGACAGAAATCAACGAGCTTTCCGGGCGCGATCAGCACGCCGCCCGCATGAATGCCCAGGCTCTTGGTTGTCCCCTCAAGTTTCAGTGCGTACGTGACCAGTTTTCTAACCTGAGGATCATTGCGCACCGCCGCTCTAAATTCCGGAATATCGGAGAGCGCCTCTGCCAATGTAATGTTCTTTCCGGGAATCGTCGGGATCATACGCGCCAGACGATCCGTCTCCATATAGGACATATCGAGCGTCCTGCCGACGTCCTTAATCGCACCCTTTGCCGCCATCGTGCCGAAGGTCGCGATCTGGCTGACCGATTCGTCGCCGTACTTGCTTTTTACATACTCAATGACACGGCCGCGGTTGTTCTGACAGAAGTCCACGTCAAAGTCAGGCATGGAAACGCGTTCCGGATTCAGAAATCGCTCAAACAGCAGGTCAAACTGAAGCGGATCCAAATCGGTAATGCCCAGGCAGTACGCAACCAGTGAACCGGCGCCCGAACCTCGCCCCGGACCCACCGGACAGCCGTGTGTCTTGGCCCAGTTAATAAAGTCCTGAACGATGAGGAAGTATCCTGGGAAATCCATCTCCTGAATAATTCCGATTTCGCGCTCCAGACGCTGTGAGTAGGTCGGGAACTTTTCTTTTCTGACCTTCTCATCCGGATAAAGCACTTTGAGACGGCGATCGAGACCCCGACGGGCAAGTTCAGCCATATATTCTTTGAGCGATTTCCCTTCAGGTGTCGGGAAAATCGGCAGCTGAGGCTTGCCAAGCTTCAGCGTCAGGTTGCACATCTTGGCGATTTCAACCGTGTTCTCGATCGCGGACGGAATATCCGAGAACAAAGCAATCATTTCCTCTTTGCTCTTGAAATACTGTTCCGGCGTAAAAATTCTCGGACGGGCTTGATTGGCTAGCGTATAGCCTTCAGCGATCGCACTTCTTGCCTCATGGAATTCAAAATCTTCCTTTTCTTCAAACTGAATCGGATGGGCAGCGACGACCGGAATGTTCAGCTCTTTGGCAAGTCTGACCGTACCGTCAACCACCGCTTCAAGCTCGGGGCGGCCGATTCTCTGAATTTCCAGATAGAACTGACCCGGAAAACGAGCAGCAAGCTGCGCGCACTCCTCTTTGGCCGCTTCAAAGCTTCCGTTGAGGATCGATTTACCGACTGAGCCGGTATTAAAACCGGAGAGAACAATCAGTCCCTTGGCCATGTCCTCAGTGATCCAATCAAGGTCGATCTCGCCTCTGTCCTTATGCTGATTCTTCAGCCATGCGCGGGAGAGCAGCTCACAAAGCGCATGGTAGCCGTCCTGGTTTTTACACAGGAAAAGCAGACGATGGGGATCGTCCCGATTGTAGTGATTGGTGATCCAGCAGTCGGCGCCGAGGATCGGTTTAATTCCCGCACCGGAAGCCGCCTTGTAGAAAATCACGTCTCCGAACATTGCCGAGAGGTCCGTAATCGCAAGCGCCTTCATACCGGAGGCGATCGCTTTATGCACAATCTTTTTCGGTTTGATCAGACCGTCTTTGATCGAAAATTCGGTGTGCATGCGAAGGTGGACAAAATCTTGACTCATATCGTTCGGTTCCGGAGAAAAGGAAGGCTGGAATTTGGAAAATTCTAAAGGATCAATCTTAACGAAATGAGGACAGAATCGCATGGTTACAAACCAAACGATTGTCCTCTGAAAAGCCGAGCTGCATGAAACCAGGCCTTTGATGCGGTATATAAAAATATATTCCCGCCTCGATTGTTCGTCAGGAGCGGGAATTTAAAAAGAACGTTTTCAAACCGCGTTATTTCAGGTTCTTCGCTACTACATAAACTTCCGCCGAAGAACTTCTCGAGGCTTCCGGTTTACGCACGGAGACTTTCTTAAAGGTCTTTTTGCAGGCCTCGATATACTGCGAGTAGCCGCTGCCCTGGAACACCTTGCAGACAAAGAAGCCGTTAGGCTTCAGATTCTCTTTGGCAAAGTCAAGCGCAAGCTCGTTCAAAAGCAGGCAGCGCGCAGCGTCGGCGGCGGCTACGCCGGAGAGATTCGGCGCCATATCCGAAAGCACCACGTCGACTTTTTCACCTTCAAGCAGTTCTGTGAGCTGATCCGCAACTTCCTGCTCTCTGAAGTCACCCTGCAGAAAATGCACGTCTTCGATCGGATCCATCGGCAGAATGTCCATTGCGATGACTTTTCCGTCGAGCCTGCCTTCTTTATCCGTCAGGCGCTCCTTCACAATCTGGGTCCATGAACCCGGCGCGGCGCCCAAATCAACGACAGACATTCCGGGTTTAATGATTTTGTCTTTATCATCGATCTCCATGAGCTTGTAAACCGAACGGGCTCTGTAGCCCTCCTGAACGCTGCGTTTTACAAACGGATCCGTGAGATGTCTTTTTATCCACGCTGGATTTGAGCGTAATTTCTTTTCTGAGACCGGCATAAGGTTAAACTCTTACAAAATTTATAAGGAGATTCATCAATCATGACACAATTAAAACTCTCAAGGGACGAGCGCATCGCACTTCGAGCCCAGGCGCATCACCTTGACCCGGTCGTCCTTCTCGGCTCCAACGGCCTGACAGACGCTGTCATTAAAGAAGTCGACCGCGAACTGAATGTTCACGGCCTCATCAAAGTTCGTGTTCCGAGCGACGACCGCGAAGAACGCGTCGCGATCTATGAAGAACTCGCGGAAAAACTCGGCGCCGCCAAAATCCAGCTGATCGGTAAGCTCTTTGTTCTTTATCGCCCGATTCCTGAAAAGGAGGAAGAAGACGAAGAGAAACCCGCTCCGATGGACCGTGTGCGCAAGACCGGCGCAAAAGCGCGCAACAATCGCAAACGTCTAACGGAAAAGATCAACAGCAAGAAGAGCGGCGCAAAGAACGCGCCCTGGGCCAAGACCCTTAAAAAGGGAAAGACCCCGAAGGGTCAGGTCAAAGCGGTCGGAGCCAAGGGCAAAGCGCTCGGCTCCCACATGAAAAACAAAGGCGTCCTCAAAGAAGAAGAGTAAACGCCCTAGCTCTCGCTTTAAATAAATTCAACGGCGATGATTTCGTACTCGCTCACGCCCTTCGGGGCCTGAACCTCTACGACATCGCCTTCATTTTTGCCGATCAGCGCACGCGCGATCGGGCTGGCGATGGAAATACGGCCAGCTTTCGTGTCGCTTTCGTCGGCACCAACGATCTGAAAGCGCTGACGGTCTCCTGTTTCCACATCCTCAATCGTCACAGTCGCGCTGAACACAACACGACCGTTGTTGGGCAGCGTCGTCGGATCAATCACCTGGAACTGCGAAATCTTGCTTTCGAGCTCCATGATTCGGCCTTCAATAAAGGCCTGAGATTCTCTGGCGGCATCGTATTCCGCATTTTCAGAGAGGTCCCCTTTTTCACGAGCTTCGGCAATCGCCTGAACAACAGCAGGACGATCCTGCGTCTTCAAACGATGAAGCTCATCTTTAAGCATTTTTGCCCCGCGGGCAGTAATTGGAATAGCCATCTTCTACAAAAAAAATCTAGGGCGGTCAAAACTAACCGCCCAAATACATTTAAGGATGCATAATGATAGCGCAACCGCTCCCTTCCCGCCGCTTCTTTGAAACCAAAAAGCGCTGTAAGAAAGCGGTCTTCTATCTGCTTACGCTAAAGAGGAGACGATAACCGCCTTGATCGTGTGCAGGCGGTTGCCGGCCTGATGGAACACGATGGAAGCGGGCGATTCAAACACCTCTTCCGTCACTTCAACACCGTTGGCAAGTTCCGGATGAGCCGCGATCACCGCTTCTCCGACCTTGGTCTCTGTGTTGTGATAAGCAGGCAGACAGTGCATGAATTTCACATCCGGATTGCCGGTCGCGTCCATCATGGCTTTGTTAACCTGATACGGCAGCAGCGCTTTGATGCGTTCATCCCAGACTTCTTTGGGTTCGCCCATGGAAACCCAGATGTCGGTATGAATGAAGTCAACACCCTTAACGGCCGCCTTCACGTCTTCCGTGATCAGCAGACGAGCACCGGAGTGCTTGGCAAATTCTTCACACATATCGATGAGTTCCTGGCTCGGCCAGTATTCTTTCGGTGCGGCGATACGAACATCCATACCCATCTTCGCGCCGACGAGCAGTAAAGAATTGCCGGTATTGAAGCGAGCGTCGCCGACATAAGCGTAAGAGATGTCTTTCCAGCGCTTGCCACAGCTTTCTTTCATCGTGAGCAGATCGCACAGCATCTGTGTCGGATGCCATTCGTCTGTCAGACCGTTAAAGACCGGAACGCCTGCGTATTCGTGCAGTTCTTCCACAGTTTCCTGTTTGTAGCCGCGGAATTCGATCGCGTCGTACATAGATCCGAGTACGCGGGCTGTATCCTTAATGCTTTCCTTGTGGCCGATCTGCGAGCTCTGCGGATCAAAGAAAGTGGTGTTGGCGCCCTGATCATAGGCAGCGACTTCAAAAGCGCTGCGGGTACGAGTGGAGGTCTTTTCGAAGATCAGAGCGATGCTCTTTCCCTGCAGATGCTGTACTTCAGTACCGGTCTGTTTTGCCTTTTTAAGATTTTCAGCAAGACTGACGAGATAATCGATTTCTTCAGCTGTGTGATTGACAAGGCTCAGAAGTGAGCGATTTTTAAGATTAAAAGGCATTTTGCTTTTCCTTTACTTCATAGAGCGCCCTTGCGGGCGCGTTTCAATAATTAACTGTGTTTAGCGTGCAGTTCCTGCTGGGCGTACACCTCGGTGTCGTCCATATGCTGAATGCCTTCTATGACCGCCAGCGCGTTTGCCATCGCCGTATAGAAAGTCACATGGTTGGCAAGGCTCGCGATACGGATTGCGGAGGCGTCGGCAATTTCCGAGCGGTTTTCGGCGGCAACAGCAATCACAAGATTGATATTGCCGTTCTTCAGTTCGTCTACCACGTTGGGACGACCCTCGGAAACCTTGTTGACGACTTCACACTTAAAGCCCGCTTCGCGGATCACTTTTGCGGTGCCACGTGTCGCGACAAGCTGGTAACCCGCATCGACGAACTGCTTGGCAAGCTGCGGCAGTCTCGGCTTGTCTTCATCCTTAACGGAAATAAAGACGCGGCCTTCTCTCGGAATCGCGGAGTCCGCGCCGATCTGGCTCTTAAAGAGCGCTTCGCCGAAGCTTCTGCCGACACCCATGACTTCACCTGTTGAACGCATTTCAGGTCCGAGGACCGGATCGACGCCCAAGAACTTGGCAAACGGGAAGACGGCTTCCTTAACGCTGTAGTGATCCAGATCCACTTCAACGGGCTGGCCCTGCTCTTCAAGACTTCTTCCTGCCATGCAGCGGGCCGCAATCTTAGCGAGCTGCTGACCGGTGGACTTGGAGACAAACGGAACGGTTCTCGAGGCTCTCGGGTTCACTTCCAGCACGAAGATTTCCGGATGATCCGTAAAGGCGTGCTGAATCGCAAACTGAACGTTCATCAGGCCGACCACGCCGAGCGCTTTGGCCATCAGGCGAGTCTGACGCTTGACCTCTTCCACAATCTGCGGATCAAGAGAATACGGAGGAATGGAGCAGGCGGAGTCGCCCGAATGGACGCCTGCCTGTTCAATGTGCTGCATCACGCCGCCGATACGAACTTCTTTGCCGTCGGAAACCGCGTCCACGTCCATTTCAACCGCATCATCAAGGAATCGATCGAGCAGAACCGGAGAGTCAAACGTTACTTTGATCGCTTCACGCATATAGCGCTCAAGCTCGCCTCTTTCATGCACGATATCCATCGCGCGGCCGCCAAGCACGTAGCTCGGACGGACCACTAACGGGTAGCCGATTTCTTCGGCTTTGCGAATCGCTTCCTCTTCGGTATGAGCGGTACGGTTGGGCGGCTGGTGCAGACCGAGATCCTGAAGCAGATGCTGGAATCTTTCACGGTCTTCTGCCGCATCAATGGAGTCCGGTGTTGTACCGATAATCGGCACGCCGTTGGCTTCGAGCGCGCGGGCAAGTTTCAGCGGAGTCTGGCCGCCGTACTGAACAATCACGCCTTCTGGTTTTTCCACATCGATGATTTCAAGTACATCTTCCAGCGTCACCGGCTCGAAATAGAGACGATCACTGGTGTCATAGTCCGTGGAAACGGTTTCCGGGTTGCAGTTCACCATGATGGTTTCGAAACCGTCTTCGCGCAGCGCCATGGAAGCATGCACGCAGCAGTAGTCAAATTCAATACCCTGACCGATGCGATTGGGGCCGCCGCCAAGCACAACGATCTTTCTGCGGTCGGTCGGATTCGCTTCGCTCTCCTCTTCATAGGTGGAGTACATGTAAGCGGTATCCGTGGGGAATTCTCCCGCGCAGGTGTCCACGCGCTTATAAACCGGACGAACTCCGAGTTTATGACGCAGTGTGCGTACGCCGTCTTCCGTCACGCGGAGCAGTTTTGCCAGACGTCTGTCGGAGAAACCTTTCTTCTTCAGATAAACAAGCTCTTCCTTGGTCAGTTCGGCAAATTCCATCTCCTTGAGGCGTCCTTCGATATCCACAAGTTCCTTGATCTGAACCAGGAACCACGGATCGATTTTTGTGACGCGATGGGCCTCTTTAACGGAGTAACCCAAACGGAAGGCATCCGCCAGGTACCAGAGACGGTCAGGACCGGGCTCACTGATTTCGTGATGAATCTGAGCCTTGTCCGTGCTGATCTCATTGAGACCGTCTTTACCGGTTTCAAGGCCGCGCAGCGCTTTCTGAAGGGCTTCCTGGAACGTTCTGCCGATCGCCATGACTTCGCCGACGGATTTCATCTGAGTCGTCAGACGCTTATCGGCTTTGGGGAATTTTTCAAAAGCAAAACGCGGAGCTTTAACAACCACGTAATCGATGGTCGGTTCAAATGAGGCCGGTGTCGCGCCGCCCGTGATTTCATTTCTCAATTCGTCAAGTGTATAGCCCACCGCAAGTTTCGCGGCGATCTTAGCGATCGGGAACCCGGTCGCTTTGGAGGCTAAAGCTGAAGAGCGGGACACGCGAGGATTCATCTCGATAACGACCAAACGGCCGTCCTTCGGGTTGACCGCAAACTGCACATTGGATCCGCCCGTATCAACACCGATCTCGCGCAAAATCGCGATCGAGGCGTCACGCATGACCTGATACTCTTTATCGGTCAGAGTCTGAGCCGGCGCCACGGTAATCGAATCACCGGTATGAACACCCATCGGATCCAGGTTTTCGATCGAGCAGACGATAATGCAGTTGTCTTTGCTGTCACGAACCACCTCCATCTCGTACTCTTTCCAGCCGAGCAGCGATTCTTCAATCAGCAGCTCATGCGTCGGAGAAAGTTCAAGACCTCGTGTGCAGATCTGGATAAATTCTTCCATGTTGTAGGCGATACCGCCGCCGGTTCCGCCGAGCGTGAAGCTCGGACGAATAATCGCGGGAAATCCGATCTTGACCTGCACTTTAAGAGCGTCGTCCAGCGAGTAAGCGATGCCGGATCGGGCGCTCGAAAGGCCGATCTTGTCCATCGCTTCCTTAAATTTCAGACGGTCTTCGGCCTTTTCTATCGCGGCGGGAGAAGCGCCGATTAGTTCGATTCCGTATTTTTCGAGTACCCCGTGCTTGGCAAGATCCATCGCGCAGTTCAGCGCGGTCTGGCCGCCCATGGTCGGCAGAATCGCATCAGGGCGTTCCTTAGCGATAATGCGTTCCACCACCTCGCGGGTAATCGGCTCAATATATGTCACATCGGCTGTCTGGGGGTCCGTCATAATCGTCGCGGGGTTGCTGTTGACGAGAATGACCTTATAGCCTTCCTCGCGAAGAGCCTTACAGGCCTGCGCGCCGGAATAGTCGAATTCGCAGGCCTGGCCGATGACAATAGGACCCGCTCCGATAATAAGAACGGATTTAATATCAGTGCGCTTAGGCATTTTCTTTTTCCTTAGATTCGGTTGATTCTGCAAGTCCGGCTTCAATGAGCTCGATCATGATGTGAATGAGCTTGATATGCAGCTCCTGCACACGATCGGCAAAGCGCCCGGCAGGCGTCACGATCGCCACATCCGCGAGTTCGCATATCGGGGTGCCGCTTTTTCCGGTGAGCGCGACCACACGCACACCGCGCGCCTTTGCAGCCTGAGCGGCTTTAACCACGTTTTTGCTTGTGCCGCTCGTTGTGATCGCAAGAAGAACATCGCCTTCTTTTCCTACCGCCTCAAGAAAGCGGGAGAACACATATTCGTATCCAAAATCATTGGCCACGCAGGACATATGTGAAGGATCGGCAAGCGACATCGCGGCGATCGCGGGCCGATCCTGGCGGAATCTGCCCGAAAGTTCCTCGGCAAAGTGCATTGCGTCGCAGAGCGAGCCGCCGTTGCCGCAGGACATGACTTTGCCGCCGTTTTTAAGCGAGGCGATCATCAGGTTCGCAGCCTGAGCGACGCGCTCGAGCGCTTCTTCGTTGGCAATCAGGTTATTGAGACCGGAGCGCGCTTCTTCAAGCGCAGCTTTTACTTGCTGAATTTGATCTTTCATAGACTTTTCTTAGCTTCCTGAATCTTGTCGAGGAAGTGGTTGAAGAGATCCTGAATATCGTGCGGTCCGGGGCTCGCTTCCGGGTGTCCCTGGAAGCAGAAAACCGGCGCGTCTGTCAGCTCGAAGCCCTGCAGAGAGCCGTCAAAAAGTGAGCGGTGCGTCACTTTCACGTTCTCGGGCAGTGTATCGGCGTCCACCATGAAGCCGTGGTTCTGGCTGGTGATATAGACACGCTTGGTTTCGAGATCAACGACCGGATGGTTCGCGCCGTGGTGACCGAACTTCATCTTGAGTGTTCGGCCGCCGCAGGCAAGACCCAGGATCTGGTGCCCGAGGCAGATGCCAAAGAGCGGAATGCGCGCGGCAATCGCTTTCTGAGCCACTTCAATCGCAAAATCGCACGGTTCGGGGTCTCCCGGACCGTTTGAAAGGAAAATACCGTCAGGATTGACTTCCATCGCTTCTTCAAATGTTGTCTTAGCCGGCACGACGACCACATGGACACCGCGATCGGCTAAAAGACGAAGGATGTTTTCCTTGATACCGAAATCCCATGCCACTACGGTGTAGGGATATTCCTCGGGCTGGAAGGAGCCGGGGCGGCCGTAGCCGTTATCCATGCGCCATGTTCCTTCGCCCCATTCGTAGCGGTAGGTGGTGCTGACCTGACTGGCGAGTTCCTGACCAACCATACGCGGCGCCTCAGCTGCCGCTTTGGCAGCCTCCGCGATCTGCGCTTCGGTGAGTTTGCCGCAAGCCGCAGCGACAATGCATCCGGGCTGAGCGCCCTTCGTTCTGAGAATTCGCGTCAGGCGTCTTGTGTCGACTTCGGCGATCGCCACAATGCCGTTCTGTTTGAGATATTCGCCGAGGCTTCGCTGGCTTCGCCAGTTGGAAACCACCGGGGATTCGCTGCGAATCACCAGTCCGGCGACATGAACATCGGAAGACTCGACGTCTTCCTGATTAACTCCGACATTACCAATGTGCGGATAAGTTAATGTAACTATTTGACCTGTATAAGAGGGATCTGTGAGGATTTCCTGGTAGCCGGTCATCGCTGTGTTAAAAACCACTTCTCCGACAGTCATGCCGGGAACTCCGACCGACCGGCCTATAAAAACAGCTCCGTCCGCAAGCACTAAGGCTGCTTCGGGTCGGGTGTCATCAATTAGTTTTGTTTTCACTATGACTCCGTATCACCATCGAGACGCCGTTTCGGTCCCGATCGCATTTGTTGAGATTGCGTCAGCCGAAGCTCATTCTCCGACTAAACTTTTTGATTATATCAATGCAATTTACGTGCCTTTATGCCTCTCAGTACTGTTTTTACGGAGTCTTCACCAAGGCTTTCCCGCATCCTTGAGAACGCACTCTAAGCAGTCCGGAGGTATCTCTTTGATTTCATCTGTGATAATCTGCTTAGATTAATTGCATTTTGGCTGACTATTCAGCGTATCTGAAGAACATAAAATCATGAAACAGGTTGACAAACTCTCATCCTTTACAACCATCGTCGCCGACACCGGCGACATCGCCTCCATCGCTAAGATTCAGCCTCAGGATGCGACCACTAATCCTTCTCTTATTCTCAAGGCGGCCAATGTCGCTGATTATCAGCCGCTTCTTAATGAGGCCGCGCTCAGCGCCGAATCTCTTGAAGACGCCGCCGACCGAGTGCTGGTCAATTTCGGCTCTGAGATTCTCAAGCATGTGAAGGGACGTGTTTCCACAGAGGTCGACGCCTCTTTGTCTTTTGACACCGAAAAGACCGTTGCGAAAGCGCGCCGCATTATCGCGCTCTATCAGGAAAAAGGCATCGGCAGAGGACGCGTACTTATTAAGATTGCTGCAACCTGGGAAGGCGTGCAGGCCGCCAAGGTTCTCGAAGAGGAAGGCATCCACTGCAACCTGACGCTGATTTTCTCGGCCGCTCAGGCTGAAATCGCAGCAAACGCCAAAGCGACTCTGATTTCGCCATTTGTCGGCCGCATCTATGACTGGTACAAGAAAAAAGCCGGCGAAAGCTGGGTTGAATCCGAAAACCGCGGCGTGAACGACCCCGGCGTCAAGAGCGTGACAAACATCTTCCATCTGCTTAAAGGCATGGGATCCGAGACTCAGATCATGGGCGCGAGCTTCCGCAATAAGGATCAGATCATCGCGCTCGCGGGCTGCGACTTGCTGACGATCTCTCCTGCGCTCATTCAGGAGCTCTCTGAGAGTGAAGAAGCGTTTGAGCCGCAGCTTGACAAAGCCAAGGTACAGCCGCTCTGCCGCAAACCGATGACCGAATCCCAATGGCGTCTCGCCATGTGTGAGGACGAAATGGCGTCCTTCAAACTTGACGAAGGTATCCGAGCTTTCATGAAAGACACCATGAAGCTCAAAGAAATTCTTCGCAGCCTTGAAGCTGCCCGCGGCAAAGCGTGGGCAAATTAAGACAGCGATGCTCGTATTGAGGAGACTGAATTGACAGAACAATCTCGGAAAGAACCGGCGAGCGGCTACGGCTCGCTGTTTCTGGTTTCCGCGCCGAGCGGAGCCGGCAAATCTTCGTTGGTCAACGCTCTGCTTGCTCAAATGCCCGACATCGCTTTATCGATTTCAACCACAACCCGCGCGCCGCGCCCGGGCGAAGTGAACGGGCGCGAATATCATTTTTCAACGGTTGAGGATTTCCTCGCCGCACGCGACAGAAACGAATTTTTAGAATGGGCCGAGGTTCACGGAAACTATTACGGCACTTCCCGCAAATGGATTGAAGACCGCATGCTCGCGGGCGGCGATGTGCTCCTGGAAATCGACTGGCAGGGCGCTCGCCAAGTGCGCAAGCATTTCCCGGAAGCGGTCAGCATCTTTATTCTCCCGCCCTCCATTCAGGCGCTGGAAGACCGCCTTCACAAGAGAGGTCAGGATTCCGAGACTACCATCACAAAACGCCTTTTGGGCGCGGGCGCAGAGATGGCTCATGCCTCAGAATTCAATTACGTTATAATTAATAGAGTTTTTGAAGACGCGCTGAAGGAATTCAGCGCCATCGTTACAGCCAGCCGACTGCGATTTGATAAGCAGGCGGCTCGTTGTCGTGATGTTTTTATCCAGTTGGGTATTCCCGGCTGAACATTGGATGAATTAAATGGCACGTATTACAGTTGAAGATTGCTTAAAGAAGATCCCGAACCGTTTCCAGATGGTTCTTGTGGCTTCCGTCCGCGCCCGTCAGCTTTCTCAGGGACATGCGCCCAAGATCGAATGCAAGGACAAGGCCAGTGTTGCGGCGCTGCGTGAAATCGCAGAAGGCGTAACAGGATTGGAGATGCTGAGTCAGATAAAATAAGGGTTTATCTGCATCGACGCCAAGGGTTCGGCAAGAGGCCGAACCCTTTTTTATTGGTCAATTGGTGCAGAATATAAGAAAACAACACTTCCAGCACAGGAGAGCAGCCCATGGATCAAACCGGCAAGCCGCAGCGACAGAGTGTCGCCAAGAGAGCTGCAAATTTATTTAAGTCAGCTGTCGGGCTTACTACAGAAGAAAAGCCGGCAGTTCAGAAGGAGGAGAAACCTGTTTCCGAAGCGCTCGTCGTCGAGAAACTGAGTCCGGTCGCTTCTGCAAACAAACTTGCTGAGCGCTGCCGTCTTTACCTTTCTACTGCCGACGTCAACAAAATCAGAGAAGCATTCCGCTATGCGGACGAGGCACACCTTGGTCAGTTCAGAAACTCAGGCGCCCCCTACATTACGCATCCGATCGCTGTCGCGGAAATTCTTGCTTCCTGGCATTTGGACGCACAGGCCATTGAAGCGGGCCTTATGCATGACGTTCTTGAAGATACCGGCATCACAAAAATCGAGATGAGCGAAAAATTCGGCGTTAAGGTCGCCGATCTCGTTGACGGTGTCTCAAAGCTCGACAAGCTCAAATTCTCTTCCAACGAAGAGGCCCAGGCGGAAAGTTTTCACAAGATGCTGCTCGCGATGTCCAGGGACGTCCGCGTCATTCTCATCAAGCTAGCGGACCGCCTGCACAACATGCGTACGCTCGGCGCGGTCAAGCCGCATAAGAAATTCCGCATCGCCAAAGAAACGATGGACATTTACGCGCCGATCGCAAGCCGACTCGGGCTGTACTCGGTCTACCGGGAACTCACCGACATGAGTTTCTCCTACATGTATCCGATTCGATACAAAGTTCTGGAGAAAAAAGTTGAGGATGCTCGGGCTCGTAAGAAAAATCAGCTTGATCAGATTTTCCATGAAACCAGCGACAAACTCGCCGAACGCAAGATCTCCGGCGAAGTCCAGGGCAAGAGCAAGGCACTCTGGCGCATTTACACCAAGATGAAAGAGCGCCACATCCACTTTAGCGAAGTGCTGGATGTGCATAGTTTCCGCGTACTGGTTTCAACTCGAGACGACTGCTATCGTGCGCTTGGCGTGATTCATGAACTCTTCAAGCCGGTTCCCGGCCGCGTCAAGGACTTTATCGCGATTCCGAAGGCGAACGGCTATCAGAGTCTGCACACCACGGTTATCGGTCCCGGCGGACTGATGGTGGAATTTCAGATCCGCACCGAGGAGATGCACCACATTTGTGAAGACGGCATCACCGCCCACTGGCTCTATCGAGACCGTTCCCAGGCCGAAGCACTTCAGCGCTCGACTACCAACTGGCTGAACAGTCTGTTGGAGATTCAGAAGCAGAGCGGAACTTCGCTTGAATTCATGGAGAACATCAAGGTCGACATCTTCCCCGACCGAGTCTATGTATTCTCTCCGCAGGGCAAAATTATTCAGCTGCCGAAGGGCGCGACCGCGGTTGACTTCGCCTATCAGATCCACTCGGATTTGGGCAACTGCTGCGTCGGCTGTGAAATCAACGGAGAAAGAGCGCCGCTCACTCAGCAGCTGAAGAACGGCGAGATGATCAACATCATCAAGGGCGACAAGCCCACTCCCAATCCTTCCTGGCTGAGCAGCGTCAGAACCGGCCGAGCCCGAGCCGAGATTCGTCAGTACATGCGCTCGCTCTCTGCTGAGGGCAAGATCGAACTTGGCCGAGAACTGATCGCGCGTCTTTCCAAGACACACCATCTGCCGATCTCTAAGGTTACGGATGAAGATTGGGAACGCGTCTGCAAGGCCAACGGTTTTGCTGATAAGAACGCGGTGCTCGAAGCAATCGGAAGCGGTCAGAAAGACAGTCTGCTGCTGGTGCATCAGCTCACTGCCCGTCATTCGCTGCGGAGCAAGGGCGAATCGCCCGAGCAAAGAGAGCTTGATCCGGTGCTGAATCTTAGGGGCAGAACCTGCAAACTTTCGCCCTGCTGCACTCCGGCGCGCGATGACGCGATTGTCGGTCACAATATTAAAGCGACCAACACCGTACACATCCATCGCAAGGACTGCTCACACGTTCAGAGAGGTCTGAGAAGCGATCCGGAAACCTGGTCGGATTTCCAATGGAATCCCCAGTATCACGAGGGCTTCCATATCAAGCTTGATATCGACATTACGGATATTCATTCGACACTGGAACAGATCACCGGCACGATCGCCAAGCAGGGATCGAGCGTTACCGGTTTCTCCATGTCGACTCCGAGTCCCGACAGTGCCAAAGTTGAGATCACGGTGCTGGTTAAAGACACGAATCATCTCTCCAAGATCATCAATGCGATTCGCGCCATTGAAACGGTTCGTGTTGTCAGCCGTCATCTTGAAGCCGATATCAACACAAAACCTGTGGATGTCGAAGCGGACGAATAATCTTTTCTTTCTTGAAAAAGGCCGCTGCCAATTTTGGCAAGCGGCCTTTTTTTGATTTCAGAATCGAGCCGAAACTGTGCGGGAGCCCTCCTTTAAGCACTTATCCGGCCGGATTTCCAGTCTTAGTACTGGTCAAAGTTCTTCTGGATTTCTTTCGGATCCTTTGTCTGAGTCAGAGAGAGCATCAGGAGAACACGAGCTTTCTGAGGATTCAGAGAGCCGGAAGAAACAAAGCCGTACTTCGCGTCATCAACTTCTGCGTCCTTAGTTGTGGAACCGGTCGGAACACGAGAAGAACGAACGATCGCGATGCCGTTCTTAGCCGCTTTCTCGATGATCGGGAAAGTGGACTGATGGAGGTTGCCGTTGCCGACACCGGCGGTCACAATACCGTCGTACTTGGCGTCTACCAGAGCCTGGGCCTGAACGCCTTCAACACCGGCGTGCTGATAAACGATGCCGACCTTCGGCAGTTTGTCGAGCTTGCTGACATCAAACGGAGTCTGTGTTGTGTGTTTTGTCACAGGAGCTGCGTCCCAAAGAACTTTGCCGTTGTGGATCGTAGCGAGCTGACCGGCATTCGGGCTTTGGAAGGTTTCTACACCGGTTGTGTTGGTCTTCATAACATCGCGGGCACCCAGAACTCGGTCATTCATCACAACCATCACGCCTTTGCCTTTAGCGGTAGGATCAGCAGCGACGGCAACCGCGTTGTAGAGATTGGCAGGACCGTCAGCGGAGAGGGCGTTGGAAGGACGCATCGCGCCAACGAGAACGATCGGCTTGTCGCACTTAGCGGTCAGGTTCAGGAAGTAAGCGGTTTCTTCCATCGTGTCTGTGCCGTGTGTAATTACAAAACCATCTTTTTTAGCGCATTCGGCATTAATTTTCTTAGCAAGTGTGAGCCAAACCTGATCGCTCATATCCTGTGAACCGATCTGAGCGACCTGTTCGCTGGAAACGTTTGCGACGTTCGCAAGTTCCGGAACGGCCTGAACCAGCGCATTGACACCGACTTTAGCTGCGGAGTAGCTGGTCTGATCAGCGGCCTTGGCCTGACCTGCGATCGTACCGCCTGTGGCGTAAACAGCAACTTCAGGCTGAGCGGCGGCAGCGGCCGCACAGACAGCGGCTAAAGATGCGGCGGCAATAGTTTTTAATAACATTGTGTTCTCCTCTAAACGATTGAATAATCAAAGCTTCTAAGTGGTCATAAGCTTCGTTTTCAACTAATACAAGAATTTGGTATTAGTACGGGTAATTGTAATTAATTCTTTCAAAAAGAATATCCCCGTTTTTAGTGTTTACCTTAGTAAATATAATGACAAGTAATTCTATTAATAGCGTATTTACGTTATATATTTATATTTTCTGCGCCATATTCCTAAGAATTTAGTTTTTCTTTTATTCAAAATTCAAACAAAACGGTCTGAAATCTCTTCGAACAGATTCCGTGCGCTACGCAATAAAGTGAAGCTTGCAGACAGAAAAAAAGCATGAGCGGCTTTTGGCCATTCATGCTCTTTTTGTGAATTTACACGAGTTAGAGTTTTTCGCTCTTACCGCCCTTAGGCTGCCATCTCATGTAATGATGCTCAGCAAGCGACACCGCCCAGTCAAGCACCAAAGCAAAGCCGGTCAGCACCAGAATACCCGCCATAACGGTATTGATATCGAAGGTACTTTCGGCCTGAAGAATAAGATAGCCGACACCGCTGGCAGAGCCTAAGTATTCGCCGACCACCGCACCAACGAAAGCCATACCGACGGAAGAATGCAGTGAAGAGAACACCCAGCTTGTCGCACTCGGAAGATAAACGTAGCGCAGAAGCTGACTCTTATTGGCGCCGAGCATTCTCGCGCTCGCCAAAACGTTCGGACTGACTTCACGCACGCCCTGATAAACGTTAAAGAACACAATGAAAAATACGAGCGTAATACCGAGCGCGACCTTAGAGCCAATGCCCAAGCCGAACCATACGCCGAAGATCGGGGCCAAAATCACGCGGGGCATCGAGTTCAGACCCTTGATATAGGGATCCGCAATCGCCGCGGCTGTGGGAGCAAGCGCAAGCCAAAGTCCGATGAAAAGGCCGGCAATGGTACCAAACGCAAACGCCAGAACGGTTTCTGTCAGCGTGACCCAAAGATTGGGATAGATTTCATAGTTTACGAAGAACCAATCCCAAATCACCTTAAAGATCTGAACAGGTTCGCCAAAGAAGAAAGCGGCCTGATTTTCATCCTCAAACATGAAGGGCGGAACAAGACCCGGCTTGGTCATCAGCCACCAGAAGAAGAAAATCGCAACTAAAAGAAACAGCTGACAAGTCACCAGCTTGGTACGAGACTGAAGAATGGTTGTATGTTTTGTCATTTTATTTCACCCTGTTTCTCATGTTCTCATAGCCCTTGAGCACTTCTTCTCTCAAGTCGGCCCAGATGGCGTTATGCAGTTCTATAAAGCGCGGCGTGACTCGAACTTCTGCCACATCACGCGGACGAGCGATGTCAATGTAGAACTCGCCGATCGGGTGAGAACCCGGGCCGGCCGAGAAGACGACGACTCGGTCGGAGATAGAGATCGCCTCATCAAGGTCGTGGGTAATAAAAAGTACCGCTTTTTTCTTCTGTGCCCAGAGTTCAAGCACTTCGTTTTCCATCAGCTGACGCGTCTGAATATCGAGCGCTGAGAACGGCTCATCCATCAAAATGATGTCCGGATCCATAATCAGCGTCTGAGCGAGCGCGACGCGCTTGCGCATACCGCCGGAGAGCTGATGCGGGTATCTGTTTTCAAAACCGCTCAAGCCCACACGGGAAAGCCAGTGCTTGGCCATCTCATGGCGTTCTTTCTCCGCAACTCCTTTGAACTGAAGGCCTGCGGAGACATTGTCAATCGCGGTTCTCCAGGGCATCAGGGCTTCGGCCTGAAACATGTAGCCTGCTCTTTTATTAAGGCTCTGCAGTTCTTCTCCGAAAACCTTGACCGTGCCTTTTGACGGGGAAAGCAGGCCTGCGGCCATATTCAAAATCGTTGATTTGCCGCAGCCGGTCGGACCGACTACGCTGACGAATTCTCCGTCGCCAATCGTCAGATTGACATCGCGGACTGCTGTGTAGTGCTTATTGTCATCAGAGACAAAACTGCAGGTTACGTCAGTAAATTCCAATGCGGGTTGAGTCATTTTATTCGTTCTTATCTAATAAACAGGACGGAGCTCGGAACCCGAGCTCCACATTCGCTATTTTATTTGCTGAGCGGATATTTTTTTAAGGCTTCGTCAACAAATTTATTGGTGTAGACGCGGCCGAGGTCAAGTTTGGCCGGATCAAGCTTGTCGTTCACCTTGCGGAGCACATCAAGAGAGATCTGGGCGCAGCCGTCGGGGAATCTTCCGTCCGGAGAAAGCGCGTCGCGATTGCCCTCAAATCCGGCGAGATACACTTCGCGGTTACCCATCAGGTAGGATTCCGGGACCACCTTGGCGACTTCTTCGGCGCTCGCTTTAGTCAGCCACTGATTGGCGCGAACCATCGCGTTTGTCAGCGCCTGAACCGTGTTCGGGTTCTTCTTCACAAAAGCTTCGGGAGCGTAAAGCGTTCCGGCAACCAGGTCGCCGTTAAAGATCTTTTCAGCCTCACTGACTTTACGGGTATCCACGGCCATTTCGGCGTCGCCGTTCTGCAGAAGAATTGTGACAACCGGGTCAAGGTTGATGAGCGCGTCGATCTGACCGCTGCGCAGTGCGGAAACCGCACCGGAAGAAGAGCCGACTCCGATGAACGCCACATCCTTAGGTCCGAGACCGCCTTGAGCAAGGATGTAAGTCAGAACCGCCTGAGAGGAAGAGCCGGGCGCAGTAACGCCGATCTTCTTGCCCTTCAAGTCGGAAATCTGCTTGTAATCCTTCATCTTTTTGTTCGAAACCAGAAGCGCCTGCTGAGGAGCTCTGCCCTGGAGCACAAAGGCAACCATCGGCTGATTCTTGGCCTGCATGGAAAGGGTGTGTTCAAAAGCACCGGAAACTACATCGGCACTGCCGCCAACAACCGCCTGAAGAGAGCGGGAGCCGCCCTGAAAGTCCACAACCTTGACATTGAGACCTTCGTCTTTGAAATAGTTGAGGCGCTCGGCAATAGTTAAGGGAAGATAGTAATAAAGGCTTTTACCGCCGACGGCGATGGTGACATCTGTTTTTTCCGGCGCTGCCTGAGCAAAGCTTGTCGGAGCGGCAATCATCGCTGCGGCCGCGAACGCGGCGGCGATGACAGTTCTGCGAGTAAAGGTGATCATTGTTTTCCCCATAAAAAAAGGCCCGTTTTGGATTACGGACCGTTCTTGTTTACTAAAACTTCTCTGAAACTTTTTTTGCTAATCAAAAACAGTCCGCTCACGCAAGTAGGCGCAGTCGCAGCAGGGGCAGGGCCAGGCCCAGAGCAAGACCGAGAAGAGAAACAGAGGCAAAAGAAACAGCAGTCGCCGGTTTTTTAACCGGGGCTGTCATATTTCGATGGCCTGGAAATGTATTCACTTTCTCTTCCGCTGATTAACGTTACAAAATAAGAATACCTTTTATCTTTGCTCTGCGCGAAAAATCGAATAAGTATTTTCCTTAATCTCGAAAGAAATTTTCAGAAAATCCGGTTTTATGAGAAAAGAATGCTGTTTAGAGTTCACGCACTCGACGATTGAGCATCGCCTGAGCGACGGTATTCACGTCGGTATACTCAAGCTCCGCACCGGCAGGAACGCCTTTAGCGATACGCGTTAAACGCAGCTGAGGATGATGTTTGGTCAGCAGATCCGTGATCGCGAGCGCAGTGGCCTCACCTTCAGCGGTAAAAGAAGTTGCGATAATGACTTCCTTCAAAGAGTCCTCTGCGGTTCTCTGAATCAGCTTGTCCAGTCCGATTTCGTGCGGACCGATGCCGTTGAGCGGAGAGAGCCTGCCCTGAAGTACGAAGTATCTGCCGTTATAAGAAAGACTCTGCTCAATGACCATCAGATCGGCGACGGTTTCAACGATGCAGAGCTGGCTGTCGTCACGATTGGGTGACGAGCAGAAAATGCAGAGATCCTTATCCGTAAGACTGTTGCATCTCGGACATTTATGAACGCAGTCGACTGCCTCGAGCAAAGCCCTGCCCAATCGAGTCGCGTCGGATCTATCTCCGCTGAGAAGCTGATAACTAATGCGCTGAGCCGCTCTCGGTCCGATACCGGGGAGCCGCTTCAGCGCATCGATCAGCTCAGATATAGCACCTGGCTGTTCCATTCAATTAGAACGGCAGTTTCATGCCGCCGGTTGCCTTGCTGATCTTCTTGTTGGTTTCTGCTTCAACCTGCTTATTGGCATCATTGATAGCGACAAGCAGCAGGTCCTGAAGTGTTTCCACATCGCCGTCTGCGCCGACCAGACTTTCATCAATCAAAACGCTACGGCAGACGTTTTTGCAGGTCATTGTGACTTTGACCATACCGTTGCCGGCTTCACCGGTCACTTCGATGGTTTCAAGCTCTTTCTGAGCTTTCTGAATGTTCATCTGCATGAGCTGAGCCTGTTTCATCATCTGGCCCATCTGGCCCATTCCGCCAAAACCTTTCATTTATCTATCCTTTTTAAAAAGTTAATTCTTTCTGACCTGTCCGTTCTCATCGAGAAGCTCGAGATCATCAGCAGTCGCCTGAAAACCAAACAGCTCCTGAGCCTTCTTCACGAGCGGTTCGTTCTTAACCGAAGCGAACGCCGCCCGCTTTTCGTCTCTCAGTTTCTGCGCCCAAAGCATGCGCAGATTCTGTCCGCTGCTGCGGGCCACTGAAACGGAAAGTGTAAAACTATCGCCGAAACGCTCCCGCAATTTCGCGGTAAGTTTATCAACCATATTCCGATCTGTCAGTTTCTCCAGATCCACCTTGAGTTCCATGTGATTGTTCTCAAAGCTGACAAGTTCGGCGCTCGTCACCAGCGGCTGAGCAGAATCTTCCAGCTGAATTGCTTCTGCCGCCTCAAGCCAAGGATTCATTTGAATCGGCTCCTCTGGGATGACTTCACGCTTTTCTTCTTCACGTGCTCTGCGAGGCAGGGACTTCAGAGCTGACGGGACGTCCGAAAAACTGATGTCGTCCATTGCGGGCGGAAAATCCGGAGCCGAGACGTCATCAAAAGGAAAAGGACTGCTCCCGACGGGGTCAGCCGCTACTAAATCATCGTAGTTCAGATCTGAATCCGTCGGAGTCCACGCCGCTCCGTCATCATTTCCCCAGTCCGATTCGTTCGGGACGGCTGCCGGCGCCGCAGGAGCAGGAACCGCTGCGACCCTCTTATCCGTCGCATCGGGTGCGGACGCTTCTTTCACAGCCGCTTTTTTCTGCGCCGGTGCTCGAGCTGCGAGAATTCCTTCGACATAAACAACTTCGCGCTTTTCTGACATGTCCCACGGAGGCAGATCTCCCTGAGGGATCATCGATGCGGGCGCTTCTGCCTTCTGAGGTTTCGGATCTGAAACGACAGGAGAAACTGCAGACTCCGCTGCAGCCGGCTGAACGTTTGTTTTAGCCGGCGGTTCAGCCTTCGCCGGCTCAGATTTTGGGAGCGGAGCCGCAGCCGCTTGCTTTTCCGTGATCGGAGCCGGTATCGCCGGAACTTTATTGCCTTCAAACGGTGCAAAGGCGAGCATGCGCAGAATCGCCATCGTAAAGCCCGCGTACTCGTCCGGCGCCAAATGCATTTCGTTGCGGCCGTGAATCGCGATCTGATAAAAAAGCTGGACTTCGCTTGGAGAGAATGCCTGTGCGAGTTTCGCCAAATCCGCCGCATCCGGCTCTTCCGGATTGAGGGTATCGGGCAGCTGCTGCGCCATTGCGATCTGATGCAGAAGCACTGCCAAATCTTTCATGGCCTGGTTATAAGAAAGGCTTCGCGCGCCGATCTCATCAGCGACCGCCATAATGGATTTAGCATCGTGATTGGCAAGCGCGCCAAGCAGGCGAACCAAAGTTGTGGAGTCGACGGTACCGAGCATTTCGCGCACCGAATCCAGCGTCAGATTGCCGGCGCTGTAGGCGATCGCCTGATCCAAAAGTGAAAGTCCGTCACGCATGGAACCGCGGGCTCCGTTCGCAAGAAGTCGCAGCGCGGGCTTTTCAAATGAGACGCCCTCTTTCACCAGAAGTTCAGCCATGTGATCGGAAATCAGCTGCGGAGAAAGACTTTTCAGATTGAACTGCAGACAGCGGGAAAGCACCGTAACGGGAACCTTCTGCGGATCTGTTGTCGCCAAAATAAATTTCACGTATTCCGGAGGCTCCTCGAGCGTTTTCAGCATGGCGTTGAACGCCGCGCTCGTCAGCTGGTGCACTTCGTCGATCATATAGACCTTGAAGCGGCCGCTGGTCGGAACATATTTCGCTCTTTCGAGCAGTGAGACCATGTCGTCGATGCCGCGGGTACTTGCCGCGTCCATTTCAATGTAATCAACGAAGCGGTCTTCATCGATCGCGCGGCAGGCTTCGCACTTTCCGCAGGGCTCGGCGGTGATTCCGCCTTTGCCGTCTTCCCCGACGCAGTTCAGACACTTGGCTAGAATACGGGAGATCGTCGTTTTGCCGACGCCTCGAGTGCCCGTGAATAAATAAGCGTGATGGAGTCGATTCTCAGTCAGCGCATGAGTCAGAGCCCGAACGACGTGGTCCTGCCCAAGCAGTGACGAGAAATCATGAGGACGCCATTTACGCGCCAGTACCTGATATGACATGAAGAATCTCCGACAAGGCTGTAAGAGTGCCTTTCTCCTGAAGAAAATTATATTAAGGCAAGCTGTCCGATTTTAGGATAATCGGCATCAACGGTCACTTCGGAAAACAAAAAGAAAAAGCGAACCACACCTCGGCACTACTTCCTCCGCTATGGCTGCTTCGTTCCCGACCTGACCAGATTCACGGTTTCCATATGCGAGGGGGCTCGCAGGCAGAATTATATATGAACAGACAAAAATAGGAAGCGGCTCTTAACAATTGGATACCGCTCGGCGTAAAATCCAGTTCTATTCAATATCATGCAGTATGCAAACTGTGTATAGTTACATGAATCCCAACAGAATCCCCTTTTGGGGAATACCCGGCGGCTCCTATTTGCCTCGGTGTTAGTATTTTCCCTGTTGGGCTCCGACAGAGTTCTCTGTCAGAGCATTCCAATTTTGATAGGAGATTTAAAAAAATGGCTTTGAAAAATGTGACGGACGCGTCCTTTGTTGATGATGTTCTCAATCAGAAAGGCGTCGTTGTTGTCGATTTCTGGGCCCCCTGGTGCGGTCCCTGCCGCATGCTTGGGCCGGTTCTGGAAAAGGCCGCAGAATCGCTGCCGGAAGGCGTTCAGATCGTAAAGTACAACGTTGACGAAAGTCAGAGCGTTGCTCAGCAGCTGAACGTTCGCGGAGTGCCGACACTGGCTGTCTACAAAGACGGCGAGCTTCAGGCTCAGCAGGCCGGCGTTATGAACACTGCTCAGTTCGCAGCGTTCCTTCAGAAGTTTATCGGCTAATTGTTCGAATCGTCTCGGTCGGCTCCGACCGAGACTTCCCACCTCTCTTTTTCTCCCTCCCTATTATTTAATTAAGCCCAATCGGTGAAGCATTTTTGCTATTAATCTCCCGATTGTCGATATTTCTTATGCATCTTTCCGATCTAAAGTCTAAGCACGTTTCCGAGCTGCTGGATATCGCACTCGAACTCGACGTAGAAAACGCAAGCCGCCTGCGCAAGCAAGAACTGATGTTCGCCATTCTTAAAAAGCGCGCGAAAGCGGGCGAACAGATTTTCGGTGACGGTACGCTGGAAATTCTTCCTGACGGTTTCGGTTTCCTTCGCTCTCCGGTGTCTTCATATTTAGCCAGCACGGAAGATATTTATATTTCCCCTTCACAGATTCGCCGCTTTAATCTTCATACCGGCGATACCGTTGAAGGCGAAGTCCGCATTCCTAAGGACGGAGAACGTTATTTCGCGCTTGTCAAAGTGGATAAGGTCAACGGCCTGCCTCCCGAAGCGCTCAAACACAGAATTCTTTTTGAGAACCTCACACCGCTCTTCCCCGATCAGATGCTCAAGCTCGAACGCGACATCTCTTCGGAAGAAAACCTGACCGGCCGACTGATTGACATCATCGCCCCGATCGGCAAAGGACAGCGCGCCCTTTTGGTCGCTTCTCCGAAATCCGGTAAGACGGTTCTCATGCAGCACATCGCGCATGCGATTACCGCCAATCATCCCGATGTCATTCTGATGGTGCTCCTCATCGACGAGCGTCCTGAAGAAGTGACCGAAATGGAACGCTCCGTCAAAGGCGAGGTCATCGCCTCCACCTTCGATGAACCGGCAACTCGCCACGTTCAGGTTGCCGAAATGGTGATCGAAAAAGCCAAACGCCTTGCTGAAAGCAAGAAAGACGTTGTCATTCTGCTTGACTCCATTACACGTTTGGCCCGCGCCTACAACACCGTTGTTCCTGCCTCCGGCAAAGTCCTAACAGGCGGTGTGGACTCCAATGCGCTTCAGCGCCCGAAACGCATCCTCGGCGCCGCGCGTAATCTTGAAGAAGGCGGCTCACTCACCATTATCGGTACAGCTCTCGTCGAAACGGGCAGCCGTATGGACGACGTCATCTATGAAGAATTCAAAGGCACCGGCAACATGGAAATCCATCTTGACCGCCGTCTTGCTGAAAAACGTGTCTACCCGGCCATCAACGTGGCCAAGAGCGGCACACGACGCGAAGATCTGCTGCTTGATCCGAAGACACTTCAGATGATTTGGGTCCTGAGAAAATTCCTCTACGACATGGACGAAATCCAGGCGATGGAATTCCTCCTCGACAAGATGAAACCCACGAAGAACAACGCAGAATTCTTCGAAATGATGAGACGCTAACCGTCCCCGGACATCAGCCGGCTTCAGAAGAAGCCGGTTTCTTCTTAATCTATCCGTTTGCTTTCAAACGATTTTTAGGGCATAATGTCGCCCTTGTTTTAACTTAGGCACGTTCCGACATGCCTGACATAAGACCTGCACCGGCAGGCAGTCACGCAAGGTTGGTGGCGACCGACAATTTTTTTGGAACTTTCATGAAACAGAATATTCATCCGCAGTATCGTGAAGTCGCCTTCACCGATATGTCCATCGGTAAGACCTTCATCATCCGCTCTACCGCAGAAGCTCGTGACACCATCGAAATCGACGGCGTTACCTATCCGCAGGTTAAGCTTGATACATCCAGCGAATCCCATCCTTTCTACACTGGCGCCCAGACTCGTATCGTCGAAGCCGGCCGTGTTGAAAAATTCCGTCAGAAGTTTGCTGCCAAGTCTGCCGCCCTCAAGGCAAGCGCAGAAGCCGCTAAAGCAGCTAAGGCTAAGTAATAGCAAATATTCGACAGCAGCGCTTGCGAATTCAAACGTAAGCGCTTGTAATGAGTGGGCAGCGATAAGCTGCCCTTCTTTTTATCGTTAGAATTTAGTCGTTATTTATCCATTCTCATACAAAGGTTTGATGTGATTACAACAAATTCATCTCCGGCCTCCGTCAATGAGTCGGAGGCACGCAAACTCCCCCGCTGGCTTCTTTTCGCGGTTCTTATCGCCTTTGTATTGCCGCTGTTCTTCTCCTCAGACGTTTGGAGCGGCCGCTCACTTTCCTCGTTCGGTGTCGCCTGGAACATGGCGAACGGCTCTTTCTCCGACTGGCTGATGCCGAATATTAATGACGTTCCGGTAGCTGACGCCGGCCCTCTTTCCTATTGGCTTGAAGCGATCAGCATCCTCTTATTCGGCCGCATCTTCGGCGATGTCGCCGCTTATCACATCGCGGCCGGTCTGTGGTTTGCGATTACCACCGCTTCCATCTGGTACACAGCCTATTCTCTGGCGAGCCGAGACGAAGCACTTCCGCTTAAATTTGTATTTGCCTCTGAAGTTCACCAAAGGGACTACGCAAGAGCGTTAGCCGATATCGCGGTACTGATGACAGTCGGAACCTACGGTCTGATCGCGGCCTTCCACGAGTTATCCGTGGTCACAGCGGTTCTCGCGTTTTCCTCTTTCGTACTTTTCTGCGTCGTTATTTCGCTGCGTTATCTTTGGACGGGTTCCATTCTCGCAGGACTTTCGCTCGGCGCTATCGCGCTTTGCAGCAGCCCCGGCGTCGGTCTGTGGTGTGCGCTTGCAGCATGGGTCGCAATTATCTGCACTCCGGATTACACCAGCCGCACCAAGCGTACGATCGTTACGCTCGCGTCCGCCTTTTCGACCGCCATGATATGGCCGGCTCTGGTATTCCTCGCCTATCCCGCCGAGGGCTATCACTGGTTCGGGTCCTGGCTTGGTCTCAGCACCAGTGCGTTTGCTCCGCTTGCGCTCACGGATTATCCCTGGCTGATCAAAAACCTGATCTGGCTGACGTTCCCGCTTTGGCCCTTGGCGATTTGGGGTGTGTACTCCTGGCGCAATCAGATTCATCAGGCTCCTGTAGCCATTCCGCTTTCCTTCTTCCTGGTCGCGCTCTGCTCGGTCCTCTTTACAGGAACGGAAGCCAACAGCACGATCCTCTGCATTGTGCCTTCGCTCGCTATTTTGGCTGCTTTCGGCATTGTGAGCCTCAAACATTCGGAAGAAAACGTACTGGATACCTATGCCATCGTCGTCTACACACTGGCGATCGGCGCTGTGTGGTTCTACTTCTATGCGTGGACTCAGGGAGAACCTGAGAAGATGGCCTACTCTCTGACTCGTCTGGCGCCCAACATTACCGAACACGGAACAAGCGGTATTCTGCTGATTCTTGCCCTTGTGATGACTGTCGCCTGGCTTGCGCTGGTTTTCTGGCGCTTATTCCGTCGTCCCATCTATATTTGGCGCGGAGCTCTTTTGAACGGAGCCGGCCTTACTGCCGTCTGGGTTATTGTCATGAGTCTCTTTGTCAGCCTGATTGACGGCGCAAGCTCCATGCAGCCAATTGCTGACAGCGCCGCTAAGGCACTCGCAGCCGAAGGCGCAAAAAGCGGAACTGTCGCGCAGTACAACCTTACCAAGAGCGATATCGCCGCATTCAACTATTGGGGCGGCATTTCCTTTAACGAGGAAGAACAGCCCGAATGGGTTGTTGCAAGCGTAAACGCTGATTCTGAAGAAGCCCCAGAGTCGCTCTCAGACTACCGAGCGGTCAAAGTCATTGAAGGCAGACCGAGAAGCGGTAAGCAGTTCCTTATTCTTCAGAAAGTCGCAGACTGAGGCCGGAGGGTATGACAACACGAGTTTTGCCGCGGCTGCAGCCGCCGGACACGAGCTACTGGTCAATCCTGAGGCTGTCTTTGCCAATTTGGATTTCCAACTTGGCGATTGTAGGCGGCGCCACAATTGACACACTGATGACCGGCCACTTAGGAGCACAGGACCTTGCCGGCGTAGCCATCGGCCTGGCCGTTACGGTTTCCGTATTTATTGCGCTGGTTGGTGTCATGCAGGGCTTATCTCCGATTGCAGGACATCATTTCGGAGCCGCAAACCATAAACGAATCGGCTATGAGCTTCATCAGACCATTTGGCTCGCTATGTGTCTCTCGGTCATTGCGATCGCGCTGATGACATATACGCCGCTTTGGATGACTCTCACCAATGCTCAAGGGCGCGTCGCCGAAGTCGCTTCAAGCTTTTTGATCATCAACGCCATCGGACTTCCTGCAGCGATGTGCGGCAGAGCCTACATGGCGCTTAACGCCGCGGTCTCTCGCCCGAAAGTGGCGATGTGGATTGCACTTCTGATGCTGCTGTTTAAGATCCCGACAAACTACGCGTTTATTTTCGGCTGGTGGATCATTCCGGGATTCGGAGGCGCAGGATGCGCGATTTCTTCGACCATTAATGCGTTTCTCAGCTGCACGCTTTATTGGGCCATTTGGCACTATGACAGCTTCTACGCAAAGATGCGTCAGGAAAGAATCTGCAAACCGGACCTCAAGGCGCTTGCCAATCTGCTGCGGCTCGGTATTCCGATCGGGCTTTCTTCCTTCTTTGAAGTGACGTCTTTCACGTTCATGACGATTTTCATTTCTCGTCTTGGCGCAGATATCGTTTCAGCGCACCAGATCGTGTCCAACCTCAGTTCACTCTTTTACATGGCGCCTCTCGCTATCGGTGTCACAAGCTCGGTGCTGGTTGCGCAGTCGATCGGAGCAAACAGTCCTCAGAATGCGCGTCTAGCCACCAAGAGAACATTGAAATTTGCTATCTGTCTGGCGGTCTGCGTCGCTCTGTTGCTGTACTTCTTCAAGTATTTCTTCCTCGGTCTCTATACCAAGGATCAGGAAGTCATCGCTGTTGCAGCCTCCCTGATTGCGTTCTGCTCGATTTACCACGTATTTGACGCCATTAACTGTGTCGGAAGCTTTGCAATGCGCGGCTATCGAATTACAGTACTGCCGATGGTGCTCTACGGCGTCTTCCTGTGGGGCTTCGGTTTGGGATTTGGAAGCATTCTGGCGTTTACCGATTATCTGACACCGGAGCCGCTCGGGGCTGCGGGCTACTGGTCTGCGATCACGGGAGGTCTGATTCTTTCAGGTTCTATTGTCGGCATCTTCGCGGTCCGTGTGGCCAAAAAGAAGGAGCTTGGTCAGCCGGTTTGGATCCGCTAAAAAAGTTAAGGAGGCCCAAGAGCCTCCTTTATTTTTACTGCGCTTTGGAAAGCGCGTCTTTTACCGCCTGTTTGATTCCGTGAGAAGATTCCGTCGCTCCGCCCACATCCGCGACGTCAGGCGTATTGTTTTTGACCATCGCTGCGGGAAGCTCCGCGGCAGGTCCTGCCATAATTGCGTCCGTATCGGAGTGTCTCAGAATTTTGACATCAGAGATTTTTCCGTCTTTTACCACAACGCTGACTTTCGTTCTTCCACCTTTGCCGTTTCCAACACCGACATAGGTTCCATCTTTATAAGCCGCTGATGCGGATGCGGCAAAACACAGAAGCGCTGCGGCACAAAGGCTCTTTCTCATATATCACCCAATATATTGAAAAATAAATAAAAAAATAAGAAAAAGACAATTCAGAAAACTACTATATATCCAGTCTAATCGAAAATCATTATCATTTAGATCGGACCGTGAAGTCCTTTAATCTTAACCCAAAGATCATAGGAGAAATGCATGACGAAACTCTCCCGTCGTACATTCATTGCCGCATCCATGGCAGCAGGGGTCGGAGCCGCCACATCCCACGCGGCCGAACCGACTGCACCGACACAAAATAACGCCGCCAACTATCCGGCCGCCACAGGAAGCGCTGCCCAGTATGCAGCAAATCCGCAGCCGCTGCCCGATCTTGCGCTGACAGAAACATTCAGTCTTGGAAAATCACCGATTAATGAAGGATCGTGCATTACCGCCTGCCGCTGGGGGCTTGTGCGTCCTCAGGTCAGAGGCGGCAAAATGGTCGCTCTGCTGCCCTTCGAGTACGACTACGCGCCCACTCCGAACATGAACAGCCTCTGCGAGCTACCCTACTCTCCGAGCCGCATTCGTTTCCCGATGGTTCGAGAAAGTTATCTTAAAAACGGCCCCGCCTCCCGCGATAAGCGCGGAAACGATCGTTGGGTCCGCGTCACTTGGGATCAGGCTTTGGATCTTGTTGCCAAAGAGATGAAGCGCGTTTACAAGGATTACGGTCCAAGCTCAATGTTCGGCCGCTCCTACGGCTGGATGTCTACCGGCAAGATCAATGCTGCAATCAACCTGCAGCAGCGTCTACTGAATCTCTGCGGCGGTTTTATCGGCTGCATCAACAGCTACTCGACCGCTGCTATCGGCCGCATTCTTCCTTATGTTATCGGTGTTGCCGATCCCCGCTCTACAAGCTGGGACAATGTACTCAAGAACAGCAAACGCGTCGTGCTCTGGGGGTGTGACCCGCTCGTCACCAATGACATTGACTGGCTGACTACGCTTCATAACGGCGCAGGCTACTTCCGTGCGCTTAAAGAATCCGGCATCAAAACCATTGACATCAATCCGATCCGCACCGATACCGGCGAATACCTCGGCAGCGAATGGATCGCTCCGGTTCCGGGCACTGACTGCGCCCTGATGCTCGGTATGATTTACGAACTGGAAAAGAGCGGTAAAGCGGATAAGGAATTCCTGAAGAAATACACTTCCGGCTACGATAAATTCCTCGACTACGTGCTCGGCAAGAGCGACAACACTCCGAAGACTCCTGAATGGGCAGCCAAGATCACCGGCGTTCCTGCTGAGAAGATCGTTTCACTGGCGCATGAGCTGCAGGAAAACCGCACCATGATCATGATGGGCTGGGGCATTCAGCGCATCCAATTCGGCGAACAGCCGCACTGGATGGGCTTTACGCTTGCAAGCGTACTTGGTCAGATCGGTCTGCCCGGCGGCGGCATCGGAACCAACTATCAGTACTCCAACGGCGGCTCGCCGGTGGCTTACGGTCCGTTCCTTGGCGGTATCTCGGGCGCGGTTAAGCCGGTTCTTCCCTTTAACCAGAATTGGAAAGGAAGCAAAGTCATTCCGGTTGCCCGATTTGTTGAATGCTTCCTGCACCCGGGCAAGACTATCGACTTTAACGGCACTAAGGTCACATATCCGGAAGTGAAAATGGTTATGTGGGCAGGCGGCAATCCGTTTGCGCATCAGCCTCAGACCAATAAGCTTGCCGAAGCCTGGAAGAAACCTGAAACCGTTGTGGTCACAGACAACGTCTGGACCGCTACTGCACGTCATGCGGACATCGTGCTGCCCGCAACCACGCAGTTTGAACACAACGACATCACCAACATCGGTACCTACTCCAATGATGGTCTTGTCGCGATGCAGCAGGCGATTGAACCGCAGTGGGAATCCAAACCCGACTATTGGATCTTCTCTCAGCTTGCTAAACGCATGGGATGCGAACAGCAGTTCACAGAAGGTCTTGACGAAATGGGATGGATTAAACGTGTCTACGAGGAATCCCGTCAGCTTGGAACCAAGATGGGTGTAGCGCTCCCGAGTTTTGAAGACTTCTGGAAGAAAGGCTACTTCCTCTATGACGTGAAACCGGCCGACAGAGACTTCGTCGCCTTTGCCGACTTCAGAGCGGATCCTGAAACAAACGACCTCTCAACGGAAAGCGGCAAGATTCAGATCTTCAGCCCGAAGATCCACTCTTACGGCTACAAAGACTGCTTAGGTCATCCGAGTTATCTCGAACCGACGGAATGCCTTAATACTCCGAACCGCAAGTATCCGCTTTCCTATATGGCCTGCAAGAGCCGCTATCGTATGCACAGCCAGCTTGACGGCGCTGTCGGCCATTACTTTGCGGATATCAGAGGCCGTGAACCGCTCTGGATTCATCCGGATAACGCTTCTGCCCGAGGCATTAAGAACGGTGACATCGTCATGGTCAAAAACGACCGAGGCGCGGCTCTGGCCGGCGCCTATGTCACGGATCGAGTCCGCAAGGATGCTGTCGTTCTGCATCACGGCGCATGGTACGCACCGAAGAAGATGAAAGACGGTACTCTGCTCGATATCCACGGCAACTCCAATACGCTGAGTATGGACGTTCCGACATCAAACCTCGCCTGCGGCAATATCGCCTCCTCCGGCTTGGTTGACGTTGTTAAATACACAGGAGAGCTTCCCTCAGTCTATGTCTGGGAAGAGCTGGAATACACGGAATAATCCGTAACTGAAAAGCACAACGGCCGCTTACGCGGCCGTTGTCTTATCTGCTGATTTAGTACAGGGATCAGCGCATTTCACGAAGCGCTGCGATACGAGCTTCAATCGGCGGATGGCTCGCTAAGAGTTCACCGATGTTGCCCATGATGCCGAAGCCTTTAACTGCAGCCGGAAGCTCCTCGGTCGGAACACCGCCGAGTCTGGCAAGCGCATTGATCATCGGAGCAGAAGAACCCATGATCTGAGCAGCACCCGCATCAGCACGGAATTCGCGGTGACGAGAGAAGGCAGCCACAACCATCGCAGCAAGGAATCCAAGCACGATATCCAGGACAAGCGAAGTCACGTAATAGCCGATGCCGGGAGCGTCGTCTTCGTTGCGCAGAACGCCGCGGTCAACAAAGTTACCGATCACTCGGGAAAGGAAGACTACGAATGTGTTGGTCACGCCCTGAATCAGAGTCATAGTGACCATGTCGCCGTTTGCAACGTGCGCGATTTCGTGTGCAAGCACGGCTTCGACTTCTTCTTTATTCATGCTCGAAAGAAGACCGGTGGAAACCGCAACCATGGCAGAATTTTTTGTCGGACCGGTCGCAAAGGCGTTTGCTTCGCCTTCGTAAATACCGACTTCCGGCATCGGGATACCGGCTTTCTGAGAATGTGAATGCACAGTATTGACCAGCCAGGCTTCAAGCTTGTTGGCCGGATTTTGGACATCGATCATCTGAACGCCCATAGTGCGTTTAGCTATCATTTTGCTCATCAGAAGAGAAATGATGGAGCCGCTGAAGCCAACAATGGCGGCAAAGACAAGAAGCGTGCCTAAGTTCTGGCCTGCGCCTGCAACATTGGCGAAATTAATTCCGAACACAGCTGAAACGATGTTCAGGACAACGCCAAGTACGACGAGAACAGCTAAGTTGGTCAGAAGGAAAAAGCCTATTCTTTTTAACATATCTACTGATCAATCCTCGGTTAAAAAAGGTTATGTTTATCCCACTATTATCGGGTACTGAGAGGAATTTTTGTCATAAAAAAGAATGATAAATTGTTTCCAATTTTGCTCTTTTTTAAAAAATCCCCCCGCAGGCGCCTATTTCTTTTCCAAGTCCATCGTATCCCATGCTCCGCAAGCCGGGCAACGCCATAAATAACTGTGGGTTCTAAAGCCGCATTCTTTGCACTTAAATTCGGAAAGTCCGGTCGGAATAAGTGGATTCTTTCCGGCAGCAGCCTGCCGCTTCAAGGTTTGTTCAACCGCGCTGATGAGCGCAGAAATCGCGTTGGCAGCCGGCCCCTGTGCCGGCACGGCTTTAAGCATTGAGACAGCATCTTCGCCTTTACCCGCTTTTACGATCATAAAGGCGGCCAAATTCAAGATTGCAGGATCCTTTTGAGCGGCCTGAAGCACATATCCAACCGCTTCCTGCATTTTGCCCTGAAGTGCGAGCGTCGGGAAGATCTTAACTGCGACGAGACTCTCAAGATTAGGAGAATCTTTGACCGCTTCCTGCCAGGCCTTAACTGCCGCGTCGGTCTCACCCTTAGCCTTCAGAATATCGCCCCGCAGGATTCGCGCGCGAACACTTGTCGGTTCCGCTTTTAACGCTTCAAGGACATTTTTTTCCGCTTCTTCGGGTTTCTTTAACTTCAGACTGATGGCGGCAAGTTCACAGTAAAACTGTGCAATACGGGATTGATACTGCTCTTTTGTAATTTTTTGAAGCTCTTCAGCCTTAGTGACCGCCTTATTCCAATCCTTCGTCATTTCATAAAGCTTGAGAAGCTGTTTATCGGCCTCGATACGAAGCTCTTCCGTTTGATCGGCGAGTTCTTCATAAGCAGCCTCCGCTCGATCAAACATCCCCGCTTTCAGAAAATCAATCGCCAGTTCTTTCAGGGCATCGATGCGAACCTGAAGAGGGATATTCTTATCAACGCTTAACTGCTGATGCAGACCTATCGCATCGGAGAATTTGCCCTGTCCGCGCAGCTGCGCGGCTTCATCCAAAACTTTTTGCGGATCATTGACCGTATTTTCAGTTGTCATAACTTTACGCACTCTGTCTAATAATCTATCTGTCATTGTGCTCCACGAGGGAGCTTTCACTGTCCTGCCATTGTAATTCTCATTACCTCGCTGAGCGCTAATGATGTTTATATCGGGACAAAGAACAAAATATTCGGCAAAAAAAAGGCCCGGCTTATTCAGCCGGGCCGGGCGCTTTATTGAAATCGCTTACTCATTACTCTTCAGTAACAGAGTTATCCACTCGTTCACGCATTTCCTTGCCTGCTTTGAAGTGAGGCACGATTTTTGCGGGAACTTCAACGGTCGCACCGCTTTTCGGATTACGACCGATACGAGGCGGTCTGTAATTCAACGAGAAACTTCCGAACCCGCGGATTTCGATCCTACTGCCCTGCGCAAGAGCTGCAGTCATGGCGTTGAGGATGGAGTTAACCGCATCATCAACATCCCTGACCGTCAGACGATTGGCAATAACCATGGGGTCGTTTGCCAACAGTGCGATGAGTTCAGATTTGGTCATTTCTTAAAGCTCTCTGGTAATTATTTAGACTGATCCAGTTTTGCTCTGAGAAGAGCGCCGAGGTTAGTCGTACCAGAGTTGGATTCATCGCTGCCGATCTTAGCCATCGCTTCACGCGTTTCAGCCTGGTCCTTAGCACGGACGGAGAGCTGGATGGAGCGGTTCTTACGATCGATATTAACGATGGCGGCGGTGACTTCATCGCCTTCCTTAAGAACGTTTCTGGCGTCTTCAACACGATCTGTGCCGATTTCGCTGGCGCGCAGATAGCCTTCAGTGTCGTTGCCGAGGTCAATAACAGCACCCTTGGCGTCAACGCTCTTGACAGTACCTGTCACAACAGTGCCCTTTTCGTGAGCAGAGCAGAAGTTGGTGAACGGGTCGCCGCTCATCTGCTTAACACCGAGGGAGATGCGTTCGCGTTCAACATCGATGGTGAGAACCATAGCTTCGAGTTCTTCGCCCTTCTTGTACTTGCGAACAGCTTCCTCACCGGGTTCTGTCCAGGAGAGGTCAGAGAGGTGAACAAGACCATCGATACCGCCTTCGAGGCCGATGAAGACACCGAAGTCAGTGATGGACTTGATCTGGCCCTTGACGATGTCGCCCTTCTGATGAGAAGCAGCGAATTCTTCCCAAGGATTCGGCTTGCACTGTTTCATGCCGAGAGAGATACGACGGCGTTCTTCGTCGATCTCGAGAACCATGACTTCAACTTCGTCGCCGAGAGCAACAACTTTCTTCGGATCGACGTTCTTGTTTGTCCAATCCATTTCGGAAACGTGGACAAGACCTTCGATACCGGATTCGATCTCAACGAAAGCACCGTAGTCAGTGATGTTGGTGACTTTGCCGAAGAGACGTGTACCCTGCGGGTAGCGGCGGGCGATACCGATCCAGGGATCTTCGCCAAGCTGCTTGATACCGAGAGAAACACGATTCTTTTCCTGGTCGAACTTGAGAACCTTGGCTGTGATTTCCTGGCCCTGTTCAAGAACTTCGCTCGGATGACGTACGCGGCGCCATGCGAGGTCGGTGATGTGCAGAAGACCGTCGATACCGCCAAGGTCAACGAATGCACCGTAGTCAGTGATGTTCTTAACGATGCCCTTAACAACAGCGCCTTCCTTGAGTGTTTCAAGAAGTTTGGCTCTTTCTTCGCCCATAGAGGCTTCGACAACCGCGCGGCGGGAAAGAACAACGTTGTTGCGCTTACGATCAAGCTTGATAACCTTGAATTCAAGGGTCTTGCCTTCGTAGGGTGTGGTGTCCTTAACGGGACGTGTATCAACGAGGGAACCCGGCAGGAATGCGCGGATGCCGTTGGTCATCACTGTCAGGCCGCCCTTAACTTTGCCTGTAACGGTACCGGTAACCAGCTCGCCGGATTCGAGGGCTTTTTCAAGGTTGAGCCAGGCGGCAAGGCGCTTAGCTTTATCGCGGGACAGGATGGTGTCGCCGTAGCCGTTTTCGAGGTTTTCGATAGCGACGGAAACGAAGTCACCTACCTTGACGTCAACTTCGCCGCGGTCATTCTTGAATTCTTCAACAGGAATGAAGGCTTCGCTCTTCAGGCCGGCGTTAACAACAACGTAGTTGTAATCAACGCGGACAACTTCTGCAGGGATGACTTCGCCCTGTTTCATTTCCTGCTTAGCGATACTCTGCTCGAATAACTCAGCAAAACTTTCGGTAGGTTTGGTTGTAGTGTTGGTCATGAATGTAAATGGTTTGCTTTATCGAAATAAAGCGGTTAAAAATTCCCATCGGCCACCATGGACGATAGGGGCATCAAAATTAAAGGGCTTTTTAGGGCCTAATCTCCCGATACCATGAGAGAACTTTATCTATGGTTTCCTGAAGCGTAAGTTCAGAGGAATCCAATATCCTCGCGCCTTCCGCCGGCTTGAGCGGGGCTACCGCGCGCTCAGTGTCGCGTCGGTCTCTCTCCTTCAAGTCAGAAACAAGGTCGTCGATTTTACTATCAATTCCTTTTTCTTTCAACTGGTTATAACGTCTCTTTGCACGAGATTCGGCCGAAGCTGTAAGAAAAATTTTAAGACAGGCATCCGGGAACACCACTGCGCCCATATCCCTGCCGTCAGCCACAAGCCCCGGCTCCTGCGCGCAGCGTCTCTGTAGCTGAAAAAGCGCGTCCCGAACCGTAGGATAGGCCGCGATTTGACTCGCGTTTAATCCCGCTTCTTCAGTACGGATAACATCTGTCACATCTTCGTCGTTCAGATAAATTCTGCCGTCCTTAAAAAGCGGTTTCATATTTTCTGCGACTTTCGTCACGGCAGCCTGATCGTCAAGCGATACACCTTCTTTCACGCAGGCTGTCCCCGCCAGTCGGTAAAGCGCGCCGCTGTCCAGAACATGAAAACCTAAAACTTTGGCGACACCGGCCGAAACGCTGCCTTTGCCCGAAGCGACCGGTCCGTCAATCGCGATAATATCTGCCATTCTTAATTCTCCACCACTGTTGAAAGGCGAGTGAAATAATCCGGAAAAGTTTTTGCGACGCACTTCGGATCATTAATAAATACAGGAACACCGCCCGCCGCGATCAGGGACATGCACATTGCCATGCGATGGTCTTTGTAAGTGTCAAACGTCGCGCTCTGCAGTTTCTCTGGCGGTGTAATACGAATCCAATCCTCGCCGCTTTCCACCTTGCAGCCGACTTTGCTCAGCTCTTTTTCCATCGCGGCGATACGGTCGGTTTCCTTAACCCGCCAGCTGCCGATTCCTCTGAGCGTCGTCTCGCCGTCGCACATCGGCGCAATAGCCGCAAGCGTCATTGCCGCATCCGGAATGGTTCTCACATCCGCGTCAATCCCGTGGAGTTTTTTCGCATAAGGATTCGGTGCGGTTTTGATCCAATTTTCACCGCGGGTAACCGATGCGCCCATCTTTGCCAGATACTCCACAAAAGCAGCGTCTCCCTGAACGCTGTCCTGTCCGACCCCTTCCACTTTGAGAGGTCCGACAAGAGCGCCAAGCGCGAGGAAATACGATGCGCTCGAAGCATCTGCTTCCACTTCAAAAACGCCCGGCGATTTGTAGCGCGCACGAGGAACAAGGAAGTCTTTCTCCGTTGTTTTTACCGTCACACCGAATTTCTCCATGAGACGACACGTCAGCGAGACGTACGGCGAGCTGATCAGTTCGCCGTCTACGCGTATCCTCAGGCCTTCCTCCGGCGCAAGCAGAGGCGCAGCCATCAGAAGTCCTGAGAGGAACTGACTGGAGACATCTCCGCGAATGTGCGCGAGGTTTCCTCGAATGTGAAACGCCGGTTCAATTTTGATCGGTGGAAAACCTGCTTCGTTTAAATATGAAATTTTCGCGCCAAGTGCGTTGAGCGCTTCAACCAAATGCGCGATCGGACGCTCACGCATGCGGGCAACCCCGTCAAGCGTGTATTCCCCGCCGCTGAAAGCGAGCGAAGAGGCTAAAGGACGCATAGCGGTTCCCGCGTTGCCGAGAAAGAGATCGGCTTTTTTAACCGGGAATGCTCCGCCGCAGCCCGTCACCTTAACGATCATGCCGTCTTCATTCTGCTCAAATCCGACTCCGAGCCCGCGCAGCGCGCCAAGCATCATTTCGGTATCTTCCGCCACCAAAAGGTTTCGCACCTCAGTGACGCCGTCGGATAAAGCCGACAGGAGAAGCGCCCGATTGGAAATACTTTTAGAACCCGGAAGACTCACCGAGCCTCTAACCGCTGAAATCGGACTGACTCTGAGACATTCATTCATAAATAGAATCCTTTTTACTGCTATTTGCCGGGGAAAACCAGTCCGCGGCGATTACGCATCGCGTTCTCAAACACGCGTTCAATGGCCTGAGCGTCGCCCTCATCAATATATTTCTGGAGCGCGTCAAGCTCTTTGCGATAGCTGCGGAGCTCCTCGGAAATCGCGTCGCGGTTGCTGATGCAGATATCGCGCCACATCACAGGTGAGCTCGCCGCGATTCTGGTGAAGTCTCTAAATCCCGCACCCGCCATTTTCAATTTGACGTGCGCGGAAGGCTCCTTCGCGATCATGTCAACAAGCGCATAAGCAAGCACATGCGGAAGGTGGCTGACGGACGCAAAAATTCTGTCATGCTCCTCGGGCGTCATCTCCTGAACTTTGGAGCCCGCTTTTTTCCAGTTCTCCGTAATCAGTTCGACAACCTTCGGATCCATACCCTCGGCAGGCGTGGAGATCACAACCTTATTCAGAAAGAGATCGGGATCGGCGTACTCGACGCCCGGCATCTCGCCGCCCGCGATCGGATGCGCGGGCGCATACTGATTGAATTTATCTCCGAGCCCCTTGCGCGCGGCCGCAATGACCGAGCCGCGGGTGGAACCGACATCAGTGACCACCGCGCCCTTTTTAAGGTACTTGCCGATTTCGGCAAAAACGCTTTCCATCGCCTTGACAGGCACGGACACGACGATAATATCGGATTTCTCAACCGCCTCGCGAAGGGAGAGGGTACATTCGTCAGCGACCTTTTTCTCAAGCGCGGTTTTCAGGTTCTCTTCATTGATATCAAAGGCGATTACATGATCGACAAGACCCGCCTTTTTCCAGCTCAGGGCTACGGATCCGCCGATCAGTCCGCAGCCCAATACAGACATTGTTGCCAAAGCTACTCTCCGAACTTGTTCAGACCTTCCTTGAGAACCTCGAGGAATCTCTCGTTCTGCTCGGGTGTTCCGACCGTGACGCGAACCCATTCAGGAAGGTCATAAGAGCGCATACGGCGCACGATAATGCCCTTCTTCAGCAGATAATCGACAATCTCATCGGCATGGCTGCCGATGCGGACTGTGATGAAATTCGCATGAAGCCCCATATAAGGCAGTTCAAGCTGATCGAACGCTTCGGTCAGGAATTTAATGCCCTCTTTGTTAACTTCGAGCGTCTTCTTCACAAAATCCTGATCCTTGAGCGCGGCAAGAGCGGCGATCTGAGATAGATCATTCACGTTAAAGGGATGACGCACGCGGTTGAGCAGAGAAAGAAGCTCGGGCTGCGCAATACCGTACCCAACGCGGGCGCCCGCCAGCCCGTATGCCTTGGAGAAAGTTCTTGCGATCATCACGTTGGGGTGTCTGCGGACCATTTCGACAGAATCGCACTGAAGCGCAGGCTCTAAAAATTCCACATACGCCTCGTCAAAGAGCACCATAACATTCGGCGGAACCTGATCCAGGAACTGCAGGATGTCGTCCTCGGCCAAATACGTTCCGGTCGGATTATTCGGATTGGTCAGGAAAATCAGGCGGGTTCTCGAGTCAATCGCGTCAAGCATCGCCTGCAGATCCGCGTTGTAGTCGTCTGTTGCCGGCACTTCAATCGTTTCAGCACCGCAAAGACGCGCCACCATCGGATAAAGCGAGAAGGAGTACTGCGGATAAATCGCAGTTGTGCCGACGGAGAGCACCGTCTGTGCCGCCAGTCCGAGAAGCTCGCTCGAGCCGCTTCCGATCACAACCCAATCCTGAGGCACGCCGTACTTCTCGGCAATCGCCTTCTGCAGATGGTAGGAGTCCGCGTCCGGGTAACGGTTCAGGCTGAAGACCGCCTTAGAGACCGCTTCCTTAACCTTGTCGCTCATGCCGTTCGGGTTTTCGTTGGCGACCAGCATGATAATATCTTCCGGCTTCAGGCCGAGATCCGCAGCAACGTCCTCAATCGGCTTGCTCGCCTTGTATTTATCCAGTTCCTGAACCCAGAGCGGGGTTTGGATTGTTTGTTCTTCGCTCATAACTTTGTTCCTTTGTCTTCTGATCCGCTTTCTTCATTGGCAATCGGATAAGAGCCTAAATTCTTAAATGAAGCGCAGCTGCTGCGGAAATCATCCAGTGCGCTGCGTACCTTGGGATCATCGCAATGACCTTCAATATCCACGTAGAAGAAATATTCCCATGAACCGCGTTTGGCCGGGCGCGACTCAAAGCGCGTCATTGAAACGCCGTGGTCATAGAGCGGCTTGAGCGCCTGAAAGAGCGCTCCGGCTTTATGCGGTACGGAAATAATCAGGGATGTTTTGTCTTTTCCCGGCGCCTTAGAGGGTGACGTTCCTTCTTTACCGAGCACCACAAATCTCGTGCGGTTGGTGGACTGATCCTGAATGCTCGGATAAGCAATCTTCAGTCCGTAATGCTCAGCAGCCGCTTCGCCTGCGATCGCGGCGGATTCCGGATCCAAAGAAGCGAGACGAGCCGCTTCGCCGTTGCTTGCCGCGGGGACCCGCTCAAGCTGCGGATAGTGGCGGTTCAGCCAGCTCACGCACTGTCCGAGCGACTGTGGATGGGAGTAAACGCGCTTGACGCCGTCCATACAGCCGGACGTTGTCAGAAGATTATGGTTGATCGGGATTGAGGTCTCCGCAATGATCGTCAGATTCGTGAGCTGAAGGCAGTCCATCGAGCGATTGACCGCGCCCTCAGTCGAGTTTTCGATCGGGACGATACCGTAGTCGGCGCTGCCCGCTTCCACCGCATGAAACACATCATCAATGCGTTCACAGGCAATGCCGTCCACACCCGCTCCGAACTGACGAAGCATCGCAAGCTCGCTGAACGTGCCCTGAGGCCCGAGGTAAGCGACGCGCGCCTTATGTTCCAGCGCGCGGCAGGCGCTCATAATCTCTTTAAATATGCTGCTGATGCCCTTTTCCGTCATAGCGCCTTTGCTCTGCGCCCAAACTTTGCGCAGCACTTCGGCCTCCCGGTCGGGACGATAAACGGGCGCATTAGTGCTTCCCTTAACCGCACCGACCTTCTTTACAACTTCAGCTCTTCGATTCAGAAGCTCAACGATCTGAGCGTCGATTTCATCGATTTGAGCGCGAAGGGGTTTTAGCTCTTCATCAATGTTCATTCTGAGTCTTCTCCTTAGCTGTGAGCTTCGGCAAATTTCTTCATATAGTCGGCAAGCACTTCCACCGCCTCGATACTGACGGCGTTGTACAGAGAAGCTCTCATGCCGCCGAGAATTCTGTGCCCTTTAATATTGGCAAGACGCTTCTCATAGGCCTGACGTACGAATTCGTCATTTAGTGACTCGTCTTTGAGGTTGAAGACGACATTCATGCGTGAACGGGAAATCTTCTCCACGTTGTTGTAATAAAAGCCCTCGGACTGATCGATCAGATCGTAAAGGATCTGACTCTTAATGACAGAGCGGCGCTGCATTTCCTTGACACCGCCCTGATCGAGCAGCCAGCGCGCGACCAGATTGGCGATGTAGATCGCAAAGGTGGGCGGCGTGTTGTACATTGATTCGCTCTTTGCGTAGGTTTCGTAGTCGAGCATCGTCGGTGTCGAGGGATCGGCTCTTCCGAGCAGATCTCTGCGCGCGATGACGACGGTGAGCCCCGCCGGTCCGAAGTTCTTCTGAGCGCCCGCGAAGATAAGACCGAACTTGCGGACATCGACCGGCTGACTAAGAAAGTCGCTTGACATGTCCGCAATCAGGGGCACAGACACTTCGGGCGTATACCAGTAGCGGATACCGTTAACCGTTTCATTAGAGCAGTAGTACAGGTAGGAAGCGTTCTCCGTCAGCTTGATTTCGTCCTGACGCGGCGCTCTGAGATCGACGCAGGCCGCTTCGGCCGCTTCTCCGATCTTCTGAGCTTCCTTAAAGGCCTTCTTGCTCCAGACCCCGTTCACCGCATAATTGCCGCAGCCGCCCACGGAGAAGTTCATGGGGACCATAGCGAACTCTAAGTGACCGCCGCCCTGAAGGAACATGACTTCGTATTCATCAGGGATGCCGTAAAGCTCACGCAGCAGAGAGACTGTTTCACGGTAGATACCAATGAAGTCTTTGCTGCGGTGGCTCATTTCGAGGATGGACAGACCTAAGCCGTGCCAATCCGTCATTTCCGCTGCCGCCTGCTCAAGCACGCTGAGCGGCATGGCCGAAGGGCCGGCGGCAAAGTTATAAATTCTCGTCATCTTTTTCTTCCTCGATGATTTCGCGGTCTTTCTCTTCGATCTCTTTTTCTTCTGCCGCTGTTTCGGAAATGACTTCGGCCTCTACGGCGTTTTCATCCGAAGCGGCATCTCCGTCATCGTTCTCCGTCACGCGTTCCAGGCCGACCAGGTGAACGTCGGAAGCCATAGAAATCAGTGTGACGCCCTGAGTGTTGCGCGACATCACGCGAATTTCGCTGACGCGTGTTCTCACGAGTTTGCCCTCGGAGGTAAGAAGAATGATTTCATCTTCATCCTTGACGAGGAGCGCTGCGACCACCTTGCCGTTGCGTTCCGACGTCTGGATAGAGATCATGCCCTTAGTGCCGCGGCCGTGGCGGGTGTAGTCCGCAATCGGAGTACGTTTGCCGTAACCGTTTTCGGTAGCGGTAAGGACTGTCATGTCATCGTCGCCCGCGACCAGCATCGCGATCAGTTTCTGTCCGAACTCAAGACGCATACCGCGGACACCGGTTGCAGCGCGGCCCATGCTGCGGACTTCGTCTTCGGCAAAGCGTACCGCCTTGCCGTCGTCGCTGAAGAGCATCACATCGTGCCTGCCGTCAGTGACAGCCGCGCCGATCAGCACGTCGTCTTCAAGCAGGTTGATGGCGATAATGCCCGCCCTGCGCTGATTTCTAAAGTCGCCGATCGGAGTCTTCTTAACGGTACCCGAGGCGGTTGCCATAAAGATGTACCAGTCTTTGTCGTAGTCCTCGTCGGAGATCGGAAGGACAACCGTGACTTTTTCGTCCTCCACGAGTTCAAGGAGGTTAACGATCGGTCTGCCTTTGGAAGCCGAAGAGCCTTCCGGAACATCCCAGACGTTAAGCCAGTACATGCGGCCTTTATTCGTGAAGCAGAGCAGCACGTCATGGGTAGTCGCCACAAAGAGCTGGTTAATCAGATCGCCCTCGCGCATCTGAGCCGCTTTCTTACCCTGTCCGCCGCGTTTCTGAGCGCGGTACTCGGTCGAAGCCTGGCTCTTGATGTAGCCGGTATCGGTCATGGTGACCACCATTTCGCGAAGCGGAATCAGATCTTTCGTCTTAACACCTTCGGCAAACGGAACGATCTCTGTCAGACGTTCGTCGCCGTACTGAGCCTGAATATCTCTCAGACTCTGGGCAATGATCTGTGTCACGCGCTCGGGTTTTCTCAGAATATCGTTGAGATCGACAATCTGATCGGCAAGTGCCTGATAGTCGCCGCGAATCTTGTCCTGCTCGAGACCGGTCAGGCTCTGCAGGCGCATCTGAAGAATATTTCTTGCCTGAAGCGAGCTCAGTCGATAAGTCTTTTGATCGGTGAGACCAAGATTGAGATCCTCGCCCTTCGGACGCATTTCGCTCTTATCCATCTGAGCTCGTTCAATCAGCTGAGCGGCAATTTCAGCCGGCCACTCGCGCGCGAGCAGACGAGCCTCGGCTTCCTGGCCGTTGGCTGATGTCTTGATGATCTCAATGAATTCATCGAGGTTGGCGAGCGCGACCGCCTGGCCTTCCACCAAATAGATCTTGGAAATCGCCTTATCGAGCTGGAAGCGTGTCCGGCGGTTCACCACTTCTCTTCTGAAGAAGAGGAATTCCTGAATAATTTCCTTGATATTGAGCAGTTTCGGCTGACCGTTCACCAGAGCGACCAAGTTAATGCCGAAGGAATCCTGAAGCTGCGTGTTCTTATAAAGCTGATTGAGAACAACGTTGGCGTTGGCGCCGCGTTTGAGCTCGATAACGCCGCGCATACCGGTTTTATCGGATTCGTCGCGAACGTAGGAAATACCTTCGATTTTCTTTTCACTGCCGAGCTGAGAAATCTTCTCCAGCAGCAGGCGCTTATTCACCTGATAAGGGATTTCGTCGATGATGATGGATTCACGGTTGCCGTTATCCCATTCTTCAATATGCGTTTTGGCGCGAAGCACCGCTTTGCCTTTACCGGTTCTGTAGGCTTCGTGCACATCGGCAAGACCGTAAAGAATACCGCCTGTGGGGAAGTCCGGCGCGGGAAGAACCTTGATGATCTCATCAATCGTCGCATCCGGATGCTCAAGCATCAGCAGACACGCGTTGACTGTTTCAGAGAGGTTGTGCGGCGGAATATTGGTCGCCATACCGACCGCGATACCGGCCGATCCGTTGACCAGCAGCTCCGGAAGCAGCGTCGGGAGAACCGTCGGCTCTTTTTCGCTACCGTCGTAGTTCGGTACAAAATCAACAGCGTCCTCTTCGAGACCGACAAGCATTTCAGAAGAAATCTTTGCCAAACGAACTTCGGTGTAACGCATCGCCGCAGCGCCGTCACCGTCGATTGAGCCGAAGTTGCCCTGCCCGTCAACCAGCGGATAGCGCATGGAGAAACTCTGCGCCATACGAACGATCGTTTCGTAGGCGGCGGAGTCGCCGTGCGGATGGTATTTACCGAGCACGTCTCCGACGACGCGAGCGGATTTCTTATGCGCGCTGTTGTAAGTGTTGTTCAGCTCATGCATCGCGAACAGCACACGGCGGTGTACCGGTTTCAGGCCGTCTCGCACGTCCGGAAGCGCGCGACCCATGATGACGCTCATCGCGTAATCCAGGTAAGAGCGGCGCATTTCCTCTTCAAGCGAAACGCGTTCCGCTTTATTAACCTGCTCACGAATCAGCGCCCAATCGGGTTCGCCTCTGCGGTCGGTCTTGCGGCCGCGGGGACGGCGCTTGCCTTCTTCGCCTTCCGGCTTTTCTTTTGTGTCTTCGTTCTGATCGTTGTCAGCCATCTGTAAATCCTTTTATGACATCAAAAATTAACCTGTCAATTTTACGTGACGAAACGCCAAATAATACCGAAAACGATGCTAAAACTTATTTTGATCGATTTTTATGTGATATTGTAAGACGATACTATCGTATTACGTTACTAATGATTGATTTATCTTCCATTCATCCCGGGACGATTTTAAAAACAGTGTTTTTAGAGCCGCTCGGCATCACGCCTTATCGACTTGCCAAAGACATCGGCGTGCCGCAGACGCGCATCAGTCAGATACTTGCGGAAAAACGAAGCGTGAGCGCGGACACGGCGCTGCGCCTGTCGCGCTATTTCGGATTAGACGATAATTTCTTTTTAGTGGCTCAGGCCTCCTACGAGCTAAGCAGGACGCGTCCTCTCATCGAGGATGAACTTAGACACATTAAGCCGTTCAACCCGGCAGCCGAGACAAACGATGAAAGCTGACAAAATTCTTATTCCTCGCTGGATAATTCCGGTCGTGCCCCGAGGCGCAGTTCTTGAAGGACATTTTCTGGCGATCCGGGACGGTCGGATTTCAGCGATCGCTCCGATCTCGGAATTAGCGGATTTTGAAGCTGACGAAATTGAGCAGCTTGAAAACTGCGCTCTGATGCCCGGCTTAATTAATTGTCATACGCACGCTTCGATGAATCTGCTTCGCTGTGTCGGGCCCGATCTGACCACTCCGCAGTGGCTAACCGAGTGCATTTGGCCGATTGAAGGCAAACTGATGAGTCCGGAATTTGTTTATCAGGGTGCGCTTTTAGGCGGAGCGGAAATGATTCACGGCGGCACGACCATGTGCCACGACATGTATTTTTACGGCGCTGAAGCCGCAAGAGGCCTAAGGGGAAACGGGCTTCGCGTTGTCGAAGGCGCGTTTGTGATCGGCTTTCCGTCCAAAGAGTACAGCGGAGAGGCGCAGTGTCTTCAGGGCGCGGAAAAGCTCTTTGCGTCAGCCGCCGACGATGATCTTCTCAGTATTAATTTAGCGCCGCACGCGCCCTACTCTGTTTCCAAAGAAGCGCTTCAGGCATCGATGCAACTTGCGCAAACGCTTGACACCACATGGCAGATTCATCTGTCGGAGACCGATGAAGAGCGCGAAAACGCCATCAAAGCGTTCGGATGCTCACCGGTGGAATACTTATCTCGGATCGGCTGCTTAAATGAGAGCACGGCAGCGGTTCACTGCGTAAGTCTTTCAGATCGTGATATTGAGATTTTGAGCAAATCAGGTGCAAGCGTTATCCATTGTCCGGTAAGCAATATGCGGCTTGGATGCGGCGCGAGCCCGGTCGCCAAACTGCTTGAAGCGGGCGTCAATACGGCGCTTGGCACAGACGGAGCCGCCAGCGCGTGCACGTTAAGCATGTTTGAGCAGATGCGCACAGCCGGGATGATTGCCAAAGGATTTTCCAAGGATCCGTGCGCGCTGAATGTAAATCAAATTATCGAAATGGCAACAATAAACGGGGCCAAAGCGCTAAAATCTGATGAGCGGGTCGGCTCTCTCGAGATCGGGAAGGATGCCGACCTAATTGCCATTGACTTGTCACGGTTTGTAACCGTGCCCGTTTTGGATGTTTTATCCTGCCTTGTTTACGCGGTTGAAGCACAATGCGTATATCAGGTTTGGGTTAAAGGCGGATGTGTTGTGAAAAAACAACATAAATCCGCACAAAAATCTGATCTCGGCGAGTTACTGACAAAAAGTGACTTAATGTCGTGGCAGAATAGGGTGTGTGAGATACTACAGGACGGCTCTCGATGACGTTCCGGTGGTAAGCACTCGGAACGCATTACGGCCGTTTCCTGAAAATGCCGTATCATATTGTGTGGTTTTATCTGCATCAAAAGAGGAAAATGATGAATACAAAGACAAAATTGGGACTGCTCGTTGCTTCTGTTGCAATGGCCGCTTCCGGAGCTGTTTGCGCAGCTGTTGCCCCTGCCAACCCCTATGTTCAGGCAGCCGGACAAACTCTTATGACTAACTTCGGTCTGTGCGTCCGCACAGGCTACTGGACTCCGGCTCTTGCCGAAGCTCAGGGCGCTCTTGGCCAGAACTGCCAGTGCGACACTGACATCATCAAATGCGAAGCCGGCGCTGAAAGAATTACTCTTTCCGCTGACACACTGTTCGCTTTTGACAAAGCCGTTCTGAAACCCGAAGGCGTTGCCAAACTGACAGAACTCACAAGCCGCATGTCCGGCCTGACACTCGACGTCGTCATGATCGACGGCTATGCTGACCGTATCGGCGGTGCTGCATACAACCAGAAACTGTCTCAGCGCCGTGCTGACGCTGTTAAGACATTCCTTGCCGAACACGGTGTTCCTGCCGCTCGCATCCACGCTGAAGGCAAAGGCCAGGCTGACCCTGTCGTCAACTGCCCGAACCCGTCCGCCAAGGGCGAAATCAAGACATTCAAACAGCTTGTTGAATGCCTGCAGCCGAACCGTCGTGCCGTTATCGAAGTTAAGGGCACACGCAACAAGTAATTGCTAATTCACTTGTGAAAAAGGGGCCTTTAGGCCCCTTTATTTTTGTCATGACACCTCAGACCTATCTTTTTGACCTAGACGGTACCCTGCTTGACTCCGCGCCTGATCTTGCCGCGGCGGCCAACCATCTCAGAGAAGTTCGGCATCTTGAGCCGCTTCCCTTTGAAGTGCTTCGCAAGACCGCTTCGAGCGGCGCGCGCGGGCTTCTCGGCGCGGCCTTCGGCATCAAACCGGAAGATCCCGGCTATAAAGCGCTCGCAAACGAATTTCTGGACTACTACCAGGAACATATGACGGACCACGCAGAGCTTTTTGCAGGCATTCTCGAGCTCATCAATTCGATTGAGGCAAAGGGCTTTGCCTGGGGCATCGTCACCAATAAGCACGCTCGTTTTGTGCTGCCGCTGATTGAGCATCTCAAACTTACGCCCGGCGCGGTAGTCTGCGGCGACACGCTCAGTGTGAGCAAACCGCATCCGGAGCCGATCATTCACGCGCTTCGTCTTCTTCAGAAACCGGCCGAATCTGCGGTATATGTCGGAGACGACCTGAGAGACATTCAGGCTGCGAATTCCGCTCATGTATTTTCCATTGCCGCTCAATGGGGCTATCTCGGCTCTCCCGTTGGTGTCGAGGAGTGGAAAGCGGATGCGATCGTGCGCAATCCGAGTCAAATCTTGGAAATTAACATCTAGCGTCATTCATACTTCTAACTAGCAAGATTCTGCGTGTTGGTTTTTTATCACGAGGGATAAGAAGTATGAGTAAAAAGATTTGGATTACGACCGGCGTGGCCGCGGCTCTGGCGACTGTCTACACAGCAGGCGGTTTTTGGGGCGTTCCTTCGGGCATACAGTGGGCTATTAAGAAGTATGCAGAGCCGTTTACCGACCGCAAAATCACGCTTGACGAGGTCAAATTCAATCCTTTTACACTGCAGCTGACCGCCAACGGCCTGAGGATCCAAAAAGAAGGAGAACCGCAGGCCTTTATGGCGCTGAAGTCCCTTGACACAAAGCTCAACTGGAAATCGCTCGTCAAATTCTCTCCGATTGTGGATCATGTCACGCTCGACGGTTTTGAAGCCAACATCATCCGCACGGGCCTTGACACTTTTAATTTCAGCGACATCATCAACAAGATCGCCAAAATGCCCTCAGACAAAGATGAGGACAAGAAAAAGGATGATGATCCGGTCAGATTTGAAATTGATAATGTTTCTCTGATCAATTCCTCCATCACGCTCGATGACAAGTTCAGAGATAAGGTCGACAAATTCACCGACATCAACTTAGCGGTTCCTCTGATTTCGAATTTCAAGACCGAGGTGGACAACCCGACGCAGCCGAAGCTTCAGTTCAACTTTAACGGCGAGCCCTTCTCGATTAACGCTTCAAGCGAACTCTTTGTTCCCTCGCTCAAGACCGGTGTCGACTTCACTCTCAGAGGGCTCAACCTTGAGAACGCCGCTTCTTTTAATCCGATACCGCTGAACGCGAAGGTCACATCCGGCACGATGGATGCCGCCTTGAATCTTGACTTTGCCAAGACTGTCGATCAGCAGGAAGGCTATCTGAGACTCAGAGGCACATTAAAGATTCTGAACCTTTCGATTCAGGATGATCTTGACGCCAACGGCTATCAGATCGCGAACTTCCGTGAAATCAACATCAATCTGAAAGAGTTCTCTCTATTCAGGCAGATTCTTGAGCTTGGCGAAGTACAGTTTCAGGAACCGAAATTTGAAATTATCCGTACGGCCAAAGGCATTAATGCGGCTGAGCTTGCCACTCATATTCTGAAAGACGCAAAACCCGAAGAAAGCGCCGGAGCTGCCAACTCTGAAGCCGTCAGCGAGGAAAAGGCTCCTGAGGCAAAACCGACAGCTGCGGGCAAGGAAGTAAAACCTGAAGCCGCTAAGTCGGAAGAAACCAAGGCAGAACCGACAGAAAACAATGCGGCCGCACCGACTGAGACACCGCCGGAGACAGCGCAGACGAAACCCGCGAAGCCTGAGGAAAAAGCTAAAGAAGCTTTGCCTGAGAAGGCTTCAGAAAGCTCGACAGAAATGACGCCTCAGAAGGAAGCGGCTCTGAATATGCTGATGCGTTCGGCTCACGCTGCCGAATCAACACCTGAGGCACCCACTGCCGGCGCGGAATCGAGCAAGACAGCGGAAACCTCCGAATCCGGCAGTACTGGTGCAGGAGCCGTTCCGACTGAAGCTCCCACGCCGAATGAAATCGAGCCCAAGAGTGAGGAAGCTCAGTCAGACGTAAATCATGACAAACCATCCATCGCGGACAAAGGACCTAACGCGCAGGAGGACCCCGGCTGGAAGTGGAGTGTTGAGAAAGCGAGCATTCGCGGAGGCACGGTCCATTTCTCTGACAAGACGAACGGCTTTGATCATGACGTCACAAACATCAACGCTTCAGTGGCTTCGCTGAACGCGCAGCCCGGAAACAAGAGCGACATCAAGGCTTCTCTTGATGTGCTTGAGGGCAGCATTACCGCCGAAGGTACGCTTGATTTAACGCCTCTTGATCTTGAGCTGAATCTCGGTACAAAAGATCTTTCCGTTCCGAAGCTCTCGCCCTACATTCAGGAGTTCTCCGCCGCCAAGATCGCAGGCGGTAAATTCTCGAGCAGCGGCAAGTTCAGCCTGAGCATGAATGAAGAGCTGAAGTTCAATTACAGCGGTGAGGCAGGTCTGAGCGGCGCTGTGATTCATGAGCCGAACGGCTCTCAAGCGCTTTCCGTCGCGAGTGCCGAAGTCAAAGGCATCGACGTTTCCGGCCTTTCGCCGATCAACGTCAAGATTGCTGATATCAATATCGCAAGTCCGAACGTCAAGGTTATTCGTGAAAAAGACAATTCAATCAACTTAATGACGCTTGCCGAGCCGGGCAGAAAGCCTTCCGCCTCTGCTGCTGCGGTGAAACCGGCGCCAGCCAAAGCCTCTTCGTCTTCATCAGCTCCGCTTGGCTGGCAGATCGGCAGGATCAGCCTGAGCGGAGGCTCTGTCGACTTTACCGATGCAACGAACGGATTCCACAAAGTCATCTCCGCGATCAACGCCTCGGCCGGTCCGATCAGTAACAATTTATCTGCGCAGACCGCGGTCAGCGCGAACATGAACATTATCGGCGGGCATATCGGCGCGAGCGGAAATCTGGTGATCAGCCCGTTCAAGACCAGTTTGGACGTCACTACGAGCGCGCTGTCCATTGCCGATCTGACGCCCTATATCTCTCAGTATTCCGGCGCCCACGTGACCAAAGGCACCTTCTCCAACAAGGGCAAAGTCACGCTTTCCACCGCAACTGATCCGATCAGCTTCAGCTACAACGGTTCAGGCGACGTAAGCAATCTTAACGTCACGACGGCAAAGGGTGAACCGGCCGCATCGCTTACCAAGCTCAGTGCTTCCGGCGTCAGCATCAGCGGCCTTTCTCCGCTTCAAATCAACATTAATTCGCTGACGGCGTCTAATCCGAGCGTCACGATTGTCAGAGCGAAGAACGGCGCAATCAATCTTGCCTCTTTAGCGGATCCGGGCGGAAAAGCGGCGCCTGCTTCCAAACCCGCAGAAAAACCCGCCAAGAAAACCGGCAAAAAGGCTAAGTTCTCTTCGCCCACTGCCGATCTGCCCGCAATGACCATTAGCAAAGTGGTTCTGAGCGCCGGTCGCGTTCGCTTTACAGATAATTCCGTCTCACCGGTATTTAACATTACCGCCAACAAGATCGACGGCAGCATGACCGGTTTCTCGACAGCGAAGAACTCGAAAGCGAACGTTGACGTACATGGTTCGCTAAACGGAACCCCGATGACTCTGAAAGGCACGGTAAATCCGTTTGCATCCAATCTGACCGTCGCGATGCAGGGCTCCGTACAGTCGCTGTCGCTTCCCACCTTCTCTCCGTTCTCTGCTGAATTTACCGGTTACCCGATTGTCCGGGGGCAGATTACCTACAACGGTTCCCTTGATGTTCACAAAGATGAAGTGAAATCAGAGAACAACATGGTCATCAACAAACTGGAATTCGGCAATGAGATACCGAATGCCAAGAACACGATGCCTGTCGGGCTGGCAGTTTCCCTGCTCCAGGACAGAAGCGGTCAGATTGACTTGAACATTCCGGTAAGCGGATCTCTGAATGATCCGGAGTTCTCGATTGGCGGAATCATTGTCAAAGTCATTGCCAACTTGATTACCAAAGCGGTGACTGCGCCGTTCGCTCTGATTGGTTCGATGTTTGGCGGCGGTGACGCAGACCTTCATAATCTCGCCTTTGACGCCGGCACAGCCAAACTGAGTCCGAAGACGGTTGACGCATTGAAGGTTGTGGCCAAAGCGATGAGTGAGCGCCCGGGCATCAAGATTCAGATCATGGGTATCGCCGATGACAAGCAGGACACTCAGGGGCTGAAGGAGAGCCTGCTGATGCGTTCGATGCGCTATGCCATTTATCGGGATTCAACTGCCGCAACAGACATGAAGCAGCTTACGCCGGTGCAGATTAGTCAAGCGATTAAAGCGCTTTACAGCGAATCGGAAATTCCGGACAAGCCAAAGCTTACGGACGTACAGCAGATGCATCAGTTCCTGCTGGAGCATCAGCGTGTTGCGACCGCGGATTATGTATCGCTTGCGCAGAGGCGCGCGGATGCGGTCAGGAACTATCTGATCAATGTTGAGAAGATCAATCCGGATCGTTTGTTTATCGTTTCTCCGCAGGATCAAAAAGGCGACACAAAGGTTCCCGGGGTCGCTTTGGGTCTTCAAAATTGATAGGGCGATGAATTTTATGTAAAATGAAAGATTCCTGTGGGGGCGACATGGTTTCGACAGGGGCAATGAGGTAATTGGACGCGTGCCGAGGTGTAGTTTCCTCGCTAAACCACTTACAAAAATATAAACGCCAACGATGAGCGTTTCGCTCTCGCCGCCTAAGTCCGGTGAGACGCTGCAACCGGTTTGCTCTTAGACCGGGTCGGGAAACCGACAGCAGCGACATAGCATAAGAGCTAGTCTCCGATGGAGTTGTGACGTCGGAGGCGAAACAAAGCAACTGGCCGGCAACTGGCATCGCTAGTTTGCAGGGTTGTCGGTAAGATCTAAATGAATTAGATACGCACGTAGAGGCTGTTGCTGATAGCTTTTGGACGCGAGTTCGATTCTCGCCGCCTCCACCATTTTAAATTCCCAGAACGTCGGAAGATGACTGGGATTT
>NZ_WSRP01000050.1 GCF_009767915.1 Parasutterella muris
TCTTTGTCACGTATTTAGCTCTGAGTTTAAGACTGATGCTGCATAAGCGGATGCAGGACGCCAACATTGACCCTGAGCAAGCTCCACGCCTGATAAGTGAGCTTAATGCATTAACTGTCTATAAGTTCGCTCCTGAGGGCCAAGTCACATATCTCTGGCACGAGATCCCAAAGCGTTACAAGGAACTTATGCAGAAGTTGAAAATAAAAATCCCCGCCCCGATTTTTGTAATCTAGGAGCGGGAATTCAGGTTATATCTTCAGCAGCGGTATCTGCAGCAAGTTTGCCCAGAATCACGCCGATAGAGACGCCTTGTCCGTACTGCGCAGCGGCTTCACCGCTCGCGTAGAGACCGGGAATCGGCTTGTTGTTCTTATCGACAGCTCTGGCGTCTAAATCAATCTTGACGCCGCCATAAGTGGTTTGGCTTGCAGGGCTGATCTTCGCTCCGTAGTAAGGCGCTTTGTCGATTCGGCTGAAGCGGGAGTCTTTACGGCCGAACTCGTGATCAACGCCGTCATCCATGCCTTTGCGGTAAAGCGCAACAGTCTTTTCAAGATTCTGAGGATTGATGCCGAGTTTCTTGGCAAGTTCTTCAATTGTCGCGGCTTCTGTGAAGTAGCCAGCGGCTTTGTATTTCTTCATTAGTGCGGCCCGGTCAATCGAAGCCTGATCGAAGATCAGGAAAGCGTGGCCGCCTTTTTGATCTTTGATGGCCTTGCCAAGAATCGGCGTCAGAGAAAGTTCATTGACAAAACGATTGCCCTCGTCATTGACAAGAATCGCACCGTTATAGCGAACATTTGTCAGTGAGATGGCGCCGTTCCCGGTGTTGTAGGCGACGGTCTGAGGACCGGCAAGTCCCATCTTGTCGGTTGTTCCGCCGACTTTTTCTGCCAGCACAATACCGTCACCGGTAGCGCCGCGGCTGGCTGTGGACGGGAATCCGGCCCACATCGGTGTGTACTGAGCGACAAATTTTGGATTGGAGGCAAACCCGCCGGTCGCAAGAATAACGCCCTTAGCATGAATGATGTAATGGCCGTTTTCATTAGAGACTTTAACGCTGTCTACGCGGCCGTTGTGCATGTAGAGTTCATCGGCCTTGGTGGAGGTCAGAGGGACAATGCCGAGCTCGTCGAGTTTTTTCTTCATCACAGGTACGAGCATGGAACCAAGCGCGCCGCCATCCTTCGGCGTATGCTGTGAACCGTTGATGACTCTGCCCAGATCTGCGCCCATATCAACAAGCCAGTCCGCAGCAGGGCCGGAAAGGTCGGCTAGTTTGCGAAGTGAAGCGTCATCCTCTCCTTTGCCTTTTAGCTTTTTGTAGTAATCATCTGCGGTATACGGTTTGTCCATTTTCATTTGAACTTTGCTTCCGCCGGCGTTAAACGCAGTAGACGAAAGCGCAGTGGTTCCGCCAACCATCGGCAGCTTCTCGATAAGGATAACATTCAATCCTTTGCTCTTCGCTTCGATTGCCGCGGCCATACCGCTTCCGCCAGCGCCGATGACAAGAAGATCGGTGGTTTTGTCTTCATTTTTGGTAGCTGCTTTAGCTACAGTTTTCTCTTTCAGGCTCGAAGCGTCGCCGCCCGCCTTTTTGAGTGCTTCCAGAACAGCCTGCTTAATGGCTTTAGACGAATTGGTCGCGCCGGCAACGTCATCGACAGAAAGCGACTGTCGTTCAACGATTTTGCCGGGCAGTGTTTTAACCGCTGTTTCGCCGATCATCGGTGTTTCAGAGTTCTGAACAACTTCGATGCTTTTGATTTTGTTGTCGTCAATCGTTGTCTTGACAACCACAGGTCCGTTATTGCCTTTACCGGTGGTTTCGTATGTTCCGGACTTGAGGTCGGCGGAAAGGGCAGGGAGGGCAGTGCAGAGAGCGGCAGCCGCTGCAGCAAGTTTGATGATAGTCATAGTGTTCACCTTGGGTAGAAATAATAATTCAATGCGAGCACTGTAAAGGTTGGTGTAACACCAAGGTCAATTAATCTCCGATGCGAACCCGTATGAGGATGGAATACAAAAATCCCTTTTCATCCCGCTCCATGGCGAGCAGCCGACCTGAAGACTGATGTGTAAAGCTTTTGCCGAGCTCTTTCGCTTTGTTCAGCAGCGGACGAATCTCTTCGGGGGATAAAGAGAGGATGTCTCTGGTCTTCAGGTAGATGATTAGGAACCTGCCTTCAGGAATGGACTCTACAGGAGGAGCAGTATCGGCATTAAAGCCTCTTGCGTATTTGGCGATGAGTCCAAGGCCGAGTTGAACGGAATAGACGTCTTGGAAATTCGGATCGTTAAGTTCCTCCAGTGGAATTTTGATTGAAATATGTGTGTATGGAAAAAGTTCAGAGAAACTTTTAACGATCCTCGGATCCGGAGCCTTTATTTTTGAGGCGCTGTACGTGTAGATGCTGTGGATGGAATCTCGTCGAACATCTTTAACAGTGCCGTTGCAGAGTTTTGTCAAAGAGAGATAGTTTTCGACTTCTTCAATTCGATTTTTGAGTTTTATCAGTTCTTCGATATTTTCTTCAATCCCTTGCTTTTTCAGCCGGAGTTTGTCGATGCGCTCCTGAGCAGAATCCTCCAAGTAATCTTTAACTTCAGAGAGAGAAAAGCCCAGATTTTTTACAGATCTCGCTGTAGACAGACACAAAAAATCTTCTTCATCGTAAAAGCGGTAGTGATTCTCAGTGTTGACCACAGGATTGAGCAGCCCGCATTCTGTGTAATGGCGAATGAGATCGTCTGAGACGCCGACTGATTGCGCAAGTTTTTTTACAGTGAGCATGTTTTGGGAGAAATGATGTTTTCTGTATTATGAATGATGGCGAAGGTTCTTTTATAGTGCGGGTTTCAGCAGGATGCGAAAGCCGTTGTGAACATGTTCATAGACCAAGTCTATCCAAAGAGCCTCACGACTTTTTAATGTCCGGATTCAAAGTAATTCTCTGACTTATTCATGAGATTAGCTATCGCAGAAAAAATATTTCTTGCATCTTCGTTTTTTTGATTTTTTTATTCGTAAAATAATAATTGTCGATTTCAAAGGACACATTAAATGAGCTTTATTTTGATCAACTCCTTATTTGATTCGCTGCACAGCGAAGGGGTTGGTGTTGCTCAGAATCGAATGTGCCGAATGTGATTTTCTTTAGGCGCGCCTAAGCGCGTACCTGTCAAATTTTCTCAATCCTGCTTCTGTTTTTCGTCCGCCTGGACAATTAAATACAACTAAGTTTTAACTCTAACGTTGGTGTATCTATAGCTACAGCCGGCGAAATATCAGAAGCAAAATCCTTATAAAAAGTTCTATTTAATACGGAGTATAAAAATGCAGAGATCTAAGTTAATTAAGCTGATTGCGGCGGCAGCCATTGCGGCACCGATTCTTTTAACCGGTTGCGGTGATAAGAAGAGCTCTTCAGAATTGAAAGTCGGCGCTACTGCAGGTCCTCATGCCGAGAACGTCCAGAAGGCTGCTGAAGTTGCAAAAGCTCAGGGTTTAAATGTTAAGCTTGTCGAGTTTACCGACTACGTCACACCGAACAAAAGTTTGGATGAAGGTGCTCTTGATGTTGTTGTGTACCAGCACGAACCGTTCCTAAATAACTTTAACAAGCAGCAGAAGACAAAACTTAAAAAGATCGGTGACGCTGTAGTTCAGCCGATGGGCTTTTACTCTAAGAATATCCATGACGTAAAAGATATTCCGGAAGGCGCTACATTTGCGATCCCGAACGATCCTTCCAACGAGGGCAGAGCGCTTCTTCTGATCGAAAATGCGGGTCTCATTAAAATCAAGGACGGAGTCGGAGGCAATGCGACGGTCGCTGATATCGTATCTAACCCGAAGAAACTCAAATTCAAAGAACTCGAAGCAGCTCAGCTGCCTCGAAGCCTCTCTGATGTGGACATTGCGACGATCCCGATGAATTACGTCATCAGCTCTGGTCTCTCTCCGAAGAAAGACGGCTTCTTCTTTGAATCTAAGGATGCTCCGTTTGCTTTGATTATTATCGCGTCTCGCGAAAATAATGCGAACGATCCCAGAGTTCAGCAGTTCGTGAAAGCTTTCCAGTCTGAACCGGTGAAACAGTTCATTATTGAGAAATTCCAGGGTTCAGTCCTGCCGGCTTGGCAGTAAGCAGTGCTTTGATTGGCCCTCGAAATGCGAGGGCCGGTCACTAAAACTATTTCTTAGGGGAATACGGACTTCCATCCCAACATCCTTCCAACAATCAACACCGGACATCCTCCGGCATCTCCCCGCTTAATTCGTTCAACTGCTTTATCGCTGGAGGTTGTTGTTGACGTTTTCAGATCAACAGGTGGAAGTGTGTTCTTAGGAAGGTTATTGGTGCACAGGTAGTCTTGCCACAGGTCATGAATAAGTTTGCGGCATTCTGTTATATCCTTGGTGATAAGAATTGCTCCGTCGATAAGACCGAAGTCATACCAAGCTCTATATGCGGAAAGATCTCTATCAAGATTTCCGTCTTTTGCGTTCCATTCAATATCAATAGCAACTCTGCCTTTTAAACAGTCGACCTGGTAACCTTCTTGATAAGTCGAAGTAATGCGAGCTTCGGGGAATTTTTTAGTCAGGAGATTGATTCTTTCAATAGTCTGAAGTGAAGAAGTTTTACCTGTAATTGGGAATTTCTTATTTTTCCCGGAAATTTTGAGGATTTTATTTTTTTCTCCGGTTAATCGACCGGTTTTAGGAAGTTCGTACAAAATCTGTTCTGAGTCGACTCGCGTTTCCATCCAGCCTTTTTTGTAGAACAGACTTTCCAGTTCGGAAACAAGAGCCGATTTGTTTCCGCCTTTTGCGAGAAGAACATCCCCGGAAAATGTAAATTTTTCCAGAATTTCTACAAATTCATCCCATTCTTTTGAGCAGGATGCTGATAAAACAGCAGATGCGTCTCGAACTTCGAAAAAACAGAACTTTGATTGAAGGTTAAGAAGAGAGGTATTTTGGTATGAAGTAGTTAATTGCATAAAGATCCAAATAAAGATCTGTTAATATGATTGCTAAGTGAACAGATTGTGGAACGAGCAAATGAGTGAAGCATTACCTCAAATTCCGGGTAAGTTTAAAACAATTTTAGCGGATCCCCCTTGGCGGTTTTCTAACCGTACCGGCAAGGTCGCTCCCGAGCACAAGCGGTTAGGCCGTTATGCGACCATGTCGCTAGAAGAAATTATGGCTTTACCGGTTGCGGAATGCGCAAATGAAAATTCTCATCTGTATCTTTGGGTACCTAATGCTTTGCTCCCTGAAGGCCTTGAAGTCATGAAGAGTTGGGGATTCCGCTATGTCTCCAATATTATTTGGGCCAAACGAAGAAAAGACGGAGGCCCGGACGGAAGAGGCGTAGGTTTTTACTTTAGGAATGTGACGGAAATTCTCTTGTTCGGCGTTAGAGGCCATATGCGTACGCTGCCGCCGGGACGCTCTCAGGTGAACATGATTGAAACCAGAAAGCGCGAGCATTCCCGTAAACCGGATGAACAATACGATTTGATTGAGTCGTGCTCTCCCGGACCATATCTGGAAATGTTTGCCAGATATCCAAGGCCCAATTGGATTGTTTGGGGTGCAGAGGCCTCTGAAGACGTTGTGCCGAAAGGCAAACGCTATCCCGGTTATTCCGGCGGAGAAATCGAATCTCAGAGTCAGGAGATCATGCTGCCGCTTTACCCACACCAGAGACTTTGTGACGACACCAATGAAGCGCTTGCAGCTCTTGTTGCTAAGCGGTATTCCGAAGGCGGATCAATAAGAGAAATAGCAATGGAAACCGGCTTCAGCATTGCTCGGGTCAGATCCCTTCTGACCTTAGCCAAAGTTGAATTTAGAGCAAGAGGTCGAAGCCGAAGCTAGGCATATCTTGTTCTCTCTGAGGCCGAATGGCGGAAGCACGCTTATAAGCGCGCTGCTCTCTTCTAAATCAGGTTCACAGCAATCAGAAGAATAGGTAGAACCGCAATCATTCCAACGGTACTTGCGCCAATCGTTTCAGAGGCGAACTCTTCATCTCCGCCGTAAGTTTTTGCAAGTACCGCGAAAACCGTAGAAACCGGAAGCGCGGAGCCGAGGATAAAGCATTTTCTCATCAGCGGTTCCATATCAAGCGGCATGGTGCAGAAATACATTGTGAGCGGCCGAATCAGAAAACATGACAGCAGCACTAACCAAACCTCACGAGGCAGATGCTTTAGTTTGTCAAAACCGATGTGGTAAATCGTGATGCCTACAAAAATCAGCGCCAGCGGTGTCGTCAGCTGACCGAGATAGCGGGTAGAAGTTTCTATAAATTTTGGTATGGGTACGGACAGCATCACTGCGGATAAACCGAGCATAAAACCAATTAAGGGCGGAGAAAAAAATTTGCGGGCGCTCTCTTTGGAGATTAGTTTTGGAATTTCTCCGCCGCCCTTTCTAACGCCGTCAAGCTGAATGTTATATAAGCCGATTGTCCAGATGAAAACGCAGTTCGCAAAAAAGTACACTAAAAGATACGGGATTCCGTCCGAACCATACATCGTCGTGACCAGAGGGACGCCGACGAAGAGAACGCTCGCGGCAGAAAAAGTTGCGATGAAAGTTCCTTTTAAATGAGGACGCACCAGAGGAGTCCTGACCAGAATCAGGGAAATAATAAAGTTGATGGCTACCGTCAGGAACGGAACGCCGGCGAATTTCAGCAGATTAAGCAGCTGCTCCTGAGAGAACTTCGAAATGACCGAGTAAAAGAGAAAACACGGGATTGAGGTGTTGACCAGCCTGGAAACAATAAGTCGGCTCTTGGGCGCATCAAACATGCCTTTAGACGAAAGCCAGAGCCCAAAGCCGATGATGATTAGCAGCACGCAAAGCGCCGATAAAGAGTGAAGAATAGTTGTGGTAAACATAGTTGGCTTTTAATAGATGTTTTGTCCTTGGTGCTTAAAATTCTAAATACTTCACTGTGCGGATTGACAAAAACTCATCACAGAATTTCAAAGAGTTAGCGTTAAATGCGATGGAATCGCCGCGGAGATTAGCCGAGAAGCGGTGCGCCTTTTCTTCGTTTCAAGTGCTGAGATTCTTCTTCCGTGAACATGTTCACAGGTCAGTACGCTCTGTGCCGAAGCTCGCTTCGCAGTGCTCCAATTCGAGGTAAGTCCGTCCAGCAGGTGGTATATCCGGGGCTTAAGCGGCCGCGCCTCATTTCTCAGTTCTCTTTCTTAAAGCTCGATGACGCAAAGTTCAGTGTTTGTTTGCCGTATCGGTCATTAATCTTGTCAATGAGCCCGCAGAGAACGTTTTGTCGGGCGTTTTCCGCCTCAGCAAACAGATCTCCGGTGGTGTTTTTTTCGGGAATGACTTCTCCCACATACACTCCGGCTCTCTTGTACAGGTATCCCGAACGACAATATTTATCCAGAAGTTTCAAAGCGCAGCGGATTAGAGTACGAGTATCGCTGATTGGGTACTAAAGGCCAATACACGGATAGGCATGATATTGAGGATCTTGAGTGCGGAAGCTGTTTGTGTTAAGAACAATTCCAACCACTTGTGCGTATGAACCCTCTTTGCGCAGAGTGCGTCCGCACTCCTGAGCGTGAAGAGTTAGAGCGCCGATCAAATCCTCTTTTGCGGTGACCAGAGAATTGAAGCTTCGGCTCCGCATGATTTGTTTGCGTTTGGGTTTGATCAGTTTCAGAGGAATGCATGTGACGCCCTGAAGTTCCGTTACTGTCATGGCAAGAGCCAGTCCAAATTCTTTGCGTATCTTGATCGGATCGGCTCGGGATAAATCTAAAGCGGTCTCTATACCCATGAGGTTAAGTCGTTCTGTGTATCGACGCCCTACACCCCAAATTTCAGAAACAGGCTCACAGGCTAGCGCTTTGGCCTGTCGCTGAGGCGTAAGGTCAAGCCAGTTGCATACGCCGTTTATACCGCGGTAGTGCTTTGCCAGATGATTGCAGTATTTGGCGAGTGTTTTGGTCGGAGTTATCCCTACGCAGGTAGGTATGCCGACATTATGCAGCACGCGCTCTTTAATTTGAAAACCCAGTTCTGTCAGATTGATGTTTAACTGCTCATAGCCGGTCATGTTCGCGAAACATTCATCAATGCTATAGGGATCGATGCTGTCCGTAAGTGAAGCGATCGTGCTCATCATGCGTCCGGAGAGATTGGCATAGAGTTCATAGTTGATGGAAAATACCGAGACGTTCTCCCGAAAGCACAGATCCTCGATTTCAAAGAACGGCTGACACATCTTGATGCTTAACTGTTTTGCTTCGCTTGAATGCGCGACGACGCAGCCGTCATTATTGCTCAGCACGATGACGGGCCGATGCCGCAAATCGGGACGAAAACCTTTTCGCATGAGGCAAAAAATGAGTTTCCGTCCACCAAGGCGAAGACCAGGGCGGCCATAACCTTAATTATTTTTAATCGTATGCGTGACAACGCCGATAAACCGCCATTCTTCGTTTCCTTTCGGCGAAATCGGTTTATATACGGGATTGGAACTCTCAGGCATAAGTCGGATGCTGCGGTTTAGCTTCTCAAAGCGTTTGACGGTAAATTCATTGTCGATGCTCATGATGACGATATCGCCGTTCTTGGGTTCTAAAGAACGATCAACAATCAGCAGATCACCGTCGTCCATCCCTGCCAAATTCATGGAATCTCCGCTGACGTAAACAAAGAAGGTTGCCGCAGGGTTTGGAATCAGAAAGTCGTTAAGGTCTAAGGATCGATCAATATAGCTTTCTGCGGGAGAAGGAAAACCAGTCTGAACACCGTATTCATAGACAGGGATACGCAGAGGTTTGAGATCTGCAGCAGGAAAGCAAACATCATCTGATACCTCCTCCAGCTCCTGATCGCTGAACGTTTCTTTTTGCGGTTTGCGAAGGAGCTCCTGTCGAAGCCAAACAGCACCGCCTCTTCGTTTGAATTCTGGGTAGGTCGCTTCGGTGAGGCAGATTGAAATTCGTCTTGTACCGTCTAAAGCAGGACGTCCTGCGCCGGCGCGTTTTCCGCCGTGACCGTTATTAGTCTTCTTCTCGGTCATGTAAAGTCCTCCTTTCTTGATTTAATAATACTATATCAAGGAAAGAGAACGACAAGGGCTTAGAGATGCTTAATTTGCAAGCTCACTGACCATGAGCAGCGAAGAGTTAATCGACTTGAAGAATTTGTTCAGGTCCTCACTGCTGCTTGCGCGCAGAATACCAAGCAGCGCGTTTGGCCACCAGGACAAAACCTCTTTTACAGTAAAGTCGACGGCTTCTCTGATCTTATTTTCTGATAGAAGCTTGGCGATGAAGGCGAGTTCAACAGCCAAATGATCGTCCGGAAGGCTGGTGGCGTTGCCAAGACCTTCTTTTCTGTAAATTGCAAATGCGTTTCTGGTTCCTGTTCCGGCGGTCGAAAGTCCGCCTTCTGTCCAGAATGAATGAGTTAAGCCGAGCGTTTTTTTACCGATTCCGTAGAAGAGCTTTGCGAAACTGCGGTTGAAATCTTCACTGAACGCAATATTCGGGAAAGGCTCTCCGCTGCAGCCCAGAGCTTCTGAAAGGGCATTGAATGCCTGCTCGGCTGAAGGATACAGGCTGCAGGTTTCAGCCGTCGGATTAGCGAGGATTTCGCTTTGAATGGTTAATATTTTGGACAGAAATTCTGCGGTTTCTTCTCGTGTGATTTCGCTATGGTTCATGGTTTTCTCTATGGGGAAATTAATGCCTTTTTTCGTCAGGGAAAATCGGATTTACGTCCAAATTGAACTTTTGAATAATGTCGTTTGCTAATCCTTGTGCCGAGTCGGAAAGTCTGCCGTTTTCCTTTTTTAAGCTCAGCAGAGTAAGCAGGACAGCGCTCGCTTCCTGAACTACCAAGTCCTGATCTTCTTCGGAAGGCTCTTGAAATTCCGAATCTTCCTCTTCTGAATCCTCGAAATTATCGTCCTCGATGTCATAGAGGCCGAACTCCAATATTTGATCTAAATGTTCTCCGAGCTTGTAGCAGCAAAAAAATTCCTGAAGCGTCCAAAAGACAGTTTTTTGCAGTTCGGTAAAATTCTCTACCTTCAGAATTTGATTCAGATCGATGGCAATGCCGGGCTCTAAAATTGTGCCGTCAAGAAAAAAGTAGCAGTCATCTTCCTGATCAAATAAAGCATCTCGAAAGTCACATAGCTGCTTCTCTGCAGCTTGTGCCGCTGTCGGATTTTCGTCGTTCAATTGGGCTACGAGCGCCGGAACATCATTTTGTAAATATGCAAGCCTTTTATGCCTTTGGCGAATAGAGGCAAAAAGTTGGTTTAAATCGAGGTCTTCTTTCTCTTCATCAATCATTGATTTGATCCTGTGTACTCTTACCGGATTTCCCGACAGCACTTAATGTACTCGAGTTTTAACTATACAGCCAAAGTCAGCTGAGGCGAGCGCTATTTATATCCGAGAGTGGATGAAGATGCAGATTGGTTATTCGTTTATACCGCTCAATTTTTCAGCTTCAGCAAAACCGGACTTTGCAAGACGGATTTGTATGAATGAACAAGTTTCTAAGTAGCAGTGCCGCACGATTTTTGATTTTTAGGAGTGCTTGACCTCTACAGTTTTGTCGATGATCTAGAGAGACGGTGTGCTGCGGACCGCATTTGCCGTTTTATTTACCGCAAGGTTCAAGGCAAAGACAAGCACTGCCAAATAAAAATTCCGCCCTCGGTTTTTACGCCGAGAGCGAGTCAAAAAAATCTGCTGAACCTTACGGCTTAAGAAGTTTACGGATCGTCTCTTTGTAAATTTCGCAGCAGTTCTTTACCTGATACGGATACCCGTATTCATTGTCACCGTGCATGTTGCCGCCTGAGGGACCGAATGTGACAACGGGGATGCCAAGAGAAACAGCGACAATGTTGGAGTCACAAACCGACGGGTCATAGTCGATCGGCAGATTCTCTCCCGTGATGTCGGTGAAGCTTTGACGCAGTGCGGTCACAAGCTCATGGTCTTCCTCAATCGCAAACGATTTCATGTACGGACTGTTTCTGGGCTTCAAACGGATGTCGACTTTGTTTCCAAGACCGATTTTGTCAGCGGCTTCCTGCATCTGACAAATGCAGAGTTCCTCATCTTCACCCGGAACGACATAGCGGTCTACGAACATGTAGCAGCTGTCGGGCACAACCAAAGCGTTCTGGTTGCCGCCGCAAAGATAGCGTACGCACCATGTGCCGTGCTTGAGTTTGGGATGTGTGAGCGTCGGAAGCGCTTCGATGGCAGCGGCCAGACGTCCGGCGGAAACCAGAGCGTTTTCTCCGACTTCAGGATAGCGGCTCGCATGTCCGGCTTTTCCTTTCACAGTAATCTCAAAACTGAAGCGGCCTCTAAAACCTACTGCGACGTTATCGTAACGGCACTCGGCCATGATGGCGTAATCAGCGTGTACGCAGTCCTCTGCAACAAGCTGGTAAGTGCCTTTGCTAAGACCTTCTTCGTCAGCCACAAGACAAACCAGAATTTTTCCGCTGAATTCATCTTTATGCTGCGAGAAGTATTCAACGGTTGAAAGGATCGCGGAAACGCCGCCCTTCATATCCATAGAGCCGCGACCGTATACCTTGCCGTCAATTTCGACAGCATGGAAGGGGTCAGTCTTCCAATTGGCCAGATTGACGCCGACCGTGTCGATATGGCCGATGAGCAGCATGGTTTTGCCGGGTTTGCCGCTGTCAAGCACAGTCCAAATAGAGGGCCTTTCTTTGGCGGAGTCTTCCGGGAAATAGCTGTAGTGAACCGTCAGTCCGAAACTTTCCAGGACTTTGGCGCAGTAGTTAGCCGCGTCTACTTCATGACCTGAAACAGAATTGATATTGATCAGGTCATACCAGCGTTCAAATATTTTTTCCATAGTTTGTTACTCTCGGGCAAGTTCAGCTTGGGCGGGAACAGTTTCTGCAGAGTTATTTCCGCTGTCTTTAATCTTGGCCATACCGATGCCTGTGAGCGCGTAAACCGCAGACAGGATAATGGAGAGCCAAAGCATCGGAGCAAAGGCAAGGAATGCGATATTTGCAACGCCGAGTGTAGAAGCGGTGTAAGAACCTGTTGTGGACCAGGGGATGAGCGGGGCAAGGCCTGTTCCTGTGTCAAGCATCGTACGCATCAAGTTCTTACGTTCGAGGCCGTATTTCGGGAACATGTCCTTAGTCATAGAACCGATAACCGGGTAGCTGACGTAGTATGCGCCGGTGATCATGAAGAACAGGGTGTGCAGACACATGACGGAGAACGCCATGACTCTGCTGTTTTTCGCAAATTTCTGAACGTAGTCGAGCAATACAGTTGCAACACCTGCGGTTCTGAGCGGAGCACCGAAAATCGCCGCAGTCATCAGAAGGCCGATCGTGCTGAGCATGCTGGTGAAGCCGCCGCGGTTGAGCATCTTATCCACAAAGGTAGAATCCGTATGGATGGAGAAGCCGCTGTACATGTAGTTCATCATGTTCTTGAGCGAGACATCCTGGAAAACCATACCGATTGCTGCCGCTACAGCGATACCTGCGACAAATGTCGGGATTGTCGGTTTCTTCCAGGCGATAAGACCGATGACGACAAATACCGGGATCAGAGTAACCGGATTAAGGTTAAAGCTCTTTTCAATGGTGCTCAGAATTTCAACGTAAGTTGCGCTTTCAGCTGTGCTTCCGCCGCTGAATTCAAGACCGTAAACAAAGAAGAACACCAGGCTGACTAAATAGGCGGGACCGGTGGAGATAAGCGAGTGCTTGATACCCTCCATAAGCGGTGTGTCTGTCACGGTTGCGGTAATGACAGGAGAGTCGCTCAGAGGAGAAATCTTGTCGCCGAAGAAGGCGCCGACGCATACTGCACCGGCTGCGGCTTCAAGAGGAATACCGAGGCCTTCGCCGACACCCATACAGGCAACACCCACAGTGGCGAGCGTGCCCCAGGACGTGCCGGCAAGCGTACTCATCAGTGTGCAGAGAATACATGCCACAGGCAGGAAAAGGGCCGGTGTGATGACCTGCATACCGTAGTAGACCATTACAGGAATGGTTCCGGAAGCCATCCATGTGCCGATGAGAACACCGACTGCTAAAAGAATCAGCATTGCGATCAGCATGGAGGCGATGGTGTCTTTGATACCCTTCTGGATTTCGTCATATTTAATTCCGAACGCACAGGCCATAAGGCACATGATGGCGCCGTCAACGGCAAGAACGATTCTGGCGTTTACTTTTAACGTCATCAAGCCGAAGAAGATGATTGCGATGCCGAGGGCGAGCATAGTCATCGCTTGCCACGGTGCAATAGGATTTGAGTGATTTGAGTCTTGCATAACTTCATCTCTTTGGTTTTTGTTGTGAAGATCGGAGCTCTGTCGGGTCAGGGACCTTCACCTATATGTTCTTCCGCAGAGAAGAAAAGGCTCAAGACACGGTAGCGCTCCACGTTCAGTGACAGTCTGCAAAATATTCTTTTGCAGCCCAGGGGTTGAAATATCGAAGTTTTTTCAATCCCTTCGGCAAGCCTTCCTTTTACTGTCCTCCAATGCTTCGAATGCTGAGAACGGTTACTGATAAGGTCTGCACCTCTACCTATGGACCAATAATAAAACGTAACAAATGGTTTAAACCAAAATTAGCGAACAACATACCTTGAGACTTTCCCTAACATTCAGCGGGTTTGCTCAGGTTTCCGCGCTTGTATTTTGTTCGACTAAAAGAGCGTTTTCTTGCTGTGCATCGTAAGTATTGCCGCTATTGAATACTTGTTTTCGGATATAAGATCAATCAGTTGGCGCGACAATGCTAACTGTCTGACGAAATTGAAAATAAAACGACCCTGCGTTCAGAAAGTTAAAGGTGATTCTGAGAGTGAATACTGAATTATTTGAGAGCCGTGAAATACGATCTTTCTTTTAACGAATTCCACGGAATTCCCCGTGCGTAAGCGCGGGGATGGATAGCGACCGGCCGAATGTCAATTCGGCCGTTGATTTTTGATATATCTCTCAATAATGGCAGTTGTTGCTCCGTCTCCAACTGATATTACACAGTAACTTTTTGTCCA
>NZ_WSRP01000051.1 GCF_009767915.1 Parasutterella muris
TCTTTGTCACGTATTTAGCTCTGAGTTTAAGACTGATGCTGCATAAGCGGATGCAGGACGCCAACATTGACCCTGAGAAAGCTCCACGCCTGATAAGTGAGCTTAATGCATTAACTGTCTATAAGTTCGCTCCTGAGGGCCAAGTCACATATCTCTGGCACGAGATCCCAAAGCGTTACAAGGAACTTATGCAGAAGTTGAAAATAAAAATCCCCGCCCCGATTTTTGTAATCTAGGAGCGGGAATTCAGGTTTGCTTTTAACTGTTTGATTAATCACAGGCTTTAGCCTTTTCCGGCACAAGGCGGCCGACTTCTTTCTTATCGGCGTCGAGCAGGATCAGCTGCTTATCTGCTTTTTGCAGGTAGTGGGTACGGCTAAGCAGGTTAAGGAAGTTTTCTTCCTGTTCCATATATTCTTTAGCGCAGAGTTTGCGTGTCATTCCCATGCCGGACAGATCAATTTTGCCGTCCGCATCCAGCTGATATGTACCGGTGAGATAGTTGCATCCCGGTTCTCCGGAGATCTTGCCGTCTTTATGAAACGTGATCGTAGCGGGGAGTTCGCACTTAGAGGACTGTTCTTTTACAAGAGGCATCCAGGAATTTGCAGAAATATCTTCCGCTGTGATGGCAAACGCAGAAGCAGCCGTCGCGGAAAGAGCCAGAGTCGCAATGATTTTATGCACTTTTATATAACCTCCATTTGTTGATTCCTAGCTTAATAGAAATCAAAAAAGCTCAGGGTTAAAGCGGTTCTTTAATGTGCAACCAAATTTATCCATAGGCTGATCGCTTGAATGAAGGACGAATAAATCGACTGGCGCAGCCCTTTGGAAAATTGCCTAACCTAGATTTAGTTTGCTCGAAGACGTCAGCGAGAAGGAAGACGCGGTCTGTGGGAAGCACATTGAAAAGAGGAAAATCAGCGAACACAAAAAGTAATCGGATCACTCAAAACGCTGTGTAATTATTTGACTATTTATCACTTTTTTAGAAAAAAGCGGATTAGCGATCTGTCAAATAACTGAGGCTGGGTGTGATGACGCGGCAGTGATATTCCGGCATCCATGCAGTATTTCTTGATTTTTACTTCAGCGATTAAGCGGCTGTCGAAACGAAAACGCTTAATTTTCACGATCACGCACTTGCGGAAGCAGGGAGGCGGCAGATTTTAGACAATCAGAGCTTCATAATTTCCAGGGAGTGGTTCTCAGCTATTTTGTTCGGGTCGCGTAGAGGATTAGGGAAAAATTACACCGGGACAGTTCTCGGATCTTTTTGTGACAGGCAAACGAATCGAATCCTATCCGCGGTCGGTACGACGAACGCTATTCGACCTTTGGCTGCAGAAGCACCTGAAACACAAGTCTTGAACTGAGCTCGAGAACAATGTATTTTGAAAATAAGGAGTTCTGCCGCCTTGAAACAGAAGGATGCAGATTCCTCAAACCAATGTCCCAATAGTAAAGGCAATAAAACACGCACCCCCGAGGAGTAAATCATGAAAGTTACTGCCGTCTTCTTCTCACCCACCTGTAATACAGAAAAATATGTCACAGAAATGGTTCAGGCGACCGGAGAAATGCCGGTAGTTATTAATGTGACGTCACGAGACAGTGAGGAACGTGTTTTTGGTCCGGATGAGCTGGTGGTTTTCGGCGCTCCGGTCCATGGAGGTCTTATTCCTGAAATTGCAGCAAGACGCTTTTCCAAGTTCAAAGGAACGCGCACTCCGGCTGTGATCGTGGCTTCCTACGGTAATCGTCACTATGACGACGCTTTGGTTCAGATGCAGGATATTTTGAGCGCCCAAGGCTTTTTACCTCAGGGAGCCGCCGCGGTTATCGGACGTCATACCTTCGGCGAAATACAGACGGACCGACCCAATGCGGCTGACCTTGAAGAAGCGCGTGATTTTATGAAAAGACTTCTTGCTTCAGAACGTAAGGAAGAAGCCTTAGCGCTGCCCGGAAATCGGCCGTACCTCGCAAAAGGCGTTAAAGGACGCTTCCGTCCCCAAACCAAAAAAGAACTTTGCGTCGGATGCGGCATGTGCGTGAGAGATTGTCCTGTAGGCGCGATTGCAGAAGACTGCGCGACAATCTCTGAGGAATGCATTTCCTGCTTCCGCTGCATTCGACATTGTCCGATGAAAGGTAAATTTGCGGACTCCGATCTTTACAAGCAAGTGGCCGCAATGATGACGGAGAAACTCGCGGTGCCTCGTCCCAACGAATTTTATCTGTAGTCAGTGACGCCTGATTATTCGACTAAACGAATCTTGTTGGTAAATTTTTGAAGAGAAAGTTCGGTTTTGCGGGACTTTCTCTGTGCTGTTTGAGTACGCGCAGCCGTATCTCGGCAGGCGGTTTTACGTTCAAATGAAACGGTGTCCAAGGCTCACAGCCTTTCTCGAAAGCGGACGAAGGATCAGGAATAAAAAAGGCCTGCGTCGGAGCAGACCTTCAGGAACATTCTTCTTAACTAATCGGCCGAGTGTCCGGCTCAAAGACAGAACGCCACATAGGATAGAGCGAACCGTAAGAAAGGGCTGTGATGAAGAGGGCCCAAATGATAACCAGCATCTCGCCGAAGCCGCCGAGTGAAGAGCAGACCACCGCGCCTCCGGTCGCCATGATGAAAAGAAGCAGGCCGAGTGTCACAATCGGACCGAGAATTCGGAAGCAGACAATGAGACTGAAGAAGAAGGCTTTAGCCATCGGCATGCCGCGCCAGGCGATCAGCATCGGAGAAAAGCAGGTGACGCCAAGAAGGGTAACGTAGAGAACGCTGCCGACAATTAAACCGGCCCAGGGAAGGTGCGAGAGGATACTGGCGGTGTCATAGACACCGTTGACCGCTTTCCATTGCTCAATCGCAGGGGCGGAAAGCGCCTGAACGATAAAGTTGATCACAATAACGCACAGGCCGTAAATCAGCCCGAGAAGAATGAGCTTATTGCGTACCGCGGGATTTTTAAAGCCTTCGGCATAACAGCCGATCGCGGTCGGGATGCGTCCCTGAGTCAGTTCTCGTCCGCATCCTGCGAAGGCGAGGGCGCTGAAGGGCGTAACGATCGAGCTGATTAGAATGCCGGCATAGGGAATTTTGAGATATTCGCCGGGAATGTTGGCGATGAAAAGCAGAAGAATATAAATGCCGAGTACGCCGAAAATGGCAAGCGGAGCCTTGGCCATAATTCGGCAGGACTGCCTCAGCCATTCCATGCCCGTGCTCATGGGCAGACGATTATTGTTCATGAAATCAAAATAAAACTAAATCCAAGGAAGATCCGACGCTTTGGCCTTCCTGCGTAAAAGCAGAATCTTCTCGAAGTGAGAAGGATCATGCGGCTTAAGCAGGGAAGCAGGACGCGGCATGTAATAGTCGTACAGCCGAGAAACCCAGAAGCGAAGCGCGGCGCGTCGAAGCATATCCTGCCAGAGTTCTCGGTCGGCTTCTGTAAGCGCTCTGACAGAGTTGTAACCATCTATAAGCGCCTGTGCTTTAGGCATATCGATTTCACCGGTTTCCAGATTGATGCACCAGTCATTGAGTACGACGGCAAGATCGTAGAGGAAAGGGGCATTGCAGGCAAAGTAAAAGTCGATAATTCCGCCGAGTTTTTCTTCTTTACCGTTCACTTCGATCAGTGAGTTGTTGCGGAAAAGGTCGGCGTGGACTGCTCCGTTGGGAAGCGCTTTATAAGCGGGAGAGTTTTCCAGATCAACCTGGTAGGAAACTTCTTCTTCAAGAAGTTCATAAAGGCGTTCGGGAAGATAAGGCTTTAATCCCGGCATCACGGAGAGCCAGAATTTGGATCCTTTGGTATTTTCCTGAACCAGCGGAAAATCTTCTACAGCCGAGTGCATCTGAGCTAGAACGGCGCCAAGCTCTCCGCATACCTTCGCCGAAGGAAGCTCAACGTATTGTCCGGGGATGCACGCTGCGATACAGCAGGGTTTGCCGCAGACCTCTGAGGAAAGACTGCCGTCTTTAGCGGGGATCGGCGCGCTGACATTTAATCCTTTCTTACCGAGGTGATGCGTGAGCTCTAAATAGTAAGGAACCTGCTCCTTATTCAGTCGCTCAAATACGGTAAGTACGTATTTGCCTTTATCCGTGTCGAGATAGAAATTGGAATTCTCGATTCCGGAAGAGATGCCTTCGAAACGCTGAGCTTCTCCAATGTCATATTGATTCAATAGACGGTTCAGCTCTTCTCGGCCGACCTCCGTAAAAACAGCCATCTTTACTCTCTCAATTAAAATCCGAAATTAATAAATTTAGGTACCGTCATATCACCGTCTTTGTTGCCGCTCGGAGTCTTGTTGGACGGCACTTCACGCGTCATCACGTAAGGAATCTGAGTGGACATCGGCGTCACTTTAACTTCCGTGACCTGATTATGATTGTTCACGGTTTCTTCGATCTTTGTCTTCGGCCACATCGAGGTATCGGAAGTGCGGACTTTCGCTTTGTCGAGGTCCGATCTGGCTTTGTCCATGTTTTCCTTGGCGACTTCTTTTTCCTCGTGCTTGTTGGCACGCTGATTCATGTCCGTAACGCGTTCTTCAACGGTTCTTGCCTTAGCGTTGGGATTCTGAATATTGTCCGGCGCGTCATTAATGGCGGGCGGCGGAGCGTCGAGCTGACCGGCGGACGCGGTAAACATAAAACCGGCGCTTAGCAGAACTGAAAGAAGGGTTGTCGCTTTCATAATAGTTTTCCTTTTAAAGCATTGTTGCAAATTATTTTAGAGGATTAAAAATCCACCGTCAGCAAATTGGTGTGTAGTTTGGGCGGCTTGCGGCGGCGCATGCCGCCGACGGGATTGTGCTTTTTATGTAAGATTTTCTAATTCATTGAGCCTTAAACGAAATATTCGTTCGTTAGAATTCGTGCACATCATCAAATAAATCTTCTGCACCAACCCTTCATAACGGAGTCTTTATGTCGACGCTGACCTCCTCAGAAATTCTCGATGCAACAGTCCGAATGGGCGCTTCTAAAGCAGGGCAGAGTCCGCTCTCGAGAGCTGCCAACACTTTTTTAGCGGGTATGTACATCGCAATAGGCGGCTTTTTAGCGATTCGCGTCGGTCTGACGCTGCCGTGGGAAAGCTGGGGTGGGTTTGGCAAATTTATGTTTGGTGCGGTTTTCCCGCTCGGGCTGATGCTGGTCGTTCTTTGCGGCGCGGACCTTTTTACCGGCAGTTGCATGACGCTGACCACCGCCAGAGCTCGGAATCAAATTACCTTGGGTCAGGCGCTCTTTACAGGGGCGAGTTCCTGGATTGGAAATTTCGCGGGCGCGCTTTTTGTCGCGTATTTCATTGCCTACCTTTCGGGTCTGATTTTTGATGCCGCGGGCGGCACGCTTCCTTATGCGAGCGCGGCTGTCAACCTTGCCAATGCGAAGAGTTCTTTAGGCTTCACGGAAGCTTTTCTGAGAGGCGTGGGCTGCAACTGGCTGGTTTGTCTTGCGGTGTTTGCGGCGGCCGCCTCTACCGAGACCGCCGGCAAGATCGCCGCTCTGTGGTTCCCGACGATGGCGTTCGTCGCGCTTGGCATGGAGCACTGTATCGCCAATATGTTTTTTATTCCCCTGGGTATTCTCACAGGCTCCGATCCTCGCTACACAGCGCTTGTCGAGGCCGGGAAGGCGCTGCCGCTTAAAGCGGACTTCTATTCTTTCTTTGTATCGAACCTTCTTCCGGTGACGCTCGGAAATATTGTAGGCGGCGCGGTACTGGTCGGCATGCTTTATTTAGCCGCCAACAAGAAGTAGCGCTTGCCTCTTCGCGGCAGAACGAATGGATCTTTGCCGAGCTGATCGGCGAAAGAGAAGACAATTAGCTGAGAAGAAGAGGGTGCAGCGTAAAGCACTGTTTTGTAAGATCGGCCCCTATAAATGATAAGCCTCCGTGTATTTTGCGGAGGCTTTCGTTCGTCTAGGCGGAGAGTAAGCGCACGAAAAGGCACACGAGAGCTTTTATCGCACCGCGTCCTTAATCGCCTCAATATTCATTTCGCAGCAGCGATAACCGGCATTAATGGACTCTTCTGCGCGGTATGTTTCCAACAAACCGATGTCGGCGACTTTCGGGCAGAGGATTACTTCGGGAGGGTCGCCCGCCAGACGGGTTTTAGTGATTCTGTCCTGCGCAATATTAATAGAGCGGGAAATCGTTTCAAAGAAATCCGGAGGCTGAGGTCCGATCGGTTCTTTATTTTTTTTCGGCAGAAGCTTTTTAGCCTTAGCAACAAGTTTTGCGATTTCTCCCGTTTTTTTCTCTTCATACATGACATCGACTCTGCGCAGCAGATCGTTATTCAGGTTCACCGCGATCACGATGTCCGCGCCAAGCGCGCGGCAAAGCGACACCGGAACCGGATTGACGATGCCCCCGTCAATGAACCAGCGGCCGTCCGGTCCCTCTACCGGAGGGAATACGCCCGGCATGGCCATGGACGGCCATACGGAATCAAAAACCGAACCCTTGGTGATCCAGATTTCCTTTCCGGTCATTAGATCGCAGGTAACGGTGCCGAAAGGGATCTGAAGCCCTTCGATCTTTTCTTTGCGGAGCACGCCGCTTTTAAGCAAAAAGAGCTGCATTTGCTTCCGATTAATCCAGCCGTCGATGGAGAAACTCGGATTAAAGAAAGAGGTCCAATTCAGCCGATTAATCGCAAGCGCCTGACGGCGAAGATTTTCAAGATGACCGCCGGCGTAAGCGGCGCCGACGATCGCTCCGATCGAAGTTCCTGCAACCACGCTTGGAATAATGCCGTTATCAAGCAGACAGTCAATGATCCCGATATGCGAGAATCCTCTTGCTGATCCGCTCCCTAACGCAAGTCCGAGTTTCATTTCTTTCCTCCGTTTTTCCCTCTTGATTCTATCTCCTATAAATCTGTTTTCTTTGAACAAAAGTTCTCTATTCGGGGACAATTAGGGGCTTATTTTTGTAAAAGTCCTGATTCTCAGTTCTATCTGATGCATTTTTGAGAATATTTCATAATGCAAAAAGATTTTTTATATAGGGAAAACATAAGTTCAATTTCTAGAAGGTCTCGGCTCTCGGATTTAAAATATATTCAAACAACAGATCAACCCATTTTTTGCTCAAGGAACCTAAATGCGCCTCTACTACGGAGTTTGGGACGGTGTCGTCTACGACAACCGGGAAACTGAGGAGTATCTCGAACCTGAAGGTCTCGACATAAAGAATCTTCTTCAGTTCAATAACGGCAATCCCGTGATGACGTTTGTGTCTCATCGGGGATTCTTGGTTTTTCATCCGCATGCCAATCTTCTTTTAGCGTTAAGAAATTACTACAAGCGTGTTGAAGAGGATTCATGCGGAAAATGTACGCCGTGCAGAAGCGGTTCGATCATTATTTCCGAGATGCTTGAAAAAGCGGATTCGGGAGAAGAAATTGACTGGGACGCGCTGATTGATGTGGCCCGTATGATGCGCAATACCAGTTTCTGCGGCGTTGGGCAGACTTGTCCGGTTGCGCTTATTGAAGCGATTAAGGCGTTCCCTGACGATTTTAGAAAAGTGCCTAACCCGAATAACGCTTTCGGTCATTATGAAGTTATGACCGCTCCGTGTATTGAAGCGTGTCCGGCTCATGTAAATGTTCCCCGATATATTGACTACATTAAGATGGGACGGACTGATCTTGCGACTGGAGTTGTGCTTCGTCATTATCCGCTTGTCGGTTCCTGCGGCCGTGTCTGTGTTCGTCTCTGCGAACATGCATGCCGTCGTCAGCAGCTAGAGGGGCCGGTTGACATTAAGAATCTGAAGCGTTTTGCCGCAGACTCTCTGAACTACACCGTCGAAGAAATGTTTGAGGGGGCGGCTGCTCAACCCAATGAATTTTCGCCGAGGATCGCGGTTGTCGGTGCCGGGCCTGCGGGTCTGACCTGCGCCTACCATCTGCTTCTGAAGGGCTATAAAGTCGAAGTCTATGAAGCTCAGCGCAAAGCCGGAGGCATGGCGCTTATCGGCATTCCTCAGTATCGTTTGCCCAAAGGTATTCTTTTAGAAGAAGCCAAGGTTATTGAAAAGCTTGGCGGTAAATTCCATTACGGACACCGTCTGGGGAAGGATTTCACGATAGACGATCTCTTTAGCGAAGGCTTTAACGCGGTATTTATCGGAGTCGGATGCTCAAAGGGCATGCTGCTCGGATTCCCGGAAGACGCTCAGAACATTGAAGGCTACAGCAACGGCCTTAATTTCCTACTTAAGGTCGAGCGCGGGGTGGTGGAAGGCGAGTGTCCGACATTTTCCGGAGACTTTGTAGTTGTCGGAGGAGGCAACGTCGCCATGGACTGCTCACGCTCCGCGGTTCGAATGACCGATGGGAAGGTTCACGTTATTTATCGGCGCACAGAGGAGCAGGCGCCTGCGGATCCGGCAGAAATTCATGCCGCTAAAGAAGAAGGCATTGAATTTCATTTTCTCACTGCTCAGAAGCGCCTCGTTGTTGAGGACGGCAAGGTTGTCGGTCTTGAATGCGTCAAGCTGAAAGAGGGTGAGAGCGAGCCTAACGGACGTTCTAAGCTGATTGAAATTCCGGGAACGGAATTTATCATTCCGTGCTCGAACGTCATTAGCGCGATCGGACAGCGCATTGATCAGAGCATTTTTGAAGATAAGGATGAAATTCAGTTTGATAAGCGCGGAAATATTTCCGTAACGGAATCCCTGGCGACGAGTCGTCCGGGAGTATTCGCGGGCGGAGACTGCGCGACAGGGCCTACCACATTGATCGGCGGTATGGCTCAGGGTCAGACGGCAGCTGAATCCATTCACGAGTACCTTACCCGCGGTTCGGTCGGTTTTGAACCGAGAGCCCGCATGACTCAGATGATCAAGAAGTGCGCGCTTTTGACAGACACTGAGAATTGTCTTCCTTCCATGCACAGAGAAAGAGTTCAGATGTGGGAGCTTAACCCCGCAATCCGCCGCAAGAATTTTGAAGAGGTTGAACTGGGATTAACGGCCGAGCAGGCCAAGAAAGAAGCTGAGCGCTGCATGCGCTGCTATCGTTTGTTCTCGGTGGTGACACAGCTTCCGATTCCTGGTTCCGATCATTGGGCTCAGAAGCAAGGAGAATAAAAATGAGAGCGTATATCAACAATAAGCCCTTTGATTTTGATGAAGAGATCACAATTCTTGAAGCGGCGCGCAAGATGGGATTTTTTATTCCGACGCTTTGCGCCTTTCAGCCTCTGAACCATACTCCGGGTACCTGCGCGGTTTGTATCGTGCGCGTTATCCGTGCTGACGGACAGGAGCTGACGCTTACTAGCTGCAAAACGCCGCTTGAGGACGGCATGCATGTGGACACGATCTCGTCGGCTGTGAAGAAGCTTCAGAGAAAGCAGGTTGAGCTTTTGTTTGCCGATCATGAGCAGGACTGCGTGACCTGCGGACGCTACGGCAACTGCGAGCTGCTTCAGCTTGCGAGAAACCTCGGCGTTAAGAGCGCTCAGTACACCGGTAAATTTACCGCGAAACGCACGGTTGACACTTCCGACTTAGCAATCCAGCTTGACGGCAACAAGTGTGTACGCTGCATGCGCTGTGTTGAGGTATGCAGCCAGCTTCACGGTATTGGCGCGCTGCGCATTGACAACATCGGCACCTCCGCGGGCGTCTGTGTCAATCAGGCGGACAAGTGGATTGATTCGAATCTTTGTGTCCGCTGCGGACAATGTATTATGGTTTGTCCGACCGGGGCCCTGATGGCGCGCGACAATGTCGAGCAGGCTCGTGAGCTGCTGGAAGATGAGGAGGTCATTACGGTTGTCCAGTTTGCGCCTGCCGTTCGCGCAACGCTTGGCGACGCGTTTGGTCTGCTTCCGGGAACCAATGTTGAAAAGCGCATCATTACCGGCCTGAAGATGATGGGCGCTAATTATATTTTGGACACCAACTTCTCTGCTGACATGGTTATTATGGAGGAGGGGACGGAGCTGCTCGGACGACTGAATGATCCCCAGGCCAAGCTGCCGATGTTTACCTCCTGCTGTCCTGCCTGGATCAACTATGTTGAGCAGCACATTCCGGAGCTTTTGGATCACATTTCTTCGACGCGATCTCCGCAGGCCGTGATGGGTTCAATGGTTAAGACCTGGTTTGCCGAGAAGATCGGTCAGGATTCCTCCAAGATCCGCATGATTTCGATCATGCCGTGTACCGCCAAAAAGGTTGAAGCGGCTCGTCCGCAGTTGGCTAAGGACGGTGTTCCCGATACAGATCTGGTTCTGACTGTGCGTGAGCTTGCGCGTCTTTTCCAGAGCCGCGGCATTGATTTAAAGACGATTCCGGACGGTGAGTTTGACACACCGTTCATGAGTCAGGGTACGGGTGCAGCGGTGATATTCGGCAAGAGCGGCGGTGTTGCGGAAGCCGCAGCGCGTACGCTCTATCATGTTCTGACCGGTGGAGAGGTGAATTCCATTCCTTTCCATGCGGCCAAAAATCCCCACGCCTTTAAAGAAGCGGAGCTTGAGCTTGGCGGCAAGACGCTGAGGATCGGCGTAGTTTATGGTTTAGCGAATGCTCATGAAGTCGCGCGTCAGGTTTTAGACGGAACAAGTTCGTATGACTTTATTGAAGTGATGACCTGTCCCGGCGGCTGTGTGAACGGCGGGGGCACCTTCCGCAAGAGAGGCAAGTACCTGAACTTTACCGAGCAGCGATTTGAAGCGCTTGAAAAAGCGGACGAGAACTGCGTATACCGCCAGTCACACAATAGCCCGATGGTTCAGCAGGCGTATCGCGAGTTCTTTGGCGAGCCCAACTCGCACAAGGCGCACAAGCTGCTGCATACGACCTATGACAATCGGAAGAAAGAACCGGCAGTTCCTTCGATCCGAGAGGTGTGGCAGAAGATAAAACTCGGCTAATTCGAGACTGCGCAAACATGGGCTCCCGAACAAAGTGCATTTGTTCGGGGGCCTTTTACTATAGTTGGAAGAATCAGCGTAACTGTTGGACGGAAAGGGAAAAATTCCTCAAAAACAATTTCTGAATCATCCTTTGCCGAATGGCTGTGAGGGAAGCGGGCAGGCCGGTTTAATTTAGTTTTAGCAAGGGGAAAAAATTTTAGTGCTCCGGACATAATCTTTTACAATAAGCAGTGAACCCCGAGAAGAGTGAGCTATGAAGATTAAGTATTACGTTCATGGAGCGATAAGCTTGAGCGCCAAAGGTTACTATCCAAAAATTCCGTATGAAGAAATTTATTTTGAGGATTTTGCGTTCGAGGTAATCGCAAACACAGAGTATGAGTGCGATTATTACGCTAGTTGTATCGTTAGCGGTACTCAGCATGACCACGACGACAAATATACAGAGCTCATGCTTGAGAACAGAATTTACAACGACATGGTAGGCGAGTCGCTTAGACCCAATTATGCGGGTTATTTTTACAGAGAAATAGACGGCAAAATTCAGCGCTCCCCGTGGGCACGCCCATCAGAGCAGAAGATAACCAAGGCAATGAGTAAATTCAAAACGCACCCATACTCTTGGAAAACCATTGGCATGTCGCACAAACTTCCGTTTTGGTTCAGATGGTTAAGACACTTTGATACACACACTCTTTTATATTCAATCCCGATAATTCTTCCTCTATTCGCATGCATGATCGGGATACGTCCCAAAACTTTTGAAGAATTATGGGATTTCTACTACGGAACTGGGCTGTTTTATCTTTACTGCATGATGTTTGCCTGGCTAACTTACTGCATGTATAAGCAACAAGAATAGAGCAGTCTTCTGCTGTTCCTATTTTTGGGATAGAAAGCTGACACAACTCTGAATTTTAAGAGAGTGTCATTTATGGCGCGATGATTATTCACTGAGGAGGGGTTCTCTTTATCCGTTACTGTGCGCTTGAATGCTGCCCTTATAATTAGGAATGTCGGCTGAAGGACAAAGCCAATTAACTAATAGGGCGATAGCAAGAGATGAAGACTAAAGAATTATTGTTTGCCGCACTGTTCAGTTTCTCCTCGATAGCATCAGCCGAGACAGACACCGGCATTGGATCCAATGAAGTTAATACCGTAGGCGGTAAATTAACGATTAGAACATTTGAAACAGATCCGAGTCAGCTCGTTCTTAATTCTTCCAATTTGCCGATTGCGGAAAATTACTATCTTGAGCTTGTCGGGAAGGTTCATTTTTCCGATGAAGCTGATTTTGTTCTAGTTAGGTCCAATCCCGGCGGGAACGCCACACCCAACCAGTACTACGTCGTCCGGGTCGGCAAAGATAAAACGTGGAGGCTTACCGACATATCGTGCACGAGCTTTAAGTCTGTTGAAGGCGACGGCTCAAAGTTTTATAAGGACGGTGAGACTGTAAAGGTTGTTTTTCCTGAGTACCTGGGGCATCGGACTTTTAAAGTGACAGCAGAGCTTGATCCGAACGGAGAACTGATACATGAGGAGAAGAAGATTGAGAAGGACACACTGATGTCGACGATCACTTCTTTTGATGACGTTGCCGGTAAAGAACTGCCGCCCGTAGCTCTTATTCTCATACCGGCAGTGAGGGATGACTTGCTTAAGAAGGGAACTTATAGCTTTATTTTTAACTATCTGGACGGACTTGGCAGCCCATTGCTTAATACTTCGGACAGCGGTGATGTAATCTATTTAAGTGCACACGGTTCACATGCTGAATCGTGGCAGGAAATTGATATGTGGACCAATACCAAGGGTAAATATTGGATTTTATATCCGACTTCATGCTCAGGTGAAGAGTGCAAATTTTTAGTGTTTACAAACCTCACATATCTTCAAATAAGAACTTATTTAGAAGCTCTTTTAAATGATCATAAGTATCCATGGTTTGAAGGAAAATACATGAGCAAGTCAAGCTTTACTATTAACGGCCAACTGAAAAATTGCAGAACTAGAGAACTAAAAATTTAAAAATCACAAAAAATCCATTTATTTCAGTGGAATAAAAGGA
>NZ_WSRP01000052.1 GCF_009767915.1 Parasutterella muris
GAAGCGGCTTCACTGCGCCGGAGATTATCGTTTTTGTCATTTCCTAACTCACGAGCAATGTCATTCTGATCAAAAAAGAACCCCGAACATTCACTCAAAAGCACGTAGCCTTTTTTCGAAGCTACATCAGTGTCTAAGACGCCCTATGAAAGATGGGTTGTAACGCTTGAATCGTCATCGAAGAGACCACTATTTTTTACTTGAGAATACCCTCGATATTCGGAAAGCAGTTTCTGAGAGTTTTGCTAAAATGCCCCTATCCTCATCGGTTTTCGCATGGCCGTGACGGAATTGGACGGTTTCGCTATGGTCACCCGCTCAATCTATGAAGCAAAAACCAAAGCAAACGGCCCGGAAGTACCAATTCCGAGCCGCTCAAATGGAAGATTGTCATGCGATTAAAAACATCTTCTGCTCTGATTATATCAAAGGTACTTAAGCGATGGTTGCCTAAAGTGAGTTGCACTGGTACTGCTGATGTGGTCGCGGTAAGAGCGCCTGAGTAAAAGGCCCCGTTAGTTTTCACTGGCGGGGCCTAGGTGTTTCTGACCGAATATCCGCGCTACATCACGGTTGCGAGCGGCGGCATTAGGAGACGGATCAACGTCTGAAATAGGCTTGGCAATCGAAGCGATCTCTGCCGTTGAGCCAGAAATTGGCTCCTCAAGCGCCGTTGGAACGTCAAAAACATCTGCCTCTCAGGAATTCAATTTCTCCGCAAATCGTTCTGCTCAGGTTTTTGGGGCCTCTGACACCGTGCAACCACAGTCGTTGCGCGCCTTGATTTTAGTGCGAGCGCTTTAATACGCCCTGACCAAAACAAGCGCCCGCATTGAGGCAGGTTGAACGGCTTTATATACAGCGGAGCTTCTGGACGCATCAAATGAAATGCCAGATGGTTCATCTGTTTTCCCTGTAGTTTGGCTCACCGCTAGTTGAGTACCATTATTGAAGTGGTACAAGGCCCCAGAAATATCTGGCGTCCGAATCGTTGGATAAACATGAGAATAGCTTCCGAGGATATTCGGAAATTTGTAAAAGCAGAGAACTAAGCTACAATTTCGGGACCATGAAAGGGAATGACCGTCATCCGAAGTCCTCACCCTCGAAACCTATGCCAATCCCTTAATTTCAGGGATTATCAAAGGATTACGGCGTATGCCGTAGAGGGCCCCGAAAGGGATCGGATAAAACAAAACCCGGGTGGGACCGGGCTTTGTTGAATCTTAACTTCTTATGAGGTACCGAGATGGCTACGACATTTCTAACCTCGTGGGAGATTATCGCACATAACACGATTATCTGGACAGGCGTATTCACGCCTAAGACCATTGCGCTTGAAAAACAAGTCAAACATATTTCCCGAAAGACCTTTGAAAAATTGACTGCATTGAGCGCTTAAGGCGCAGCCTTCTTCTCTCCGTTTTACGGTTCTTCGTAGTAGTAGGACTGTTCGATGCCTTTAAAAATCATTTCTCTGTTATCAACATCTTCTGTCAACGCCTGCTGAAGCAAGAATCTTAATTCCAAATCATTAATCGGACTTCTTTCCATTGCCTGAAGATAAAGTGTTTTATCAACCTTCTGCCAGTCAACAACTTTTCCCAAACGCTTTTTCAAAATTTGATCAAGCCATATGCGGGTTGAGCGACCATTTCCCTCCATAAAAGGATGAGCAACATTCATTTCTACGTATTTGGAAATGATCTCTTCAAAAGAGCTCTCCGGCATTAGTTCAATCTTTGCAAGAGCCTCCACAAGATAAAGTGCATTTGCGAACCTAAAGCCACCTTTAGAAATATTTTGCTGTCTAACCTCTCCTGCGAAATCGTATAGCCCGTCAAATAAGTACTTATGGATCTGCCGGAGTCCTTTGAAAGAGCCAATTTCAAATTTATTTATGGCGCCGGATGCAAACAATTCTTTTGCCTTCTCAAGGCTTTTCCTATCTAAATTCCTCATTGAATCACTCCTGTTTTATGATAGGCAGCGCTTTGAACCATTGCCGGACAAGCCTTTTTTAGCAGTTCCTTTGCTTCTGATGCGATTTTTCTTGCTTCTTCGGCACACGTGTATAAGGCAACTATTGCTCTCTGCACCTCGATCGGAGGCAGCGGGATTTTCACACGGCACATGTTCTCCCATTCAAAAAACTCATGCGCGGCTCCCTTTGAGTGATAACGGGAATATCCGTCGAATTCGCTACGCTTAAACCAAAGTAAAAACGGCCGAGGATTCGCACTACAAGGCCGCTTTAACGTACAGATAAAATGCACAAATTCAAATCTGTCGACACTAGTGTACGGCATTTAATCCGATTTATCATTAAATTGATTGTCGGGTTAATTTTATTGCTGATGTGCTAGTCGCGTGAGTAAAGAACCCCAAAGCGAAAGCAGCGGAGCTCGCGTGTTTTTGGTCCGAATATCCTTAGTGAACTTGATTCATATGCGAGCGACGGTTCCAGCTCATTCCGCCATGGACAGGTGCCGTTTCATTAATCAGAATTGTTTTTAAGCAAACAACTCTGTGGACAAATACCTGTCTCCGGTATCCGGGAGCAAAACGACAATATTTTTGCCTTTGTTTTCGAGGCGTTTAGCCAGTTCGATGCCGGCAGCGAGCGCCGCGCCGGAAGAGATTCCGACAAGGAAGCCCTCCTCTCTTGCGATACCGCGAGCAGCCTCATATGCGGCTTCCGCGCTGATCGGCATCACTTCGTCCAAAATCTCCGTGTCAAGGTTCTTAGGAATGAAGCCTGCCCCGATACCCTGAATCTTGTGCGGACCGGCCGCTTTACCACTGATCACCGCTGAGGTATCCGGCTCAACTCCGACGATCCTGACAGCAGGATTCTTCGACTTGAGGAAACTGCCCACGCCGGAGATTGTGCCGCCAGTACCGACTCCGGCAACAAAAATATCCACCTTACCCTCGGTGTCAGCCCAGATTTCCGGACCCGTCGTTTTAAAGTGCGCCTGAGGATTAACAGGGTTGGAGAACTGAGAAGGAATAAAGCTGTTTGGATTTTCTTTTGCCAGCTCTTCAGCCTTCGCGATTGCGCCTTTCATGCCCTGCTTACCGTCCGTGAGGACAATTTCAGCGCCATAAGCCTGAAGAAGTTTTCTTCTTTCAATGCTCATAGTTTCCGGCATGGTCAGAATAATTTTCATACCTCTTGAAGCGGCTGCGGCAGCCAGACCGATGCCGGTATTGCCGCTTGTGGGTTCAATAATCACGGTATTCTTCTTGACTTTGCCTTCGGCATCTGCAGTGTCAAGCATTGCGAAAGCGACGCGATCTTTGACGGAACCCGCGGGATTAACGTACTCAAGTTTGGCAAGCAGGTTTGCGCCTAAGCCGCGGTTTGCGCTGAAACGGTTAAGCTGAACAAGCGGAGTGCCGCCGATTAATTCACTTACAGATTGATAAATCATTTTGGTACCTCGAGAATTTCGGTCAGCTGACAGGGATAGAACCTTGCCGAGCCGAGTTAATAGAAAATGACTTTTTGAAACGAAAAGGGAGAAATGAAAAGACGAGTGCTGATGACAGGGGTGATTAACAGCACATGCGACAGGAACACAGACAACACAAGGCACTGCAGAATGCCCTGCGTTCAAAAGAAATCGTCTGTGCTCTCATTTGAATCTGTCCTTTGAAATAGATCGCTCGGTTCTGTCACGAACCTCGCATCAGTAAAAATTATAGGAATCGATTGCGAAAAAAACGAGTTCGGAAAGATTATTTCTCAGTGGATAAATTTTCAATGCTCACTTTGGGGTAACTCCGTAAGCTTGACAACCTATACCCCTCTTTTCCCACTACCATTAGGGATACTACTTACATTTGTTTCACTTTACGGCGTTGCTGTTATGGAGTTGTCATGTTTTTAAAGCCGTTTGTTATTTTCGCTGTCGGCGTTATCACTTTTGTTGCTGCTGAAGTCTTCGCTTATGCTCAGCCCGCGACGGCCGAACCAACCGCTCCCGCAGTTTCGCTCTCAAGTCGTGTGAAATCTCTGACTGAGACGGTTCAGACGCTCGAAAAGCGAATTCAGAACCTTGAAAATCAGACCATCTACAATTCCGCCGCCTTGATTCCGGGTGACACAAAACTGCAGAGCATTCGTTCGGGAAGCGCCGTCTTTCTGATGTCCATTGACAAGCCGCAGGCCACTGCCGACGGAAGCGAATTTACACTGACCGTTGTCAACCCTCAGGCCATTACCTATACGAACATTAACTTTGACATCCGCATCTTCGGAAAGGATGCCAACGGGAATCCTCAGGCCTATAAGACAGCGCACCTTCTTTCGCGCATCACGCCCGCTTTTGACGCCGGAACAAGCAACAAATTTAAGTTCGCGGTAAAAGGCGTTAAGCCGGACAACTTCGCTGCCGCTTACGTTGCCACCGTCACGTTCGGCTCAGTCGCCGCCTCCAGCGCAGAATAGTCTTCCGTTTCAAAAGACCCGAGCCAGAGATATTTTGGTTCGGGTCTTTTTATGTCGGCTTCTAAAACGCTGCTGTTAAATATGCCCAATTCGACGGGCATTTTTTATATTTTTTCTCCGGAGAATGACAATAAAAGCATTCGGCTCTGCCGCACAAGAAGTCTAAAGTTATCTCGGAGCAGCAATGATCTACAACATTCTTTTTAATGATGTCATTCCTATTTTTGTGGTGATGGCGCTTGGGTATGCCGGCGCCAAATGTCACTCATTCACTCCGGATCAGACTCAGGGGCTCAATAAAGTCGTCCTGAACTTCGCGCTTCCTGCAGCGCTCTTCGCGTCGATTACACGAGCAAGCAGAGACATGATTTTTGATGACCTCAAGCTCACGGTTATCTCGGCGCTTGGCGTCACTGTTCTTTTTCTTGTCGCGTTCTTTATTTGCTGGAAAGTCTGGCGCCACACTATCTCAGAGGCCGCTGTCTGCGCATTAATCGCAGGTTCTCCCACCATCGGGTTCTTAGGATTTGCCGTTCTTGATCCGATTTACGGCGCCACTACAGCGACAGGGCTCGTCATCGCAATCGTCGCCATTGTCGTCAACGCCGTTACGATCCCGATCGGCTTCTATCTGCTGAATCTCGGACTTCCTAAAAGCGAAACCGGCAGCGGAAGCCTTGGAGCCATTATCAACGCGGTCAAGCAGCCGGTTGTTTGGTCTCCGGTGTTTGCCGTCGTACTGGTCTTATGCGGTCTAAAACTTCCCGAAGCGTTTTATCCCTCATTTGAACTCATCGCGAAAGCCAACTCGGGCGTCGCGGTTTTTGCGGCGGGCCTTGCGCTTGCCACTGTGCCGTTCGGCATCAGCGCTGAGATTATCTGGAACACGGTCTTCAGACTCTTTCTTTCTCCGCTCGCCATTTGCATCGCAGGAGCGCTCTGGGGTATGGAAACCGAAAGTCTATCCATGCTGGTCATGGCCTGCTGCATGCCGCCTGCATTCTCCGGCATCATCATTAGCAGCCGATACAACATTTATGTCAAGGACGGCGCTTCTTCGCTCGCGCTCAGCACATTAGCCTTCGCAGCCGCAGCGCCCTTCTGGGTTTGGGCGACCCCGAAAATCGCAGGCCTGCTCTAAGACTTAGGTTTCTGAGAAACAGGAATATCTCCGCTCTGCTCCTCAGTGACCGTTATGTCTTCAAGCTCCTTGTTAAATTCGAGCTCTTCTCCTTTGGAAGGTTTCTTTGCGCCGCGCGTCACCAGATAGTAAAGCGGCAGACCGACGGCGCAGGCCGCTGCGGTAATGCCGAACACACCGTCATAACCAAACGTCGGAACAAGATAACCGGAAAGGTACGGAGCGGCTCCGATTCCTAAGTCAAAGAAAATGAAGAAGCTGCTGGTCGCCTGCGCGTAACGCTCTCGCGGCACCATTGCGACCGCCGAGGCGTTTCCGATTGAAGTGATATTGCCAAAACCCAGACCGCACAGCGCGCCGGCGACTAACACTCCGATCGAGCTCGGGAGCGCCCAAAGGATCACAAGTCCGAGGATAAGGCTGATGATCGCGGGATAAAACACGATCGCAGGACCGTGAAGGTCATACATTTTGCCGGTCATCGGGCGCGTCAGCAGAATCGCCGCGGCATACACCAGAAAGAAAAACGAGGCGGCGGCTTCCACATGGAAGACGTGCGAGTAAGGTGCCATAAATGCCTGAATATTGCCCCAAGCCAGACAGAATATCGCGCACACCAGACAGAACGGAATCAAACGAACATCGATGAAGTCCGAAAGTTCGATTTTCTTCTTTGTCTGAGCCTTGGGTTTCTCATTGACCCGAACCAAGAGCCAAAGAGCGAGACTGACCGCCGAAAGCGCGATAGACACCCAGAAAATTCCCGTGTATCCGATTTTGCCGACGAATGCGATCCCGATAAAGGGGCCGGAGCAGATGGCGAGCGCCGTACTCATCGAGTAGTACGAAATACCGCGGCCCTGAAACGCCTTAGGCGTAATCACCGCAACCAAGGTACCCGCTACTGTACCGATAATACCGATTGCCGCTCCGCTCAAAAATCGGACGATGAGAAGCATCCAAGTCGAAGATACCGCCAGGTAAGCGAGATTGGATACGAAATACAGCGCTAAGCCCGCGAACAGAAGCTGCTTATAGCCGACCGAATTCACAATCCTTCCGGAAAAAAAGCGTCCAACCAGGCATCCGATCACCACAATGCCGGTGAGAAGACCGGCATACGCAAGGGAACAATTAAAAGCGGAAACCGCAAATTGCGTGTTGACGACAAAGATCGCATAATAGCCCGTCATCCCCAAAAAGTTGATGAGCGCGATCGCGACAAAAGTTCTTGAGAAAATCGCTTTAAGTACAGAAGAACCTGTCTGTGGCTGAGTTGTCATTTTTATTTTGGATCCAAGAAATTTACTGTCGATCGGCTAAGCTCGACAAGGCCAGATAAGCAAAGAGCGCGCCTGCTTCCATAATGATTCGATCATTGAAGTCATAGTGCGGGCTGTGCAGCGCCGCCTGATGCTCCTTGTCTCTGACACCGATAAAGAAGAAACAGCCCGGAACTACCTTTTGATATGCGCTGAAGTCTTCGCTGATCATATAGGGCTCCGTTAAGCGCAGTGTGCGCTCACTTCCAAACATGCCGGCGGCCGCGCGCTCAGCAAAATCCGTCAGTTCGGTGTCATTGTCGACCGCACCTACCAGTCTGATGTAACGCGCCTCAGCCTCGAGTCCAAACGCCTTGGCGATGCCTACTGAGCGGGTTTTGATTTCGTGTTCGATCAGATCTCTAACCGGCTCTTCAAAAGTGCGTGTTGTTCCGAGCAGATGAACCGTTTCCGGAATAATGTTGTATGTGTTCGGGTTCCCGGCTGTAAAGGAGCAGACGGAGACAACTGCGGATTTAAACGGATCGAGTGTCCTTGAGACCAAAGTCTGAAGCGCGATAAAGATTTCGGCTGCTGCCGGAAGCGGATCCTTGCCGAGGTTGGGTCGAGCGCCGTGGGTGCCTACACCTTTCACATCGATCTCAAATCGATCGCAGGCCGCCATTGTCGGGCCGGCCCTAAATCCGATCATGCCTAAATCCAGAAGCGGTTCGTTGTGCGCGCCGTATATTTCTTTGACATCGTATTTTTTGAATACTCCGGACTGCACTACACTGTCCGCGCCGTTCACGCTTTCTTCAGCTGCCTGGAAGATACAGAGGATATTGCCTGCAAAGCCTCTGTGTCTGCTGAGGTAAAGAATCGCTGCGAGCAGCCACGTTTGATGACCGTCATGTCCGCAGGAATGCGCCATTCCGTTTTCTGAAGCCCACGGACAGCCGCTCTGCTCGGTGATATTGAGCGCATCGATATCGGCACGAAGGGCGATTGTTTTACCAGGCTTGCTGCCTTGGATCAAAAGGAAACCGCTGCCGGGAGATGCCGCTGTATCCAAACCCTCGATTCCGTTTTCTTTGAGAAATTCAGCGATCTTCTTAAGCGTCAAAGCCGTATCAAATCCGACTTCGGGTTCTCTATGTACCCGTCTTCTAAAGTCGATTAAACGCTTTTCGTATTGTTTAATCTCATCGATGATGTCCTGAGGGTTCAGGTCCTGCTGCATAAAAAACTCCTCTATTTCGATTTCCGAATCGTTTCTATTCGCGTTTTGACGCCTTGTCGCGGACAATGACCGCAGATTCCAACCCTCTACAGACACGTTTGAAAAATAGCGGCGGTCAGCGGAAGCGCGCCGAGATCCGACGTTTCGCAGAATGGGAATTCAAGAAGCATCATTTAGCGCTGCGTCTTCAGCCGACTTATGAATATAAGTGCGTATTTTATTCTTTAGGACTCAGAAAAATCATAAGTTTTAAGCTGTGTTCAGTTTACGGGGTTCACTCAGTTAAACTTTAATTTGGTTTAACATCATCAAGTAGTCAGCCGATTTCAGAAAACGATACATAGAGAAAAATCAGACTAGCGGGCTACGAATACAAATTCTTTCGCGTTGTTTTTATTGTCCCCTGTTTTATGACCTTGATTTCCGCAAGAGTATTTATGATCAATTTCAAATATTGAAACGTCCTTCTCTTGTTTCTCAAACATTTCCTTTATCTCTTCTTTTGTTGGAAGACTATTTGAAGAATAGGATAAAATTATAATTTTCTCTTTATGTTTTGCAATAAGGGACTCAAAGGCCGTATAGACTGAGACTTTGTTTGAAAATGGAGTTGGATACGAGCGAAATTTTTTGGTTTTTGTATGTTGCTGAATTTCGACACCGTTCCAGTCTCTAGCTAGGCCTTCTAAAAAATGGTATCGCCGCACGTATTCATTATCCGAGAATCTAGAACAGTAAGGAGGATCCATATACACGAGATCTGCATCCTTGCTGAAATGCATAGCATCCTCACAAAATGCCCTATTTTCGCAACCGTTATCAAAAACGGCTTGGTTGAATATTTTGACGCCTTCAAGAAAATGTTCAAAGATTGATTTGCGTAAATCTAATCTTCCGTCATCGTACCTGAATCCAGTAAAAGTAAATATCCCTCTCGGCCTTTTCTTTAAAGCCGCTCTAATTAAAGAACTTTTTGCAATTGCATATTCAAATTCGTTTTTGAGCATTGCAATATTGGTTCGCAAAATATCTATCTGTTTATTATCTTCATCTGAAAAATATAAGCCCTTAAAATTCTCAGATATAAAATTATCTGACAATATAGGTGGTACGAGAAGTTGTAAAGCCTTTTCATCGGGTAAAAGAATATTTGAATTTTCTACTATGGCCTTTGCCTGCAACTGATTCATAACCATGTAGTCATTCGATAAAACCTTCTTCCCAAGACTTTTGAGCAGATATCCAACCGAAGAGCTTCCGCAAAAAAGATCTATCGCGGAATTAAAGCTAAGCTCTTGAAATATTGAAGCCAGATTAGGAACAAGCTTACTTTTAGAGCCCATATATCTTGACGAAGGAAATAATGCTATCTGCTCCTCCCATGGCAAAAGGGACCGATTTGTTATTTTTTCAATGGAACATTTTTTTTCATTGATTGGGAAAATAATAGAATCCTCCCCTTTCCTTGTTTCACTTGTCTTGGATATGTATCTCTTGGTCTGAACAACTTCTTTACCAAACTCTTTGTATAAGTCAAATACAAGGGGAGCTGTAGAGTTAGTTAAAAGTACATGAACTCCATTCTCACTAAGTCTTTCAGCTAAAGTTGCAAGGCGTTGTTGATCTTCCAGAGTAAAAGTTTCCTTGGTATATCGATTAAAATCAGCAAACTTCGATACAGGCAAATAAGGAGGATCAAAAAAAACAAAATCTTTCGGCCTAGCGAATTCTTGAACTACTTCTTGGAAATCACCCTCAAGGATTGTTGCCCTTTTTAGCAAATTTGAAGCGTGGATTAGATTAGTTTCATCAATGAAAGAAGTACGTTTGTACGAACCGTAAGGTGTATTAAATTGACCTTGTCGGTTAACTCTGTAAAGGCCATTGAAGCAGGTTTTGTTTAGATAAATAGTTCTAGCAGCGGCTTCAATAGGATCTAAATTTTCAACTTTTTGAGATCTAACCTCATAGTAAAAATCCCTCTCATTTTTAAAATTGCTGAGCATTTTTATCAGTTGAATTGGACTTTTTGCGATTACCCTGTAAAGATTAATGAGTTCAACATTTGAATCAGAAATAATCGCTTTCTTAGGTGAAAGATGAAAGAATAGCGCCCCCCCTCCAATAAAAGGTTCTATATAAGTACCGAAATCTGAGGGTACATGTTTAATAAGGAAAGGAAGTAACTGAGTTTTTCCGCCCGCCCATTTCAGAATTGGTTTAATTCCGGTGTCGGCAGAATCAGGCGTAGACGTCTCTGTCTTTTTTATCTCACCGGGTTTTACCTTCATGCAAGTTGGTTTATATTGAACTAATCTCTCAAGGATTAAGGGGTCGGAAAAACGAGCTTCTTTTAAAAGGATTGAAAGAACTGCCATTGTTTCGGGAACCGTGCCTTTTGAACTATAGTTGCAAATGGAAGCGGGATTCATATTGAGCAGTTCTGCAAGACTTTTAAAAGTGAAGCCTGATACAGCTATATTTTCACGAAATTCTTTGTACTTCATACGGGATTCCTTTTTTATAACTATAACATCTAATAGACCTATTAGGCACTTTATGAAAATGCTAGGGAGTGAAAGTGACAAAAAAGACAATTGCATGGCAAATCGGAAATACAACGATTAGAAATCCCTACAGGATCAAAGACGGCCTTATTGCTTTGAAAGAAAGCGGTCTCGCAAATGTCAAGGCAGGTGCAGAGTGGGATAAGTGTTTCCGTGACGAATTAATTAGACACGGGCTCTTAAATGCAAGTGATCATTCCGATGAAACTTACAGCGCGGGGAGAAAATGGCGGTCTGCATTTGAGAAACTCGGATTTATCTTTCCGAGGCCTCCAAAAGATAAGTCCTCAATAGGAAACTTTCGAAGCCTATCACCACAAGGGATTAAACTAGCTAAGGCTTCTCTATCCATTGAAGTCGAGGAGTTATTCACACGAGCTTTGAGTGCTCCAGTCTTTAACTGCCCGGATGGCAAACAAACATTCTCTCCTCTATTCTGGGTAATATCAATCTTAAATGGGCTAGAAGAAAGGGAGGCTGAGACACACCTTACTTTCAGTGAGTTTAAAAATATCGTTCAAACCTCTTCCCCTGATAAGTACAAGGTTGATTTTGTAGTCCAAAAACTAATAGAGAGTAGAAACAATTCCGCTGCTGAGAATAGGATTGTGGACGAGTTCCGCGGAGACAGTATCAGTGCAGAGACAATTCGTACTCTAAGCGATTATGCGGATATGAATTTGAGATACCTCAAAACAACAGGTCTTTTCGTAAATTATTCACATGGGATTGCACCAAATCCTCTGAAAGCCAGCATTTTTAAAGAATTTAAGAAAGAAAAGATCTTCTTTAAAGATGATGATTGGGAAAATAAAAAAGATCAATGTGTTGGTTTCCCAATGTTTTTCGATGACGCGCTTGAAGCCAGAGAAGTTTATCTTTCTCAATTAAAGCAGGCAAAAGCCGAAGGTGTGGAATACGATGCCTCCTTTGATTTACAAATCGCTGACGCAGCTCAAATTAAAGAAGAATATAACAGTCTCTACTTAAAATGTTTCGAACATAGGGAAAGAAAATTTGCCAGCCAGCAAGCTGGGCAATGGCAAGAGATTTCTCGGTATATGGATATATTGAATTTAGGGAAAAAAGTTAAAAGAAAATCAGAGGACGATGAACAGCTTTCAATACCCACCGATATGAAACCAGCATATTTTGAATGGGTTATTTGGCGTTCTTTACTTGCCATAGACAGTCTAAAAAATTCGCCGGATGAAGTTAGAAAATTTAATGTCGATGCGAATTATTATCCTATTTTTACAGCTCCTGGAGGTACGCCTGACCTAGTTGCTATGTTTGAAGATTATCAACTTGTAGTAGAGGTAACCTTATCAGAAAACAGCAGACAGGAGGCTATGGAGGGAGAACCGGTAAGAAGACATGTCGCGGATGCCTGTAAACTTAGTAAGAAACCAACCTTTGGACTTTTTATTGCAAGAAAAATCCACACAAATACTGCGGAGACCTTTAGACATGGCCTGTGGTACTACGATAATGATGACTTAACTGAATTACAGATTGTTCCTGTTTGTCTTTCTGAGTTTAGAGATTGGTTTGTATGGCTATTTCAAAACAATGTTCAAGATAAGGCAGGACAACTGCGCTTATTTTTAGAAGACTGTTTAAGAAACAAATCGCAATTTACCGCTCCAGAGTGGAAAACCGCAGTTAAGGAGGCAATCAGAAGACGTATTCTTTTAAGAAAATGAACAACAGATTAAAGGTTTCACATGAATACCCATAGTCTTTATTTGTCGCACGGCCTTCCATGACATATTTAATGAAATTTACTGTCGATCGGCTAAGCTCGACAAGGCCAGATAAGCAAAGAGCGCGCCTGCTTCCGTAATGCTGAAATATTGCAGAATCTAGAGCCTCTAGCAGAGGCTCAGCTTTTAATCTGAAGGCATCTTCTTTAGAAGTCTGTCTCTTCTTCGTCGTCTTCGTAGACCTGCGCCTTTTCGGGCTCTGCATCAGGAACCGGAACCCCGAGGGCTTCAAATAACATCCGTCTTTCCCCTGCGATTTCACCGAAGTAGTA
>NZ_WSRP01000053.1 GCF_009767915.1 Parasutterella muris
CACTCTCTTGGTGTTTGACGGAGTATTTCTACTCCTTCATCCAATAAGTGCGAGCTAAAAATTTCTTCGCGAATTCAATCTTCTAAATCCGCTTAAATCTTCAGCGCCCGCTCTTATCGGTCGTCGATAAATTTTTAAAGAACTTTGTTTTCGCTGTCGTGTTGATCAGCGAGGATGCGAATTATGAAGATGATTTTTATAGCTGTCAACCAAAACTCTATATTTTTACAATTAGAAACATTTGTCGGTTAACTTTTATTGCTTAATCAACGGGTTATAAATGTTTCTTTTTAGGCATCGGTATTCAGCCAGTCAATCGTCGGCTGATTATGCTGCTTCAGCCATTCGTTCGCTTTTTGGAAATGACCGTTCCCTATAAACGGCTCAGGCGCCTTTGTCGCTGACAATGGCGAGGGATGGTTGCTTTCGAGAATCAGAGCACTTCCGCCGCAGCTTTCTATGAGTGCGCGCTTTTTCTTCGCATGGTTGCCCCAAAGCATGTACACGATCGGCCTGCCCTGCCGGCTTGTCTCACGAATAATTTCGTCGGAGAGAAGTTCCCAGCCCTTCTTCGCATGTGAGCCCGGCTCCTTCATTCTCACTGTAAAAACAGAATTCAAAAGCAGAACACCTTGCTTTGCCCAGCCGGTCAAATCTCCGCTGACAAAATCATGCGGACCGTATTCTCTCTGAATTTCCTTGAAGATATTCCTGAGGCTCGGAGCCGGACGATTCTCGGGGCCAACAGAAAATGCCAGCCCATCCGCCACTCCGGGCGTATGGTACGGATCCTGGCCGAGAATAACAACACGTACGGATTCCGGTGAAACCAGCTGCAGCGCGCGGAAGGGATTCGGCGGGTAGACTTCCGCACCGCGTTCACTTTCCTGACGCAGAAATGCCTCCAGCATTCGGCCTTTCGGTGAGTTGGCGAATTTTTTGACGGTCTCTTTCCATCGATTTTGTATTTCTATTCCAAGCATAGTTATCCGATGAATTTAGAAACTTCGGATAAGGTCGAAATAATCGCCTCTGCCCCGTCCCGTTTTGCGATTTCTGACAGCGGTATTCCTTCGCTCCAGCCCGTGGACACTAGCAGACACGCAACACCGGCAGCCTTGGCAGACTGACTGTCATTACCGGAATCTCCAACCATTATTGCCTGCCCCGGCTCGACACCCAGTTTTTCACACGCAAGAAGAACCGGTGCCCCCGAGGGCTTGGGAGAAGAAGCGGAATCTCCTCCGATAATGACGTCAAACAAATCTTTTATGCCCGCCTGTTCTAAAACTTCAAGCATCATGTTGTAGGGTTTGTTTGTCACCACTGCAATCTTCAGTCCCTTTTTCTTAAGAGACTGAATCACCTCTTTTGTTCCCGGGTAGATGGTTCCTTTGTCATACTCCCCCTTCTCGGTATGCAAAAAAAGACTCTTCACTGCGAGTTGGTAAATTTGATCGTCCAGCGGAGCATCCATCGATTCCGTCATTGCCCGGCGCACTAAAACAAGCATGCCTTTTCCGATATAGCGTCCCACGATTTCTTCGGACAACGGCGGTTTTCCAAAGTCTTTGCGCATAAGGTTGACCAGCTGTGTCAGACCTTTAACCGTGTCAATCAATGTCCCGTCAAGATCGAATAAGACGGCTCTTACGTCTTTCACGTTCATTCGGAAATATTCTCCAGCTCTTTACGCATTGAATCGATAACGGACTTGTAATCCGGCTGATTAAAAATCGCGCTTCCGGCCACAAATGTATCGGCTCCTGCTTGTGCGATTTCTCTAATGTTCGAAACCTTAACACCGCCGTCTACTTCCAAGAGGACTTTCCTGCCGGTCGCCTCTTCATAGGTATCCAATAAAGCACGGCACTCTCTGAGCTTGCCAATCGTCGTAGGAATGAAAGACTGACCGCCGAAACCGGGATTCACACTCATCAGAAGCACCATATCGACATTGTCGAGCTCATAGTGCAGATACTCCAGACTTGTTGCAGGATTCAGCGCCAAACCTGATTTGCATCCGTGCTCGCGAATCAGGTTCAGAGTCCGATCAACATGTCGGCTCGCTTCCGGATGGAAAGTAATGATATTAGCTCCGGCTTTTGCAAACATCGGGATCAGATCATCAACCGGTTCAACCATCAAATGAACATCAATCGGCGCCTCTGTATGAGGACGCAAAGCCTTACAGACCATCGGGCCGACCGTCAGGTTCGGAACATAATGATTGTCCATCACATCAAAGTGAATCCAATCAGCTCCGGCCGCCACAACGTCTCGAACTTCCTGACCGAGACAGGCAAAATCCGCTGAAAGAATTGAAGGTGCAATACGAAATTTCGACTTGTCCATATAAAACTCCTTTTTCGCAATTTTATCGCTAAGACAGAACGCCTTTACTCGCTGTACGGCATAGGTTTTGTTGTTGAATTTTTCTGATAGCCGCAGTGAACGAACCTGAATCTTTGGCCTCAAATCGCTTTTTGGTCTCGCGTTTTAAACGAAATGTTCATACAATCCCTACAAATCACTGCGTTTACCATGCAACCATGACATTCGAAAGAAAAACTCTTCTGCCCGTCTCTATCCTGGCGGCACTTCTGCTTTGCTCCTGTTCAAGCACGACGAAGAAAGAAGATATTACGGAACCGACTGAAGAAGCGGTTCGTTATGAGATCAGCTCTTTTGACGAGTTGCCTTCGTCAGACTCGCAAGATTGGGCCACCGCGCTCTCTGCATTCAAGGTTTCATGCCGATCTGTCGGGAAGAAGGCCGACTGGAAAGATGTCTGCTTCAAGGCTCAAAGCACGGACAGCTCGGAGGCTGAATCCTTTTTCAAGAATAATTTCACTCCCTGGCAAATCTCCACACAGGTTATCGGCAAACAAACCGGAACGGTTTACTCTAAATCCGACAAAGGTCTGATGACGGGATACTACGAGCCGATGCTCAAAGTTTCATCTGTACGCACCGCCAAACATACTATTCCGATCCTTTCAACGCCGGATGATCTGATTATTGTGGATCTCGCCTCTCTGTATCCGAAATTAAAAGGGATGCGTCTGCGCGGAAAGATAGAAGGCAGAAAACTCGTTCCTTATGATTCACGCGCTCAAATCATCAAGCGCCACGATCTGGATAAAAACGCGATAGCCTGGAGCTCAGACCCTGTCGCCGTCTTTTTCCTGCAAATTCAGGGTTCGGGAAGACTGCAGACTGAAGACGGAAAAATGATCCGCGTCGGTTTCGACGATCAGAACGGCCATCCCTACAAGGCCGTAGGTTCATGGCTGGTTGAAAAAGGCTATCTGAAGCGGCACGAACTCTCTATGCAGAATATTCGAGCGTGGGCGTTCCAAAACCCGGATAAGGTCGACACACTCTTAAATCAAAATCCGAGTTTTGTCTTCTTTAAACCGCGTGAGGCAGATAACGCAGATGAAGGACCAATCGGCGCTCAAGGACTGCCGTTAACTCCCAAAGCCTCCGTCGCGGTTGACAGGAAATATATCCCTCTGGGTACGCCGCTTCTCGTGTCTGTTTCCCAAAGCTCTCCCGCTCTTGAATTCGTCCGACCGGTTGTCGCACAGGACACGGGCGGCGCTATCAAGGGCCCTATTCGGTTTGATTACTTCTGGGGCTTTGGAGATGAAGCAGGCAGCCAAGCAGGGCGGCAAAAGAGCTCCGTCAGCGCTTGGCTTCTTCTTCCTAAAGGTGTGAGACCAAATTAGAGTTTTTTACAGAGATGCTCAATCTTGGAGACAAGCTCTAAAGCAGTCATAAAACCAAACGGGCCGTCCCCGTTGCCAAGATAAACGGCCGGGACGGTTTCGTTTTTCAGCTCATCAAAAAGTTTGGTGTTGCGGTCAACGATCTCGCGCAGCGCCTCTCCGGCTGCGGCCTTAGGCTTTTCTTCATTCATGATCCAGTTTTTCCAGGCTTCATGCGGATTCTTCGAGGCGTAAATCGCTGCTGAAAGCTCTTCCGATTCTTCTCCCAACACGGATGTTAAGAAAACATAGAAATCGATGTCCGTCAGCTTGTCGATGTCCTCTTCAAAAAAACGCTTGCACCATGGGCAGTTAGGATCAACAAAAACCGCTACCTTGTACTGACCGGCACCGAGTTTGATCTTAATTGAGTCATCTGTCGGCCAAGCATCAAAATCAAATTTTTCCATATAAAAAACCTCCCTTTGCGTTTCGTTCAAATATAAAACGCTTGGGAGGTTTAGCTGTTCAAATCAGCCCATACCGAGAGTTAATTTTTCTTAGGCTCGACTGCCAGCATCTTTTCTAAGTATTCCAGGCTTACCGCCCCCGGCGCTCTCTGCCCGTTCGGAACAAAGACCGTCGGAGTTCCGGTGACCTGAAGTCTTCCGCCTAAATCAATGTTTCTGTCCAGAGCCGATGTGTCGCACTTCGGATCTTTAGGTGCGGCAGACTTGCCTTCAATCATTTGCGCGCGCCAAGCGGCTCCTCTGTCCTTCGCGCACCAAATCGCTTCGCTCTGCTCACGGGAATTGGCGCGAATCACAGGATAAAGGAACGTATAGATGGTCACATCGTTCATATCCTTCAGAGTCGCTTCAAGCTTTTTGCAGTATGTGCAGTAAGGATCGGAGAAAACCGCGATCTTCCTTGACCCGTTCCCCTGTACGACTTTGATCGCGTCATCCAAGGGCAGCGCTGAGAAATCGATCTTGTTAAGACGGTCTTTCGTCTCTGCAGTTAAGTTTCTCTGCGTCTTGGTATCAAAAAGCTGCCCCATGATAAGAAAATCTGCATTCTTATCCGTGTAGAGAATATCGGGACCTACAATGGCCTCATACAGCCCGGGAAACGCAGTCTCCGACACTTCGCTGACATTCGTTCCGAGCCTGCCGATCAGTTTTTTTCTTAAACCTTCCAGTGTGAAGGGCTCCTCGGATGACTGCTGCTGCGAAGCGGCATCAGTCTGGACCGCGGGAGTCGGTGCCGCGGACTGCGCAAGGGCCGCTCCGCAGGCAAGAGAACCGCTGAAAAAAAGAGCGGCAGAGATTTTCCTAAGTGTAGTCATGTGTTCTCCGATAAATTTTCCGAATTTGTATCCCAACAAGCTGAAAGCTCCATTAATGGAACCGCTTTGAAATCAGTTGATACACTATACAAATCTTTTGCTTCTCTTTCTCAACACAAAAGATAGATTTCGTGTATAGTTTGCGGCTCTGAAACGAAAAACGGCTAGATAGCTCAGTTGGTAGAGCAGCGGATTGAAAATCCGCGTGTCGGTGGTTCGATTCCGCCTCTAGCCACCAGATTTCTGAAGGCTTCGCACTGATTGCGAGGCCTTCTTCATTTCCGCACAAATTCCTCCCCCGGCTTGCCGAAACTCATCGGCCGCTTCATTCTCAAAATAGAGCTGAAAACGGCACTAATCACTTCGGAAGCGGCACTATAGAGGCATATTAAAGATGGAATCTGCTATGAATCTGTTTACGCTTCGCTTAAAGACCGCAGCAATATGCCTGTGCAGTATGGCTACAGCCCTTTTGTCCGGCTGCGCGATCTCTCCGCAGGATTCAAATCCGACAACAATCGATGCACAGTGGGTGAACCCTTCAGCCACATTTGAACAAAAGACGATCACCGGAATCCTGGTCGCAGATCTTTCTGACAATCCGACCAGCCGCAGAATTTTCGAGGATGTCGCATCGAACGTTTTAGCATTTCACGGAATACCGGCTCAGCCAAGCTATCAGTATTTATCTGACCCACAGTCACTGGTCAGCGGAAACTCGCTTAATGTCTCCTCCCTGATGAAAGCGGCACGCAAAATCAAGGCGAGCGATATTCTGGTCGTGAAAAGCAGAGGCATTAAAACCAATGTGATCTACAACCCCGGAATGACTTGGGGGCCAGATCCTTTCTGGGGGCCTGGTCCCTGGGGCGGACCGTTTGGTCCGGGCCCGTTCGGTCCTGATCCCTTCTGGGGCGGCTGGGCGATTCCGCCCTCTGTGACTCAGCAGCAAATCGCTGAAACCAACGCCGAACTGATGAGTGCTCAAACCGCTGAAGTTCTTTGGACAGGATCTTTTTCTACCGTACTCGGAGCAAAGCCTGCCAACACGACATTCCAGGAATACGCTGAATTGATCGTGCAGGCCTTAATCCATAACGGATTCTTAATCCCTGTCAGCCAGCCTGACTATCAGATTAAGCCCGCTGCGAAGTTTGATCCCGCCGCGTCTCAGCCCGCGCAAAACCCTGCTCGTTAAACCTTTTGGCAATATTGACGCAGTCCTTAATGTGCTGGTCTCCAACCCATTTAAGGGCTGCAAATGATATTCCCGCGGAAGCGGCCAAACCTAAGGCCGGCACAAGTTTTGCCGCCTGAGCGGCGGTCAGACGTATGCTGAGTTTCTGCAGGACTGCCATCACGAGCGGCTTTGTGATCCACTTTCCGGCAAATGAACTTCCCGTCGCAGTAATCATTTGAAAAAGTCTGAGCCGTGAATCCGGAGTCAGATGCCTAATCTGATTAGGCGTCAAACCGAATTCATGATTGATGCTGTTCAGAATTTCGAGCATTAAGCTCACATCGACCGCAACGCTGGCGCCCGGGATCGGAAGAAGATTCAGTCCCGCGCTCATCAGCGCCCGCTCCGTCACAAGTTTTTTGCAGCGTTTCGCGGCATCGAGGATCGCGGCTTCGTCCGCCGGCATTTCATATTCTGTGAGCGCCCCCTGATGATTTTCTCGTGCAAATTCGTTATCAACCGTCATGGTTCGCCTCCGAATATTCCCTTGTGTCCGTTAAACTTAAGTTCTGAATAATTCTATATTTTTAATATAAAAACGAATCGCGAGTATAAAAAGGGCCTATTTTGGTCTTTTCAGAATACAATTTCGCAAATTTTCGACTAATTACGATGAATCTGCTCATCCTTGGTTTAAACCATACAACGGCCCCGTTATCTTTAAGAGAGAAGCTGGCTTTCGGTCCCGAAGAACTGGAATCGTCCATCAATATGATTCGGGCGATGTTCGGCGCGCCTGCCTGCGGGGGCATCAAGGAAGTTGCCATCCTCTCCACCTGCAACCGAACGGAAATTTACTGCGCTGCCGAAGAGCCTTCTGCCGCATTCCGATCTCTTCAGGACTTTTTAGTTCAGAGCAAACATGTCAGTCTGACAGAACTTGAGGAGCAGCTCTACTTCCTTGTGCAGGACGACGCCATTCGTCACGCTTTCCGGGTGGCTTCCGGTCTTGATTCCATGGTGTTGGGCGAAACGCAGATCGTCGGTCAGATGAAAAAAGCCGTTAAAACCGCTTCGCACGCGGGCGGTCTCGGTCTCTTTTTAAACCAGCTTTTCCAAAAGACCTATGCCGTCGCAAAAGAGGTCCGCTCATCCACTGAAATCGGTGCGCATTCCATCTCTTTAGCAGCTGCCGCTGTCCGTGTCGCCAATCGTATCTTCGGCTCGCTCTCTGAGTCGAACATTCTTTTTATCGGCGCAGGCGAAATGATTGAGCTCTGCGCTGCGCACTTCGGCGCTCAGAACCCTCAAAAGGTAACCGTCGCCAATCGAACCGTCGCACGAGCTCAGGCTCTGGCTGATCAGGTAGGCGCCAATGCGGTATCACTGGCTGAACTGCCCGAGATTCTGCATAACTACGACGTGGTTGTTTCCTGTACAGCAAGCACACTCCCAATCCTAGGTCTCGGTATGGTGCAAAGCGCGGTTAAAAAGCGCCGCTACCGTCCGATCTTCATGGTGGATCTTGCAGTCCCGAGAGATATTGAACAGGAAGTCTCTTCTCTTGATGAAGTCTATGTCTACACCGTCGACGATCTGGGCAAAGTCGTGCAGAGCGGCATGGAAGGAAGAAAAGCGGCCGTTGCTCTTGCGGAAGAATTAATTGCCAAGAGAGTCGAGGAATTCAAAAACTGGTTCTCCTCCCGCGAATCTGTACCGCAGATTCTGTTGCTGCAGAAGCGGGCAGACGATCTCCGAATGATGGAACTCGAAAAGGCAAAGAAAGCGCTCCACAAAGGAGAGTCCGTGGAAAATGTGCTCGAAACGATGTCCAAAGGTCTGATGAAGAAATATATTCACGACCCTCTGACCGTTATGCGCAACACACAGAGCCTTTCGGAAGAAGACTACGAGAAAGTCCTCGATCTTCTTCAGCGCTTCTACCATTACCACGGCCGCTAGCTGAAAAATCACCCGACTCATTGAAAACCTTCACCATTTTGAAGGTTTTTTGTCGTGCGTAAATGAGTTTTTTATTTAGAATCACAAGAAATTTTTTACTGTCTTTTTTATGAAAGAATCTATGCGCTCCAAGCTGGCACAACTTGCCAGAAGATTGGAAGAAATTGATGTAACACTCCAGGACCCGGATATCGCCTCCAATATGGATCGATTCCGCGCACTCTCCAAAGAAAGGGCGGAAATTGAACCCATTGTTCAGAAAACCAAAGAATTTGAAAAAGCCGAGGCGGATCTTGAGGCTGCTAACGAAATGCTAAGCGACCCTGAGATGAAGGAATTCGCGTCTGAAGAAATCGGCAATGCAAAAAAAGTGATTGAACAGGTCTCCGCAGAACTTGAAATTCTTCTTCTGCCTAAAGACCCGAATGACGATAAAAATATTTTCTTGGAAATCCGTGCCGGCACCGGCGGCGATGAATCCGCCCTTTTTGCAGGCGACCTTTTCCGCATGTATTCACGCTATGCGGAACGCCAGGGCTGGCAGGTTGAATTTGTCTCGGCCAGCCCGTCCGATCTTGGCGGATACAAAGAAGTCGTTGTCAGAATCATCGGACTTGGCGCCTATTCCAAGCTCAAATTCGAAAGCGGCGGACATCGCGTTCAGCGTGTTCCGGAAACCGAGTCTCAGGGACGCGTCCATACGTCCGCATGTACAGTCGCGGTTCTTCCTGAAGCCGACGAGATAGGAGACGTTGTGATCGATCCCTCGGATCTGAGAATTGACGTGTATCGAGCTTCGGGCGCCGGCGGTCAACATATTCAGAAAACAGAAAGCGCGGTTCGAATTACGCACATCCCGACCGGAATCGTCGTGGAATGTCAGGACGAACGAAGCCAGCACAAAAACAAAGAACGCGCGATGGGTGTTCTTGTCGCACGTATCCATGCCGCACAGGTTGCCGCTCAGCAGGCTGAGGAAGCTTCCATGAGAAAATCTCTGGTGGGTTCCGGCGATCGAAGCGAACGCATCCGTACCTATAATTATCCTCAGGGCCGTGTCACCGATCACCGCATCAACCTCACGCTTTACAAGCTTGATCAGATCATGGACGGCGATCTTGACTGCATCATCACGCCTCTGACCTCAGAACACCAGGCCGAACAGTTGGCTGCCTTGAGCGAAGGCTCGGTCTAACCAGGCATGACGACAGTAGAACAATGGCTTGTCCAAAGTCCGCTTGAGGCTGCGGATAAGCGTGTTCTTTTTGAATTCGTGACAGGACTGGATCGAATCCGTCAAATGACGCATTCCAAAAATGTCCTATCGCCTCAGGCGTTAGAGAAACTGCGCGAAGTCGAACAGAAAAGGCTGGCGGGAATTCCGGTCCCGTACATTACCGGTGTGCAGGAGTTTTACGGCAGAACCTTCTCAGTCGGTCCGTCTGTGCTCATTCCTCGCCCGGACACCGAGTGTTTGGTTGAGTGGCTCATTGAAAATCTCCCTCACGGCATACAGGTGTGCGATCTGGGCACAGGAAGCGGCTGCATTGCCGAAACACTGAAATTGGAACGCTCTGATTTGGATGTCCTTGCCTCGGATCTCAGCAGAAGCGCCATTGAAACGGCCCGCAGAAACGCTGTCAGCCTCAAAGCAGACGTGCGTTTTCTGGAAGGAAGTTGGCTGAAGCCTTACGTCGGTCATTTCGATCTGAAAGCAATCGTCTCCAATCCGCCCTATATCCGCAGCCGGGATCCGCATTTAAAAGCGCTGACTTTCGAGCCGCAGAACGCGTTGGTTGCGCAAGAAAACGGCCTTGCCGCCTACAGAGAGATTCTTTCCGAAGCTAAGTCGCTGAAATTCAATCCGCATATCATTGCCTTCGAGCACGGATATGACCAAGGCGAGTCGGTTCGCAGTATCTTTTCTGAATTTGGCATGGAAGGCAGCAAAACGCATAAGGACTACGGCGGGAACGACCGTTTCACCGTCTGGTGCAGGACCTAAACGGCCGACAAAGGCACCTTTTTAGGTACCTAACATCTTATTTTTATTTTGGATTCTTAGACGAATCGTTTAAAATTTCAAAAGCTTTTTTATTTTTTTGCAGAGAGACCCTAGATATGATGGTTCTTTACTCCGGCAGCACTGATCCTTTTTCCCAGCGCTGTCGTTTTGTCCTTTTCGAAAAAGGAATGGACTTTGAAATTCGTGACATCGATTTATACCATAAGCCTGAAGACATCAATGTCATGAACCCGTACGGCGAAGTGCCGATTCTCGTCGAGCGCGATCTCGTGCTTTATGAATCGAATATCATCAACGAATATATCGACGAGCGCTTTCCCCATCCTCAGCTGATGCCGCCTGACCCGGTTGAAAGAGCAAGAACAAGACTGCTTCTCTTCAATTTTGAGAGAGAAATTTTCAAGCACGTACATACCCTTGAAAATCGCAACAGCCCTGATGAAGCGCGCATCGCCGCCAGAGAAACCATTCGTGACCGTCTGACTTCTCTTGCCCCGCTCGTAGCTAAGAAAAAATATTTGAACGGCGACGATTTCACAATGCTTGATATCGCTTTGGCTCCCCTTCTGTGGAGACTGAACTACTACGGCATTGAACTTCCGGCAGCCGGTATGCCTGTCCAGAAATACGCCGAACGAGTCTTCTCCCGCCCGGCATTCATTGAGGCGCTTACTCCCTCTGAACGGGTCATGCGGAAGTAATCAATGGAAGAAACAACCTCTTTAACGCCATATTTTCTTCGCGCGTTTTACGACTGGAGCATGGATAACGGTCTGACTCCGCAGATCAACGTGATCCTCAACAACGATCCGCAGCTTTCCGTGCCCAGAGCGTACGCAAACGGTTCGCAAATCACGTTCAATATCGGACCGTATGCCGCTCGGAATTTGGAGCTTGGCAACGATTTCGTTAAATTTGACGCAACGTTTAACGGTGTCGCTGAAAGTATTCAGGTTCCCGTCAGCAACATAGAGGCGGTGTTTGTCAGAGAGACCGGCTTTGGCATCCCGTTCGAGGTCAAACTTAAACCTGACCAAGAACCCGCGCCCCGCCGCGGTTTCACTCGTGTGGACTGATTAAAAAAGGAGAAGCTTTCATTTTGTTACGCTTCTCCTTTTTTTCAGCACACAACTTCAAAAATTTGTGTAAAATTCACGTCTCGGTTAGCCCGCTTAGCTCAGTGGTAGAGCAACCGCCTTGTAAGCGGTAGGTCGTCTGTTCAAGTCAGTCAGCGGGCACCAAAGAATTCCTTCGATCATCTGCTTTGATGGTTGAAAACAGTTAATGTGGAAAGCTTCGCTTTTCCGATGCCCGCTTAGCTCAGTGGTAGAGCAACCGCCTTGTAAGCGGTAGGTCGTCTGTTCAAGTCAGTCAGTGGGCACCAGTTTCGACGGCTCCTTTCAGGAGCCGTTTTCTTTTACCCGCAAAGGGCATTGTCACTTTCAAAGATAACGTACTTCGGTGATAATTCGTCTTATTCAGTAACGTTTAAGGCGGTCATCATGGCTAATGTCCAACAACAAGCTTCAACATTCTTCAGAGAGTTTCAGGCCTTTATTTCCAAAGGAAACGTCATCGATTTAGCGGTCGCTGTTATCGTTGGCGGAGCTTTCAACTCGATCATCGGTTCCCTTGTTAAAGACGTCATCAATCCGATTCTTGGCGCGCTCATCGGAAAACCGGATTTTTCCAACCTTTTCTATGTCATGAAGATGCCCGCCGACTATACAGGGCCGATGACTTATGATGCGCTCACCAAAGCTGGGGCCTCTGTCCTAGGCTACGGCGCCTTCCTCACAGCGGTCATTAATTTCATTCTTCTGGCATTCGTTATTTTCTGTATGCTCAAGGCTCTGACCTCTCTGAGAAAACGCATTGAAGCTGAGGCTAAAGCCGAGGCTGCGGCTCCTGCCCCGACACCGGAAGACACTCTGCTGCTCAGACAGATTCTTGATGAGCTTAAGAAAAAGAATTAATTTGATCTCCAAAGACAGAGCCCTCCGCAATGGAGGGCTCTGCTTTTTACCTGAATTCCCGCTCCTAGATTACAAAAATCGGGGCGGGGATTTTTATTTTCAACTTCTGCATAAGTTCCTTGTAACGCTTTGGGATCTCGTGCCAGAGATATGTGACTTGGCCCTCAGGAGCGAACTTATAGACAGTTAATGCATTAAGCTCACTTATCAGGCGTGGAGCTTGCTCAGGGTCAATGTTGGCGTCCTGCATCCGCTTATGCAGCATCAGTCTTAAACTCAGAGCTAAATACGTGACAAAGA
>NZ_WSRP01000054.1 GCF_009767915.1 Parasutterella muris
TACTACTTCGGTGAAATCGCAGGGAAAAGACGGATGTTATTTGAAGCCCTCGGGGTTCCGGTTCCTGATGCAGAGCCTGAAAAGGCGCAGGTCTACGAAGACGACGAAGAAGAGACAGACTTCTAAAGAAGATGCCTTCAGATTAAAAGCTGAGCCTCTGCTAGAGGTTCTAGATTCTGCAATATTTCAGGTACTTATTGGTCCGGGCAAAAAAATATCCGAGAGTCTTGGAGACTCTCGGATGGTAACTTGGTGGGGGCACAGGGATTCGAACCCGGGACCTACGGATTAAGAGTCCGCTGCTCTACCAACTGAGCTATACCCCCTATTTGGTGGGCTGTGCAGGACTCGAACCTGCGACCAATGGATTAAAAGTCCACTGCTCTACCAACTGAGCTAACAACCCTTTGTCGATCAAGACTTGCGTCTCAATCAATCGAGAAGTGAATACTACACACGTTTTTTTTAATCGTCAAATCAAGTGGACCCAATCCGAAACTGTTACCGTCGAGTAAGACATAAATTGTCGCACTAATTTTTAGAATAACTTCCAACAAGAAAATAATCTGAAATTGAAATCTGCCTTGTCAAATCTGATTTTTTCGCTACTATTACAGAACTTATGCGGCTTGAGCCGCCAAAATTTAGGAAGAATTAAATGGCTGAAAAGAAAAAAGTGAAACCGCCCGTAGAACAGATTGTTGATACGGATGCCCGCAAGAAAGCGCTCAAGGTCGCGTTGGATCAGATTACAAAGCAGTTTGGTAAGGACGCGATCCTAAATATGGGCGACGGTCCGGCCGAGCAGAACCTTGATGTCGTCTCCACCGGCTCTTTCACTCTGGATATGGCGCTTGGCGTCGGCGGTCTTCCCCGCGGACGTATCGTTGAGATTTACGGACCGGAATCTTCCGGTAAAACAACGCTGACGCTGCACATCCTTGCAGAAATGCAGAAACTTGGCGGAACCTGCGCGTTTATCGACGCCGAGCACGCTCTGGATATTAAATATGCTCAGGCGCTCGGCGTGCATATTGAAGATCTGCTCTTGTCTCAGCCGGACAGCGGAGAACAGGCTCTGGAAATCACAGATGCGTTGGTTCGTTCCGGAGCGGTTGACCTCGTCGTCATCGACTCTGTCGCAGCTCTTGTGCCCCGTTCTGAAATCGAAGGCGAAATGGGCGAAGCTCTCCCCGGTCTGCAGGCCAGACTGATGAGCCAGGCGCTGCGCAAGCTCACATCCAGTATTAAAAAATCCAACACACTCGTAGTCTTTATTAACCAGGTTCGTCAGAAGATCGGCATCACTTACGGTTCTCCCGAGACAACGACCGGCGGCAATGCGCTGAAGTTCTACGCCACGATCCGTATGGATATCCGCAGAATCGGCGGCATCAAGAAGGGCGACGAAGTACTCGGCAACGAGACACGCGTTAAAGTTGTGAAAAACAAAGTTGCGCCTCCCTTCAAACAGGCTGAGTTTGAAATCATCTACGGCGAAGGCATCTCCCGCGAAGGCGAAGTCATCGATCTCGGTACCGATATGGATATCTTCGGCAAGTCTGGCGCTTGGTACTCCTATCAGGGCAATAAGATTGGCCAAGGCAAGGCGGCTGCCAGAGAGTGGCTCAAAGAACATCCTGAAGAAATGAAGCTCATCGAAGATCAGATTCGCGCCAAGATCAGCGGTGAAAACGAAAAACATAAGAACGATCCGGTTACAGAGACTTCATCCGTGACCGAAGAGGTCTATGAAGACGCACCATGATGAGTGAGTCTGACGAGCGCAGACAGCAAATCAAATTCAAGGCGGTAGCGGCTCTTGCAGCAAAAGAGCGCTCTCGCCTTGGTCTTTTTAAGAAGCTGTCGGACCAATTTGAAGAGCCCGGAGATGCCGAACTGATTAATTCGGTACTCGATGAGCTTGAGAAACGTAAATATCTTTCAGACGAGCGCTTTGCAAAAAGCCAGGTCATGATCAAAAACTCACGCTTTGGCGATCAGAAGCTTCGCTGGGAACTTCGTAGACAAGGCGTGTCAAGCGAATTGGCTGATGAGGCAATTCGCGAAAACGAAGTGTCCGAACTGGATCGGGCAAGAGTTCTGTGGGAGCGCCGCTTTGGTGAGCCTCCTCAGGATCCGAAAGAAAGAGCCAGACAGGTTCGATTCCTCGTGTATCGGGGATTTTCTTTCAGAACAATCGAAAAGGTTCTTCGCTGTCGACTCGATGAAGAAGAGTAATGCCCGGCAATGCTTAGAGCGGCTCTGGGTTTATACTCGTAAGATTGCTTTTGGAACAATCTCACAATCTCTTTTTCATTTACGCCGATGAAAATTCATGAATATCAAGCGCGTCGTATTCTTCAGAATTTCGACGTGCCCGTTCCCGTTGCGGAAGTTGCCTCCAGTGCTGAAGAGGCAGAACAGATAGCTAAAGAAATCGGAGGCCGCGTTTGGGCTGTCAAGGCTCAGGTTCATGCGGGCGGCAGGGGAAAAGCGGGCGGCGTGAAGCTTGCCCGAAGCCTCGGGGACATCTCCGCTCTGGCTTCCTCCTTAATCGGTTCCCGCCTTGTGACCAAACAAACCGGCGCGCACGGCGCTCCGGTCAGCAAGGTTCTGATTCAGGAAGGGCTTAATATCGCTCAGGAATTCTATGTTGGACTCCTGATTGACCGTCAGGCGCAAAAACCGATTCTCATCGCTTCTGCAGAGGGCGGAGTCGAGATCGAACGCGTTGCGGCCGAATCTCCTGAAAAAATTATCAACACCTATATCGATCCGGAAAGCGGACTGAGCAGAGAACAGGCGCTTGAAGTCGCCACTAAGCTCGGTGTGGAGCCGGCGGTTTGCCCGGAGTGCGCCGATGTTTTGGTGAAACTCTGGAACACGTTCAATTCAATGGACTGCTCGCTTCTGGAAATTAATCCGCTGATCGTAACTGCCGAACATAAGGTCTATCCGCTGGACGTGAAGATGACCTTTGATGACAACGCGCTGATGCGCCATCCGGAACTCGAAAGCCTGCACGATCCCGAACAGGAAGATCCGACGGAACTTACTGCGCATCAGGCCGGACTTCAGTACATTCAGCTTGACGGCAATATTGCGTGCTTGGTAAACGGCGCCGGCTTGGCCATGGCCACAATGGACACCATCAAGCTCTTCGGAGGCGAACCTGCCAACTTCCTTGATATTGGAGGCGGCGCCTCGGTTGAAAAGGTGACGGCCGCTTTCGAAATCATGCTCTCCCGCCCCGAAGTCAAGGTGATTTTGGTCAATATCTTCGGCGGCATTATGAAGTGCGACATTATCGCCGAGGGCATCGTTCAGGCCTGCCATAAAGTCAAACTGACGGTGCCGCTCGTCGTTCGCATGAAAGGAACGCACGAGGAACTTGGCAAACAGATTCTCAAAGACAGCGGACTGCCGATTCTTTCTGCCGAATCACTCGGCGAGGCAGCAAAACTTGCAGTAGAAAAGTCTCGGGAGTAAGCGATGAGTATTTTGGTTAATAAAGATTCCCGTGTGATTACTCAGGGTATGACCGGGAAAACCGGACAGTTCCATACACGTCTGTGCAGAGAGTACGGATTTGGCAAAGACTGCTTTGTGGGCGGCGTGAATCCGCGTAAAGCGGGCCAGGTATGGGAAGGTCTGCCGATTTTTGCCTCGGTGAAAGAGGCTAAAGAAGCTACCGGAGCAAACGTCTCCGTGATTTATGTTCCGCCCGCGGGCGCGGCTGCCGCAATTCAGGAAGCGAGCGACGCAGGAATCGAACTGATTATCTGCATCACGGAAGGAATTCCCGTTCTCGATATGGTCCGCGTTCGTGACCATATGAAGAAGACCGGCTCCAAATCACTGCTTCTCGGACCGAACTGCCCGGGCGTCATGACGCCGGGAGAAATTAATGTTGGCATTATGCCTGAGCACATCCATCGCAAGGGTCATATCGGTGTGGTTTCCCGCTCCGGAACTCTGACATACGAAGCGGTTGCGCAGCTTACCGCGCTCGGTTACGGACAGTCCACCGCCATCGGTATCGGCGGCGATCCGATTAACGGAATCAAGCACATCGACGCGCTCAAACTGTTCAATGACGATCCAGATACAGAGGCCGTGGTCATGATCGGAGAGATCGGCGGAAGCGACGAAGAGACCGCCGCAGAATGGGTGCGTGACAATATGAAGAAGCCCGTAGTGGGCTTTATTGCCGGTGTGACAGCGCCAGCGGGTAAGAGAATGGGGCATGCGGGCGCCATTATCTCGGGCGGCAGGGGAACAGCCGAAGGCAAACTCGCGGCGCTGGAAGCCTGCGGGATTCGTACGACGCGCAATCCCTCCGAGATCGGCGAGCTTCTTAAATCTGTGCTGACATCCGTCAAGGAGTAATTTATTTTGGAAACATTGATTGTCTGGTTTAACGAAATACACTGGGTCGCCGTTCTTCAGATCATTATGATTGACATCCTGCTTGGCGGAGACAACGCCGTGGTCATTGCATTGGCCTGCAGAGATTTGGATCCACATCTGAGACGGAAAGGGATTTTCTACGGCGCGGGCGGTGCGATTGCGCTTCGAGTGATTCTGATCGCGTTTGCCGTGACGATCATGACGATCCCATACCTGAAGTTCTGCGGCGGACTCCTTCTTCTTTGGATCGGTATCAAACTGATCGTTCCTCATGACGAAGGAGATCAGGAGGTACACGCAAGTAAAAAACTTTGGGGCGCGGTTAAGACAATTATTATCGCCGATCTGGTGATGAGTATCGACAATGTCATCGCGATCGCAGGCGCAGCCGAACAGGCACCGGGGCATCATCAGATGGCGCTGGTTATTTTCGGTCTGCTTGTCAGTGTTCCGTTTATTCTCGGCGGAAGCCAGTTTATCTTGAAAATTCTGGATCGCTTCCCGATCATTGTGTATGCGGGTGGCGCGCTGCTCGGCTGGATTGCCGGCACGCTGATGGTAGACGATCCGGGAATTTCTCCGCATTTCCCGAATCTGCCGGAGCTTCACATGGAGGGTGGAATCGCGGGAATTGTGTTCGTTCTCGGGGTTGCGCTGCTGATTAAGTTCTTCAAGAGTCGCAAGTCATCTTAAGGCATTTACTTAAAAAAAGAGGCGGTGATCTGTTCACCGCCTTTTCCTTTATGCGCAGGAGGAAATAATGGCGCCTCCGAGACAGACATCACCGTCATAAAGTACGGCGCTTTGTCCCGGTGTTACCGCCCACATGGGTTCTTCGGAAGCGAGCATCAGGCTTTCGCTGTCGGCCGATAAAATTTCACAGGCCTGATCCGGCATGCGGTAGCGCGTTTTCAGCCCGAGCTTTGTTCCGGCAAGCGGGGCTGAGCCGCTGATCCAGTTGGGACGAGTCGCCGTCAGCGTGTAAGACTTGAGCCAGGGATGATCATGTCCCTGAACAATGTAGAGCGTGTTATCCGGAATATCTTTGCGGGCAACAAACCAAGGTTCACCGTTTCCTTCTTTAGAGCCGCCTACGCCGATGCCTTTTCTCTGGCCGATGGTGTAGTAGGAAAGACCGATGTGTTCCCCGACGACCTTCCCGTCAGCGGTTTTCATCGGACCGGGTTTGTTGGCAAGATAGCGGCGCAGGAATTCGCGGAAAGGTCTCTCTCCGATAAAGCAGATACCCGTGCTGTCTTTTTTACGTGCGTTGGGCAGGCCGATTTCTTCAGCGATTCTGCGGACTTCCGTCTTGCAAAGCTCTCCTACCGGGAAAATGCTTTTGGAGAGCTGATACTGATTCAGACGATTAAGGAAGTAGCTTTGATCCTTGGCCGGATCAAGCCCCTTTAACAGTTTGAACAGACCGTTGTCTTCCGTAACACGTGCATAGTGGCCGGTCGCGATTTTGTCCGCGCCAAGCCGCAGAGCGTGGTCAAGGAAGGCCTTGAATTTGATTTCGGAGTTGCACAGCACGTCAGGATTCGGCGTGCGTCCTGCCTCGTACTCACTGAGGAACTCGGAAAACACGCGTTCCTTATATTCCTTGGCAAAGTTGACTGCTTCAATATCAATGCCGATCACATCGGCGACGGCCGTCGCATCAATCAGATCCTGACGGGAGGAACAGTATTCGCTGTCATCATCGTCTTCCCAGTTTTTCATGAAGAGGCCGATGACTTCATAGCCCTGCTGTTTGAGCAGGTACGCGCTGACCGCAGAGTCGACTCCGCCGGACAGCCCGACGACAACAGTTTTTGTGCTCACTTATAACTCCTTTTTGAGCTCCTAATTTTAGCCAACTCAAAGCGGTGTCGGACGATTTAGTTGTGACAGAACGGGTCAAAGAAAGGATTAAAAACAATTGATTGGGAAGCGATAGTTGACGCAGTAATAGAATGACGTATTGTTTAAGCCTGAGTCGTAAAGAAGGAGACCGCATGCCAGAATTTGTCTACACCGAAAACAAAAAATCACAGATTTTTTTAAATGATTTCGGCATTGAAATTCCCATCATCGGGCTTCCCGGCTTTGGCTGGGGAACGCCTGAGCTGACAGCCGCAGTCTCTAACGCCGGAGGCCTCGGTGTTTTAAATGTCGGATTCATGAATGAAGACGAGATTGAGAAATCGGTCGCAGCGGTTCGCAAACTGACCGATCGGCCCTTTGCAGCCATGCTGTTCCCGCCGAAAAAAACACTTTTGGACAGTCGGAAACTAAAGCTTCTGAATATGGCGCTTTCTCCGCTTCGCGAGGATTTGGGACTTGAGACAAGCGCTGAAACACTGCAGCTTCCTGATTTTGACCGGCAGTTCAAGAAAATCATTGACCTGAGAGTGCCTGCGGTCGGGCTTCGTTTGGGTGGTCTTCGCGAACCTTACATGGAGAAGCTGGAAAGGTGCTGTATGCCGATCTTTGGACTTGCTTCAAATTTGCGCGACGCCAAAGTTCTGGTCTCTAGCGGGGTGAAGGCGGTCGTTGCGGTTTCGTGGGCTGAAGGCGGACTGCTTTCTTATGAAGAAGTTCCGGCTTACGGTGCGGAAGTGGATTCTCTTGCGTTGTGGCCTGAGTGCGCACGAGCCTTGAAAGTTCCGGTTATCGCGGCGGGCTCTGTAATGACCGAGGCGCACGCAGAGGCGGCAAAACTTTTTGGCTGCGCGGGCCTCATGCTCACAGATGCGCTGCTGTGCGCAGATGAGTCACCGCTTCCGGAAGCCTGGCGCACGAAGCTCTGCTACACAACGGACGCTTCAACTGAAATGTCCTCTGTTTATTTGGGACGTCCCGCCCGATTCCTTGCCAACGGTCTCTCTCGCACGATTCAGGAAAACGAACTTCCGGTTCTTGATTTCCCGTTCCAGTATTTTGCGCTCAGGGATATTTTTGATTCAGCGCTGAAGCAGAACCGAATTGATCTTGCTTATCTGGAAATCGGTCAGAATGCCTTCCGAGCCCAAAGTCTTCCGGTTCGTAGTATCGTAGAAACTTTTACAGACTACTGGAAGCGTTAAATGAAGAAGAATCAAGCCCTGGTTGTTGTTGATGTGCAGAATGATTTTTTGGAGAAGGGAGCGCTTCCTGTCCCGGCTGCAAGTGAGGTTGTTCCCGTTATTAATAAGATTGCTCCACTGTTTGACACCGTAGTTTTTACTCAGGACTGGCATCCTCAAAACCATATTTCTTTTGCTTCTCAGCATGAGGGCGGCCGCGTTTATGAGCTCGTTGACGTATCTTACGGGAAACAGGTTTTATGGCCGGATCACTGCGTTCAGGAAACGGTCGGATCTGAGCTTGCCCCGGGACTCGATACAAGTAGGTGTGCCCTTAATATAAAAAAAGGAACCAATCCCGAGCTTGATAGCTATTCAGCCTTTATTGAAGCAGATCGAAGTACTCTCACAGGTCTTGCCGAGCAGCTGAAGGAGCGGGGAATTGACGAGGTGTTTGTCTGCGGTCTTGCGACGGATTTCTGTGTTTATTGGTCGGCTTTGGACGCGGTAAAGCTCGGTTTCAAGACGAATCTCGTGGAAGACGCCTGCCGCGGCATCGATATTGACGGCTCGATTCAAAAAGCGATCGAGGACATGAAAGCGCGCGGCATTCATATCCTCACATCCGCAGAGCTTAGTTGATCAGAAGAAGAGCTTCATCAGAAGCGGTGTCAGAGCCGGCGCGAGCAACGCGGTTGTCAAGCCGGTTAATCCGATCGCGAGACTCGCGTAGGCGCCGGCGTCCGCATCGATCTGGAATGCTCTGGACGTGCCCATGCCGTGCGCTGAGAGCCCAAGCGCGAAGCCCTGAGCGGCTGCACCGTTAATATTTAGGAACTTGAAGAGCGGGCCCGCGGTGATAGAGCCGAGTACGCCGGTTAGAACCACAAGAGCGGCTGAAAGCGCGGGCAGACCGCCGAGCTTTTCTGCTACCGACATGGCGATCGGAGTGGTTACGCTCTTAGGCGCAAGACTGATGATCGTTTCCGGTGACGCGCCAAGTGCGCCTGCAATCAGTACGGTCGATACGATTGCTGTAAAAGCGCCCGCAAATAATCCGAGGATAACCGGAAGCCAGTTTTTAGCCAGCTGAATTCTTAGGTCGTACAGAGGAATAGCCAGTGCAACGGTCGTCGGCCCTAAAAGAAAATGAATAAACTGCGCACCTTGGAAATACGTCTGGTAGGGCGTTTTTGTCGCAAGCAGCAGCGAGACAACCAGAATAATCGACACCGCCACGGGATTGAGCAAAGAATTCCAATTGCTCCAGGCGTAAAGCTTCTGCGCAATCAGATAGGCAAGCAGCGTGACCGTGAGCCACAGCAGTGACGAGGTCGAAAGCGAAGCCCAGATTTCATTGACTTCATTCATGGCACTGCTCCTCAGATTTACGTATCCTGCGTTTCTCAAGCCAAATTCCGGAATATTTGATCACAAGTCCGGTAACCGCAATCGTAAGGATGGTGCTGAGCACCAGTGAGACACCAATCGGCAGCGCTTCATTTTTGATTCGCTCAAAGTGAAGGATGATGCCGACGCCGGCAGGGACAAAGAGTACGGCGAGGTAAGAAATCAGTACGAGCGAAATCGGTCGGGCATATGCGGCGAGCTTATCGTAGCTGATGAGTGCGATCAGAAGCAGGAACATTCCGAGAACAGGACCGGGTACAGGCAAATGGAAATACATTTCTGCCACATTCCCAAGAATCTGGAATATTAGAAGCAACACTAAACCGGCAATCATGATGAAAAAAAATTATGGGTGAAAAGGAGGAGTCATAATTTATGACTAATTTTTTCAAAAAAAAGAAAAACGAGTACTTTTTTTCTCAAAATGGAAAATATGTTCGGTGTTAACTCGAATATAAAGAGATAGGGCGGTTCATTAAAATTTTTCAAAATCATTCGGCTAACAGCCGCTTTACTATCTAAGGAGTTCTAATGAGCGTACTTGAGTCTTATATGAAGGATCTTGCAGAATTGGTCAACTTGGACTGCGGATCCCACAACGTCGCCGGTGTTACCAAAGTCGCAGAAATCATGAAAAAGCACTTTGAATCGATCGGATTCAAAGCTGAGCTGGTTGATCTTGGTCCGGGAGCTGGAAACGGCATGTTCGCCTGCAACAAGCCTGACGCGGATCATTACGACGTTCTGTTCAATGCGCACATGGACACAGTCTTCCCTGACGGTGAAGCCGCAGCTCGTCCCCTTACCGTAAAAGGCGACAGAGCCTATGGTCCCGGCTGCAGCGACTGCAAGAGCGGTGTTCTGGCTATTTACTACGCACTCAAAGCCGCTCGTCCGGAAGATCTTGAAAGACTTTCCATCGCTGTTGCGCTGAATCCGGATGAAGAAACCGGTTCCCGTGCTTCGAGCGCCTGGCTCAGAGGCATTGCCGCCAAGTCTTCCCGCGCTCTGGTTTTTGAAGCCGCTCGCGAAGGCGGTCAGCTGGTTCGCTCCAGAAAGGGTTCTTCCAACTACGTTGTCACATTCAAGGGCGTTTCTTCTCACGCCGGCAATGCTCCGTATCGCGGTGCCAACGCCAATATCGCCGCCATGCGCTTTGCTCTGGCTGCCGCAGGCCTGGCTGATGTAGAAAAAGGCACAACAGTGAACCCCGGTGTTATCGAAGGCGGAAAAGCTCCGAACATTATTTCCGACTGCTGCGTCGTCAAACTGGACACCCGTTATTGGAACAATGAAGACGACAGGGCTCTTCATGAAGGCATCATGAAGCTTGCTGATGCGGTTTGGGCTCCGCGCGTAACTCAGACCATTGAACGCGTCAGCCACAGCAACTCCATGCCGCTTTCCGAAGCAACTAAGGAACTCGTTGCTCAGATCACTGAAGCCGCCAAGCTGGAAGGCTTTGACATTGACTGGGTTGACGCGGGCGGTGCTTCCGACGGCAACCACATGGCTGAAGCCGGTCTGCCCGTTATTGACGGATGCGGCCCTGCCGGCGGTGAATTCCACTGCGATCGCGAATTCCTTCGTATCGATACGATTGAAGAACGCATTCGCATGATCACTCGCTTCCTGACGCTGATCTAATCGATCTTTCTTCTCTGCCTGAGCTGCCGTTCTCTTTAAGAGCCGGCGGCTCTTTCGCATTTTCAGCGCCTAAATTTAGGATCGCGGCGGAATTCTCTCGGAAAGAGGCCGATAATGGCAGGAATCGAAAAGGAGCAGTTATGAAATTTGAACTGGAAAACGAAGAATATATTCGTCTTGGAGATCTTCTGAAAGCGGCCGGTGTGCTTCAGACGGGAGGCGAAGCCAAGCAGGTGATTCAAGCCGGAGAGGTAAAAGTGGACGGAGCCGTGCGTACGGAACGCGGCGCCAAAATCCGAGCCGGACAGATCGTGACTTACGCTGGCAAAGAGATTCAGGTTGAGGCTAAAGCCTAATCTTTTGCAATTCTCGGCGAAAACAAAAACCTGAATTCCCAAAAACTAGATCATAAATATTACTAGTAGTTACACACAGTGCCCAAATTGCCCGTAAACCGGGCATTGGGCATTATTTTTAACTGATTTAATAGATTATAATTATATAATCTACCTGGAGGGATTCAT
>NZ_WSRP01000055.1 GCF_009767915.1 Parasutterella muris
CGCCCACCCCGCCCGGAGTACCGAATCATGAACCGAGAGGCTGCCCGAGAGGCGCAAGCTACTCTTGGTATCTGTACTCTGCTTCACGCGTCAAACACCCGCTGATCAGAGCCGAACTCAAAGAACTTTGGCAAAACGCCCGCAAGACGATGAAACCGTTTGAAGCGTGGGCAAGCATCGTCGAGGACCAACAGGCGAGAAAGTCCTATACGTCCGTTCGCGGCTTGGGCGGTCTTGTTCGCACAACATGGGATGAGGCGCTCGAAATTATTGCCGCAGCCAACCTCTATACCGTTAAGAAATACGGTCCCGACCGCATTTCCGGTTTCTCGCCGATTCCGGGCTATTCCATGGTCTCATACGGAGCAGGCACTCGCTATCTGAGTCTGATCGGAGGAGCCCTTCTTTCCTTCTATGACTGGTACTGCGACCTTCCTCCGTCTTCTCCTCAAACATGGGGAGAACAGACCGACGTACCGGAATCCGAAGCGTGGTACTACTCGAGCTACATCATTGTTTGGGGCACCAATATTTCGATGACGCGTACTCCGGACGCTCACTTTCTGACTGAATGCCGCTACAACGGCACTAAGGTCGTCAATGTCTGCCCGGACTACGTTGAAGTGACAAAAGATGCGGATTGGTGGATTCATCCCAAACAGGCTACCGACGCGGCTTTCGCAATGGCGGTGAGCCATGTCATCTTTAAAGAGTTCCACTACGAGCATCCTGATCCGTACTTCACCGAGTACTGCCGCAATCTCACCGACTTCCCGGTCCTTGTGACCATGGAGCCCCGTGAGGACGGCCGGTTCACCGCAGGAAGATACCTTCGCGCATGCGACATCGGCTACAGTGCCGATAAGACCAACAACCCGGAATGGAAAACCGTCGTCTGGAATGAATTAGATGATTCACTTGCTGTCCCGCAGGGCTCTATGGGCTACCGCTGGGGACAGAAAGAAGGTCAGGACCTCGGCAAATGGAACCTGCACGAAGTGGACGGCGAAAGCGGAAAATCCGTAAAGCCTAAACTCACGTTTGTCAAGGACTCCGACGCGGTTATCGATGTCTGCTTCCCGTATTTCGGCGGCAGAGAAAGAGACGGCTTCCCCAACAATGCGATGCCCTCCGATATCATGGTCCGTAAGGTCCCGGTTAAAAAAGTCATCGCCAACGGCAAGGAAATTTACTGCGCAACCGTATTTGATCTGTTCGGAAGCTACCTCGGCGTTGACCGCGGATTAGGCGGAGAATGCGCAAAGAGTTACGAGGACAACATTCCGTTCACTCCGGCTTGGCAGCAGAAGATCACCGGAGTAGAACCGCAGTACGCCATCACGCTCGGCCGCGAATTCGCCACTGCGGCCTCCAAGACCAAGGGGCGCGCCTGCGTGCTCATGGGCGCGGGCGTCAACCAGTGGTTCCAGACAGACAATACCTACCGCTCCATCATTAACATTCTTTTGATGTGCGGCACATGCGGCGTCACAGGCGGCGGCTGGTGCCATTATGTGGGTCAGGAAAAAATCAGACCGGAAGCAGGCTGGAGCGAATACTCCTTTGCTAAGGACTGGGAACCGGCCGCGCGGCACATGAATTCAACGAGCTACTTCTACGAGCACACCGATCAGTGGCGCTATGAACGTATTCCGCTGAGCGATATGCTCTCTCCGCTTGCTGACACTAAGGTCTATAACGGAACATACGTTGATTACAACGTAAAAAGCGAACTGATGGGCTGGCTGCCGTCGGCACCGCAGTTAAACGTCAATCCGACTGAGATCGCCTCCCGGGCGGCTAAAGCCGGAAAAGACCCGCAGGCTTACTTGATTGAACAGCTTAAAAACAAATCCATATCCTTCAGCTGCCTGGATTTAGACGCTGAAGAGAATTGGCCGAGAAACCTCTTCATTTGGCGAAGCAACGTGCTCGGCTCCTCAGGCAAAGGTCAGGAATACTTCCTGAAGCATTTGCTTGGCACGCAGAACGCAGTACTTGGCCAGGAGCTTGACAGCAAAGACCCGGCGCTGATTCCGCAGCTACAGACAAAACGTCCCGCGCCTGAAGGCAAGCTTGATCTGCTCGTCAATATGGACTTCCGCATGAGCACCACGTCCATTTATTCGGACATAGTGCTTCCTGCAGCCACGTTCTACGAAAAGAACGATATCAATACGACGGATATGCACAGCTTTATCCATCCGTTCGTAAAAGCAGTTCAGTGCTCTTGGGAAGGCAGAAGCGATTGGGATACGTTTAAATCCATCGCAAAGAAGCTCTCCGAAATGGCCGCTGAATATCCGCAGGACTTCGCCGAAGTAACCGATGTCGTTCTGACACCGCTTGGACACGACAGCCCGCACGAGCTCGGCCAGGCGCTTGATGTTAAGAACTGGTACCTCGATGAATGCGACTTAATTCCGGGTAAAACCGCGCCGCTGATTCACGTCATTCCGCGTGATTATCGGACCATCTATCAGAAATACACGTCTGTCGGTCCGCTCCTTTCTAAGAACGGCGGTGGAAACCGCGGCATCAAGTGGGATCTGGACCCGGAAATCGAAGAGCTGCGACAAATCAACGGTACCGTCCAGGAAGGCGTCGCTAAGGGACGCCCCAAGATGGAGACGGATATCAACGCCGCCAACTTCATTATGCGTGTATCGCCGGAAACCAACGGCGCGCTCTCTTATAGAAGCTGGTCCTTCGTGAAGGATCAATGCGGAGTTGACTGCAGTTTCCTCTCTAAAGAACACATCGGAGACAAGATCACTTTCGACGATCTTGCGCATCGTCCCGCTAAGACTTTCACCGCGCCCGACTGGTCGGGTATTGAAAACAGCGAGATCCCGTATGTGGCGTTCTGGCAGAACACCAACATGAAGCTGCCGTGGCGCACGTTAACAGGACGCCAGCAGTTCTATCAGGACCACAGCTGGATGAGAGCTTTCGGTCAGCAGTTCGCTCAGTATCGAGCTCCTGCCAATCAGCGTGCGCTCAAAGGTTTTGAGAACATCGCCGACAACGGTAATAAAGCCATCGTTCTGAACTTTATGACCGCTCATCAGAAATGGGGTATTCACTCGACCTACTACGACAACGAACGCATGCTGTCGCTCTCAAGAGGCGGTCCCGTCGTTTGGATGAATGACATCGACGCGAATAACGCCGGCATTGTCGATAACGACTGGATCGAATGCTGGAACGCCAACGGCGCGGTGGTCGGAAGAGCGATTGTCACTTCCCGTATGCCGGAGGGTCTGTGCATTATGCAGCACGCTACGGAAAAGACCGTCAATACACCGGGATCTGAAATCACCGGACAAAGAGGCGGAGACCACAACTCTCCAACCCGAGTGATTGTGAATCCGACCCATATGATCGGAGGCTACGCTCAGCTTTCTTATGCCTTTAACTACTATGGAACAATCGCTCCGAACCGCGACGACTTCGCTTGGGTCAGAAAAATGAATAAAGTCGATTGGATGGATGAGGAAGCGCCGAAGAAGGGAGGTACGCTATGAAGATTCGTGCGCAAATCGGCATGGTCCTAAATCTGGACAAATGCATCGGATGCCATACCTGCTCTGTCACATGCAAAAACGTATGGACAAATCGCCCCGGTATGGAATACATATGGTTCAACAACGTAGAAACCAAGCCGGGCGTCGGTTATCCGAAACGCTGGGAAGATCAGGATAAATGGACCGGCGGATGGGAGCTGCATAACGGCAAACTGCGCCTGCGCCGAGGCACTACGCTCGGACTTTTAGCGGGTATTTTCGGCAACGGGAAACTTCCTCAGATCGATGATTATTACGAACCCTTCACCTTCGACTATCAGAATCTGCAGAAAGCGCCCCGCATGAAAACCTGCGTCACGGCTCAGCCGATTTCCTACATCACCGGCAAGAAAATGGCCAAGATCAAGGGCTCGGCCGCATGGGACGACAACCTGGGCGGTGTCGATATCAAGACTGTTGAGGACGTTAACCTCAAGAATGTCGAGCGTGATATCTACGCGCAGTACAAGAACACCTTCATGTTCTATCTGCCCCGCCTGTGCGAACACTGTCTGAATCCTGCCTGCGTCGCAAGCTGCCCCTCAGGCTCAATTTATAAGCGCGAGGAAGACGGCATTGTCGTGGTAGACCAGAACAAGTGCCGCGGCTGGCGTATGTGCATGAGCGGATGCCCCTATAAGAAGGTCTACTACAACTGGTCAACCGGCAAAGCGGAAAAATGCATTTTTTGCTATCCGCGTGTTGAATCCGGCATGCCGACCGTCTGCGCGGAAACCTGCGTTGGCCGTATTCGCTACATGGGCGTCATGCTCTATGACGCAGACCGTATTAAAGAATTGGCCTCTACGCCGAACGACGGAGATCTCTACGAAGCTCAGACTCAGATTTTCCTGGATCCTAACGATCCGAAAGTTGAAGCTGCCGCTCTGGAAGCCGGCATCAGCCGTGACTGGGTCGAAGCAGCGAAACGCTCTCCGATCTACAAGATGATTGCTAAGTGGAAGATCGCGCTTCCGCTGCATCCGGAATTTAGAACTCTGCCGATGGTTTGGTACGTACCGCCGCTTTCGCCTATCGCTCAGGCGGTCGACGTGGGCAAGCTTTCGCTGAAAGGATTTATTCCGGACTTAGAAAGTCTGCGAATTCCGCTTCAGTACCTGGCCAACCTTCTGACAGCAGGAAATATTAAGCCCGTACAGGAAGCTTTGAGCCGACTGCTTGCGGAAAGAACAGTACTTCGTCAGTACAGTGACAAAGCCGGCATCAGTCAGTTCCTTAGCTGCGAAATACTGCCCGAACAGCTTGAAGGGTCCGGATTTGACGAAGGACTCAGCCAGCTCGGTTTAACGCTCCAAGATGTCTGCGATATGCATAAACTGCTTGCCATTGCAGACTTCAAGGACCGCTTCGTTGTACCGAGCGCCAACCGCAATAATCAGGCAACTGTTCTGCTTCAGGGCGAACAGGGCTTTAACGCGGGCGGCGGCTTTGATCAGAGACAAAGAGCCGATACGCTCTTCGGAGGGCCGATGAATCGCAAGATTATTCCGCTCTTTGAAGAATATCAGCGCTCAAATGACTCTGTACAGGAGGGCAAATAATGAGTAATTGGACTCTGATATGGCACTACCTGATTTTTGGAGTGCTTCCTTATGTCGTGATGGCAGTCCTCGTTGTAGGAAGTATCGCCCGCTTCGTTCTGGCGCCTTACAGCTGGAAGTCGCAAAGCAGCGAAATTCTAGATAAACGCGGACTGACTTTAGGTGCAAACCTGTTTCATCTCGGCGTCATCTTCCTCTTCTGCGGCCACTGCTTCGGACTCTTTACTCCTACGTGGCTCCTGGACGACATCGGGCTGACGCCCCGCATCCATCAGATGCTGGAAATTATCGCGGGCGGCCTCTCCGCGCTCGTCGCGATCACGGGTCTTTTGATCCTGACCTGCAGAAGACTCTTCAATGAACGAGTACGCACGAGCTCCAGACCGAGTGACTTCTTAGTCCTCTTTCTGCTGATTGCCGTCATCGTTCTGGGCATTTGCTGCGTCATCAATTCATACGAATATGACCGCTCCGGCGCGACCATTATTCTTTTCGGAGAATGGGTTCGCGGACTGTTCACCTTCGATCCGAATGCCTGGCAGCTGATCCTGCAGGTTCCTGACTGGCAGAAGTGGCATATCTTCACCGGACTGATGATCTTCCTGATCGTTCCGTTCACAAGATTGATTCACATTTGGAGCGGCTACTTCACTCCGTTCTATCTGCTGAGACCTCATCAGATCATGAGAACAAACGGCAAGCCGATGAAGTAATCCGTCTCTTCCCTGAAAATCCCGCGTAAATCAGCGCGGGATTTTCTTTTGCCAAAAAGAAGCGCTGAGACGCTCATGAGAGGCCGGTCATTGCTGCGGCCTGAACACACACCAAAATAAGTAAATTCATTAATAGTTTTCTAGTGTGGTCTTTTTAACATAATTGATTATTTTATTTTGATTATTCAATGCGTTAAGAGTAATTTACTTTCATAGATAAATAATGAATTCACACCGAGAATTGATGGACACATATAGAAATGATTTTCCGCTGTATTTTCACAATCCGGGGTCTAATATAAGCGCTAACGGTTGGCTAGATAAGCAAAGGCCCTTATCGTTCAAGTTTGATATTAAAAGGAATAAATATGAAAAAACAAATTCTTGCAGCACTGCTCTTCGGTGCATTAGCCACACAGATTCCGGCACAGGCTGCCGGCGGTTTCCAGGGCCCGGGCGCAGCTCAGGTGGTTTCGACTGCCCAGCTCAAATCTCTGCCTGATGACGCCTATGCGATCATTGAAGGCTCCATCGTACGCAACATCCGCGGCGATCATTATGAATTCAAAGATGCTTCCGGCACCATCGATGTCGAAATCGACCACAAATACTGGAACGGTCAGACTGTCACTCCGAACAACATCGTTCGCCTGACGGTTGAAGTCGACAAAGACCTGATGAAAACTGAATACGATGTGAAGAAACCGATCGAAATTCTGAAGTAATTTAGATTTATCGATTTCGAGCCCGCACGTCTGCGAGCTTTATTTTTGTGCTGCGCCTCGCGTCATGCGCTGACAGAGGGAACAGTAGTATGTCGCGCGCCCGGCCTGAACCGCTCGTTTAATCGGGCGGCCGCACTTCACGCACGGTTCGCCTTCTCTCCCGTATACACAGGCGCTAAGCGTAAAGTATCCTTTCTCGCCTTCAGCCGAAACAAAGTCCCGCAGTGTCGATCCTCCTTCCTGAAGAGAAATTTCAAGAACTTCCCTGACCGCGTTCACGAGCTTTTCGAGGCGCTTCTTTGAAAGAAGATTTGCGGGTACAAACGGATTGATCCCGGCTTTAAAAAGCGATTCCGAGCAGTAAATATTGCCGACTCCGACAACGTGTTTCCCGCTGAGAAGCGCCTCTTTAATCGGGACAGACACTTTAGAAAGCGAGGCAAATAAATCTTTGGCGTTAAAGTCGTCAGAAAAAGGCTCAGGCCCTAATTTTCGTATTTCCGCCATTTCATACGGGTTTTCACTTTCATCGAGCCATACCAGGAATCCAAACCGTCTCGGATCGTGATAACGAACCGTTAGATCTCCGAAATTCAAATCAATATGGTCATGCTTTACGGGCGGCGTTTCCAACGGATTAACCACTCGCATAACGCCGGACATACCTAAATGAGAAACGATGGAACCGTGTTCAAACCTCCAGATAAGGTACTTGCCGCGCCTCTCTATATCCAGAAGCTCCTGTCCTTGAATCAGGTTGGATAAATTCTTAGGGGCGGGCTTTCGAAACCGAGCCTCCCGCACCAATGCGCCGGTAGAGGTTCGTCCCTTAATTCGAGACAAAATACCGCGTCTCGTGATTTCCACTTCAGGAAGTTCAGGCACGCTTCTTCCTTAGCTTGTGGTCTGAGCTCTGCCGAATAACCACGTACGAACTTTTGATGTGCGACGTACCGAACGATCTCGAGAGAGCAAAAATGAAGGCATCTGAATACTATCTAGACGAACCGAGTCGAGTCTCTTCACTGAAGGGATTCGACGCATCAATAGTTCTTGCTCCTGAGATTTACTCTCTGCCATTTTGCAGCTCCATTGCTTTGCCTTTCGAACAATATAGTCGCTTTTATACCACATCACACCTAGGGTTTCTATGTAGTAAGTACATATGTACTATATCGATTCATGCGGCTGAAAGTATCGCCCAACCTTCGCAAAAGCCTCGGCAGAAACCTATTGAATAAGGCAAACTGCTAGAATTTCTTCGAATCATTTGCGGAATTATCATGAAGACCAAGTCTAAAAGCGGAACCTTATATAAAGAGGATATTCTCCAGAGTGTTTTGGAGCTCACTGCTGTCCAGGCAGAGATCCTTTCTTTCATCTTATCGGGGAAAACTTCGGACGCGATAGACTTAAAAGCCTTCTATCCGGTGACTGCCGCAGATATCTCTTTATTAAGAGACATGGAGCCTCAGCTCGCTTTCGAAACACTTCAAAAGGAATCCTCCTCACTCTTTGATCAGTTTGTCATGATTCGCGGCGGGATCGAAGCCGAAAGCGATGAGGATATGGAGTTCTATCGCTGGCTTGGACAGCTTCGTTATTACGAAGACGATAAAGCCGTCGGCTACCTTTTCTCCGACATGGTCAAACTTTACCTTCCGGATATTCTTAAATCTCTTCAGATTCGTGAAAAAAAGTCTTCTCCCATCCAGAGAGAATTAGGGCTGTTTGGTGACGAGTCAGGAAATTAGCCGCTAAGAAAAAAGCTTTTCCTGAAGGGTTCAGCTGTAAATATGCGAAAAAGACCACAATTATTTAAACGAAATCCTTAAAATTTATCGGCGGCCGCTCTGAATATCAACAATCAAAAAACTCTAATCGGGATACTGAAACGGCATATCGAAAAACGCTTCTGGAACATCCCGATATTTATATTTAAATTTCGTACAAATCACCATTGAGTTTTGCATCAGAACACGAATCGAAAGCGGGATAAATATTTGCGCATGCAGGCTTTATTCTAGAACCCGACTTTAGGAGAATAGTTCTCTAAATTTTTTCGAGAACCTACGTGGTTCTTATTTTTTCACTTGTTTTTACTTT
>NZ_WSRP01000056.1 GCF_009767915.1 Parasutterella muris
ATGAATCCCTCCAGGTAGATTATATAATTATAATCTATTAAATCAGTTAAAATAATGCCCAATGCCCGGTTTACGGGCAATTTGGACACTGTGTGTAACTACTAGTAATATTTATGATCTAGTTTTTGGGAATTCAGGATATAAAGAAAATGAAGTAGTACAAGAAGTTCGGGCGCCGATTAGGCGCCCATTTTTTATCTTAGAAACCCCATCTTGCGGTATTTGTCGAAGCGGATTGCCACATTAGTTCTCTCACGCTCTTTCAGCCAAAGCGCGAATTTCACAAGCCTGCTGTTGGAGAGCGACTCTCTGCGGATCGCAAAAGTGACATGCCAAGCCGGACGGCTCCAATAAGGCAGTACTTGAACAACCAAACCGCTTTTAAGCTCTTTTTCAATCGAGGAAATAGACAGATCCACAGAAATTCCTTCACCCGCAAGCAGCGCCTCTTTACCGCTTAACACATCGCCGCTGAAAACAATCTCGCGATAATTCAGCGGCACGGAGCGCGATCCGCAATGAAGCTCGTTTGTCATCGGATAGTGCCTGGAAGCACGGAGAATTAATGAGTGGTCGCTAAGATCTTTCGGAGACGTCGGTACTCCTCTTTTACGAAGATAGGCGGGAGCAGCAGCAAGAACCGTCCGCGCTTCATAGCACGGCCAAACCATTAAACCGTCTGTAGGCGGATGGTATGGAAGACAGACTAAATCGGCCTTGCGCTCCAATAAATCCTGATGATCCAAATCCGAAAGGACTTGGATTTTGAGTTTAGGATCAAGTTTTTTATACAGCCGAATCGACTTTCTATAGGACGAACGAGAAATATTTACCGGAATACTCATCGTAATCAGCGCTTCTTCGCTCTTAACCGACTCAACCGCATCCAGGAGCTCGCTGTAAGCCTTTGTCAGCTTTTTTACTGCCGGGATGATCTGAATCGCTTCATTGGTAAGCTGAGCAGGACGGCGGTGATGATCGATCAGCTTCATGCCGAGATCGTTTTCCAGTTTCTGAATCAGCCGCGTGCAGGCCGGCAAATCTTTGTCCAGATCAATGGATGCGGAAGTGATTCCTTTTCCACTGCCGAGCTTCTCAATCAAAGACCAAATCTGCAGATTGTCAGCGGCATTCAAAATTGTTCTCCCGAATGAGACTGTAAATAACTTGTGAAAAACACAAATAGATTCTTAATTTGCTATTTCAAGCATAGCGGCGCAGCTCTAAGATTTGAAGGGTAGTTAACACTAATACAAACCAAGGAGAACTTCTATGACAACCCTTAAACGCCGTACATTCCTTTCTGCCGGAGCCGCTGCTGCGCTCGGAACCGTTTCCGGAATTGCTCAGGCTAAGAGCTTTGATCCGATGCCTGCGCAGTGGGACGAAAATTTTGACGTCATCGTTATCGGCAGCGGTTTTGCCGGATTAGCAGCTGCCTGCGAAGCAAAGAATCAAGGCGCGGGAAATGTCATTGTGCTTGAAAAAATGCGTTCTGCCGGCGGCAACTCCGTCATTAACGGCGGCATTATGTCGGTCCCCGGAAGCGCCTTCCAGAAAGCTCTAGGAATCAAAGACTCTCTGGAGCTGCTCGCAGAAGACATGATTCGCGAAGGTTTAGGCTACAACTATCCGGAAAAAGTCAGCGCCATGACCAAAGCCGCGCTTCCGACTTACGAATGGCTTGTCAAAGAAATCGGCGTTGAGTTTGTTGACGGCAAAGTCGGCCAGGAAGGCGGTCATTCTGTTCCCCGCCACGTATACACAACCAACGGTTCAGGTTCAGGCATTGTTTCCAAGCAGCTTGAATACGCAAAGAAAATCGGTGTTCCTGTCAGACTTCGCTGTTACGTTGAAGCAATCATCAGAGACTCTGACGGAAGAGTTAAAGGCGTCAAGGTTCGCGACGGCTACCGTTTCGGCAAACCGGACTCCGGAAAGGTTAAGTACCTTAAAGCCGGTAAAGCTCTTGTACTTTGCTACGGCGGTTTCGGTGCCGACGTCAATTTCCGCATGAAGTTTGATCCGAAACTTACTGACAAATTCGAAACCACGAATCAGCCGGGCGCCACTTCAGAACTCTGGCGTGAAGCTTCCCGCATCGGCTGCAACATGATTCAAACCGACTGGATTCAGTGCGGTCCTTGGAATTCGCCTGAGGAAAAAGGCATGGGTATTGCGCTTTATTTCGCTCAGGGTGCTGCCGCAACGATGGGCATCTGGGTCAATACCGCAACCGGCAAACGTTTCATTAACGAGCTCGCTAATCGTAAAGTCAGAGCTGACGCCGTCATCAATAACAACAATAAAGGGCAGCCGTGTATCGCATTAGCCGATCAGAATGCTGTCGATCTGACAATTAATCAGACGCGTAAAGGCATTCTTGACAAACAGTTGGAAAGAAAAGTGGTTCATAAGTTTGACACACTTGAAGCGGTCGCTGCAGAGTACAAGATTCCGCTTGATGAACTGAAAAAGACGATCGACGCCTATAACGCAGCTCTAGCCAAGCAGTCCGGCGACGAAATGGGCCGTCCCTTCACTAAGAACGCGAAACCCATGGGTACAGGTCCTTGGTACTGTTCGCTTCTTTCTCCGAAAGTACACCACTGTATGGGCGGTGTTGAAACCAACAGTCTCGGTCAGGTGATTGACATTTCCACCGATAAACCGATTCCGGGTCTTTATGCTGCCGGCGAATCGACAGGCGGTGTCCACGGCGCTGTACGTTTAGGCTCTTGTGCCACAATGGACTGTCTGGTCAATGGAAGAATCGCGGGCGCAAACGCCGCTAAAGAATCTGCCTGGAGCTAAATATGCGTAAAAAGCTGCTGATCTCTTTCTGCGTACTCTTTGGAGCGCTTAGTTTGGCAGCGCAAAGCTTTGCCGCTGACAAGTTCGGTGCTGATCGTCATACTGCAAAAGGCGTTCAGTGCGCAGCTTGTCACGGCCCGGATCCGAAAAATCCAATCTATCCGGAAGAAGCTCAGTGTGTTGCCTGTCATGATAAGGCGGCTCTTGCGAAGAAAACTCAAAACCTTCCGCAGGCCAACCCACATGCGGCTCCGCACAACGGTGACTGCACCCTCTGCCATATGCAGCATGAACCTGCAGTCAACTACTGCGCTCAGTGCCACAACTTTAAATTTAACGTGAAATAAAAACGCCACAGGTACCCGTTAAGGCACCTGCACACCGACTGATCGATTGTTAATGCGTTCTGTCGGAAATAATTAAAGGTTTCCTCCGGTCGATTTAACCGCGGCCGGATTTTCTTTTGGTGCGCCGAGTTTTGTCTTGAAGAAATCAACGACGGTATTGATTACATTCGGCTGATACCAAGAAACATCGCCATGTTTTGCTCCTTCAAGAATAATGTAGCGCACGTCTTCCTTCTTATTTTTCAGAGCATTGAACATTTGAACGCTCTGCACAGGACTGACTAGAGGGTCTTCACTTCCGTGCATCAGCAGATACGGCGGTTCATTTCCGTTGACGTGCCCGATAGGACTTGCCTCAAGCGCCTTTTCAGGAGTTTGAAGGATGGATGCCCCGGGAAATTTACCGAACGCGGGGCCGTTGACCAAAAGCGCTTCCGTCACAGCGGGCGACTCGTGGACCTTCTCAATTTCAGGAGAGAACCCTGCTCCGATATTTCTCAGATCTGAAATTCCGTAGAGCGAAACCACCGCCTGAACATCAGAGGATTGATCGAGATAATCGCCTTTATCGAACTCTTTTTCTCCGTTTGTTGCTCCGGCCATCTGGGAAAGATATCCTCCGGCCGAATCACCCAACACACCAATACGATCCGGATCGATACCGTATTCAGAGGCATGAGCGCGCAGGAAGCGAACAGCGGCCTTCGCGTCTTCCAGAAGCGCCGGGAATTTATTAGGAACAACACGGTACTCGGCCGCAGCTACCACGTAACCGGCTTTGGCCAAGGCGGTCCTCATTTCAGTGAATTTTTCGTAATCAGCGGAAGTGAAGCCGCCGCCCGGGAAATAGACAATCGCTGGCTTGAGCAAATTATTTCTTGGAATCATGACGCTCATACGCATTGCCCGATTCGCTCTGAGGCCTTTAATTTGCGCATAAACAATTCCGGACATCGAGTCGATCTGACCATTCTCGATATTAGGCTTCATTATTTCCGCTCCGGGTGCCGATGAAAGGTCGACCGCCTGAGCCTCCAGCACTGAGGCCATCAATAATCCTCCGATAATTAAGCAGATTTTCTTCATTTCATCCTCCGATTATGTCGTTAATCATAACGAAAGATGATCTAATCAAAAACCAAAACAGTTTGGTTAGTCGGCTTAACTAAAATCAAAACCGGAGCGAGAAAAGACTCGATCCGGTTTTTTGTTTTTGTGCAGCGCTACTGTTTGGAAGTGCTACTTTTTAAGCAGTTTATTGAAATCGCTGTCCAGCTTAGCCAGAGCCCGATCAATATTTTCTTGATTGGTCTGAGCCCATTTTTCCTGAGCATTGATCTTTTGTTTCATACTTTCGAGGCTCTTAGCAAGTTCTGCCGGCTGCGGACCTCCCGACGTCCTGCGGTTTTCAATGATCTTGATCGGATTCAAGGTATCCTTGAACTGCGACTCGGACATAGGACATTCCGGATTGCCTTGCGGGTACTCTTTCTTAATTACCTCCGCATAAATTCGCTTCACTTCGGAATATGGAAAGTCTGCGGGCTTGATATCATGGGCTTTAGCATACCCAACGATCTGACTCGCAATGTGATGTCCGACTCTGAATGGAAGTTTGTAGTCCCTCATAAACACGTCAGCAATTTCCTGACTTGCTGTCCAGTCCAGATTCAATTCCTCAAGAGCTCGCTTTGGATTAACTTGAAGCGCTTTTATAACCCTTGTGAACTGCTTCAGCATATCGATTGTTTCTTTGACTCTGCGGGAGTTGTCTGCAACGTTGCGGGCATCTCCCATTCCCGGAATGATATTGTGGGCCAGCCATACAGCCTGCTGAGCGTCCCCTATTAATCTGCTTGCATTGGTTCTTGTTCGGATCATGAGACCCGGATTTCGTTTCTGAGGCATTGCAGAAGAAACATAGGTGTTTTCTCCACCCTCCTGCAAGAGAATCCACGGACGCGGCTGAGCATACTGAACACTCAGATCTTCGATGAACGTTGCTACGTGCAGTGCGATGCTTGTTAGGACAGAAGCAAGTTCGACGGTTTCATCATTGGATTTAAACTGGCCGGCATCATAGGCGTTTTCAACCGGTGCCTTAAAGCCGAGATAATCGGACATTCTCTGGCGGTTCAGCGGCCAGCTAGTGCCGTTAAGAACCGTTGTACCCATAGCGCAGTAATTCAATCTTTCATAGAGGTTTTCAATTCGCTGAGCATCTCGATGAAACGCAGAAAGATAGCCTAAAAGATAGTGGGCATAACTGTTCGGCTGAGCCGCAACACCGTTTGTATAGTTCGGAACAATCGTACCGCGGTTCTTTTCTGCAAGATTTAGAAGCACCTGCATTGTCTTAGAAAGTTCTGTCATCAACTCTAAGCTCTGATCCCGCATAATTGCGGATCTAAAAGTCGCGTGCATATCCTGACTCGATCTGCCAATATGCAGCATCGTGACATCCATCCCCGCCTTTTTAATTAAAAGCGGTTCAAATGTGATTACCGTTTTTGGACGCTTTTCCCCCGGTTTATTGCCGTCATCAAGAACGTCTTTAATCCCCTGAGCAATTTTAGGTGTAACCGCTTTGTCAAGAAGTCCCTCTTCGCTATTAATTACAGCTGTTGCCTTATTCATCTCCCCAAGCCAAAAGAACTCATCTCGATTTTGGGCGTAAGCAGAAAACGCAATTAGAGAGCATAAAAATAATGCAGCGGATTTTTTTAACTTCATATTTATTTCTCCTGAAATTGAAGCTCTTAAAGTAAATGACATATTTGGTATCCTTCAAGAGTTATTTTTCATTTTTGAAAATTAGAAACGAACCCCCTCCAACAAGGCTTGTTATTTTGATTTTTTCTAAGAAAACATGGATCCATCGTTCGATTTAGCTGTCTGGAAATATCTTTACCTGATGTCTAAAGGTAAGACGCTCGACGGAATTTCTCGAGAAAACAACCTTTCTCTTGCATCTTTATTGCGAAAAATTCGTGCGCTGGAAGAACGTTTAGGTACGCCGCTGCTGACGAACACGAAGCCCCTTCGTCTTACAGAAGACGCCGTCAAATGCATCCCAGAGATAGAGAAGCTTAACCAGTCTCACAAAGAACTTCTGAACTGCTTTAACAACGGACAAATCAAACCGAAATGCATCCAGTTTGCGGTTGCTCCCGGCTCCCTTTCGGCCGGTGAAGTCAATTTAGTTTTAATGGAATTTTCTAAGCTGTATCCGGCAATAGAGTTCCAGGTTGAGGTAGGGCCAAAAATTCAAGAAATAGTAGAGGGAAGTTGGGAAATATCCACATTTACCGGAGAACTTAATTCTCCGGATCTCGAAAAACTTTCCCGCGGGAATGCAACATACATACCCGTCGCCTCCCCACTCTATATCAAGAGATTTGGTCTGCCGAAAGATCCTGCTGAGTTGATCAATCATTTCTGTGCGGTCTTTCGCGGAAAATCCAGAGCGGAAACAACTGTGTTGGAGAAGGATGGTCGCATCCATCCTGTACGCTATCAAAGATGCATAAAGTCTACGGATATTCTTTTTCTTAAAAATCTTGTTCTTCAAGGGCAGGCTATTGTCATTGACCTTCCCCTAGGCCATTGTGCGGAGGAAATTATTCAGGGCAAACTCGTGCCTATCCTTGACGGGTGGCACAGAAAGTCCGAACCGCTCTGGATTGTTACATCCAAGAAAAAGTGGAAGGAGCAGCACATAAGAATCTTTATGCAGTGGTATTCGCAGACGTGGAGAAACCTCTTGAAATCTAAAGCCCGCCAGGTTCTTCCATTCATAAAACCGAATACCTATAAGGCCATTTTCAATCCGGAAATTCAAGACCGCTAATCTTAAAACTGTTTTAGACGAAAAATGGTCTTACCAATGCAGTGGAAGACCACAAGCAGCTCCTGCTCATGCATTCCGACTGGCCGGATTTATGAGCATTCTTTACCTTTTCCTGACTTTGACCGAATGAATGAGACACTCAGTTGGCAGACCCTAACTCTTCAGAACATCTTTCTTTTTGGGCACTTGAGCCGCCCTGACACCGTTATATCAGCGTATCCTGATTCCATAATCTAATGCAGGAGATTGAAGATGAAGGTCTGCAGCGCGCTATTTCCACTCTTGTTTTCTCTGTCCATGTCGTGCATCCCCTGCTCTGCACAAACCGAAGTAAACATTCCACGATCACCGAGCGCACAGGAAACACCGATGCAGGAACTCGGCCGAATGCTTTGGTTTGATCCGAGACTTTCACGCTCCGGATTTATTTCCTGCAACTCCTGCCACAATCTTTCCACAGGCGGCGTGGACAATCTTAAGACCTCTGTCGGCGACTATTGGCAGCAGGGTCCGATTAACTCACCGACCGTGCTAAACGCCGAACATCAGGTTGCTCAGTTCTGGGACGGTCGAGCATCCACTTTAGAAGAGCAGGCCGGCGGTCCGATCACGAACTCGAAAGAGATGGGGGCCACGCATGAACTTGCCGTTACGGTAATCGACTCTATCCCCGGCTATAAACCGTACTTTCGCAAAGCGTTCGGTACCGACGAAGTAACTTTTGACCGCATTACCGCCTCTATCGGCGCATTTGAGAAAACGCTGGTTACTCCGGATTATCCGTTTGCTCGCTACATGAAAGGCGATAGAAACGCTATAAGTGAACAACAAATACGCGGCTGGGAAACATTTAAAAAGTATCGCTGTGTCACCTGTCATTCCGGTCCTAATTACGGCGGCAAGTCCTTTCAGAAAATGGGCGCCGTAAAGGATTACGAAACAACAAATCCTTCACTGGGACGCGCAGATTTCACCAAGCGGGATCGAGACCGCATGTTCTTTAAGGTGCCGATTCTTCTTAATATCGAACTCACCTATCCGTATTTTCATGACGGTGCTGTCAGCTCTCTTCCCGAAGCTGTTAAGATCATGGGAGAGCTGCAGCTTGAGAGAAGTTTTAGTCCGGAACAAATAGCAGACATTGTTGCTTGGCTCAAATCTTTGACCGGAAAACAGCCTGAGATCGTATTGCCGAAGCTGCCGCCAAACGGCCCTCTGACTCCAATCGCCGAGCCGTGGCAAAAATCAAATTAATGTCTTGTGCGATAAAGCCTGAATTCCCAAAATTCTAGGAGCTATTTTTACAAATAGTCTCATCTTCAATTTAACCAATTGATTTTATACCCCTTTTGAGCAATGCATGGATGGACTTCTTTAACTTCATAGGCGATAATTATAACCTATGAAAGAAACCAATCACCCTACAAATATG
>NZ_WSRP01000057.1 GCF_009767915.1 Parasutterella muris
CAGGGATTACTCTTTAAACAGTAAACTTTAACTAGGTTTAACAACATCAAGTAGTCAACCGATTTCAGGAAATGACAACTTGAGAACACCGTTCGAATGGTTGAGAGAATTCACTCTTTCAATTTTTGAACAATTGATTGCATATCTAAAATCGTGACCTAGTCGATCTTTAACATATGTAATCTGTTCTTTGTATGACTTACCATCTTCACGGGGTTTGATCTCATCTAAAATGGAACAGATTTTGTTAACAATAAACAAATTGGTTCTCTCGGACTTCCCTCCTATATTGTACGTCTCGCCAACTATTCCTTTAGTTAAAACTTCGTAAATGGCTTCGCAGTGATCTTCAACGTGGAGCCAATCCCGAATATTTTCTCCTGTTCCATAAATAGGAAGTTTTTTCCCGTAATAGCGTTCAAAGTCATTAATGGAATTAATTTTTCTGGGAACTGACGTGGCCCATAATTGTTTGAACAGTTAGTGATCACTGTTGGTAACCCATATGTCTGAACAAAATGATCGCTGGAAGCTTTTGAAGCAGAATAAGGACTGTTGGGAGCAAATGGAGTCTCCTCTGTAAAGGCAGAATCGTCCAATTTTAATGTTCCGAAAACCTCGTCTGTTGAAATATGATGAAATCTAAATTTATCTTTTTTCTCAATAGCGCGGTTTTCCCACCATTCTTTTACTGTACGAAGCAGTATTTCTGTCCCAAGTACATTTGTGCGAACGAAAATATCCGGATCAACAATGGATCTGTCTACGTGACTTTCTGCTGCAAAATTTACCACTGCATCAGGTAGGAATTCCTCGAGCAATTTCTTGACAAGTTCAGCGTCGCCAATATCGCCTCGAACAAAAGTGTAATTAGGATTATCTGAAACCTCACTCAGATTTTTAATATTGCCAGAATATGTGAGTTTATCAAGATTAATAACAAAATCGCCTGCTTTAACTCGCTGTAAAACGAAACAAGAACCAATAAAACCGGCTCCCCCCGTAACTAAAAATTTCATTTTCTCAACTACCTAAAATTGATTCTTGAAATGACATGTTTTAACAAGGGAATTATCCCAACCACTCGGCTAGACAGATAAAATCTTCTGTATAAAAAAATAATTAAAGAAGTGTTTAGGATTTTTAATTTATAAGATTTGTCTGCAGTATCCATACTAGCCAGAACTTTTCGAACACTCGCTCTAAATTTTTTTACGTCATTAAAATATGAGGGAATTTTTTTACGATTATTTTGACTGTTTCTATGAATACGCCAATGTGTTAAATGTTTTTTTAAAGCAAAAACTTTTTCAAATTGAAATAGCTGTATCCACAGATACCAGTCCAGCCATTTCTCAACTGGCGTATTCCAATCAAGGCCCAGAAGAATCTCCCTCTTGGCCATTACACAAGAAAACGTTGGAATTATATTTTCTCTCAAGATTTCACATGACAGTGCTTTGGGATTATTAGAATTTTCGTGTATTTTGTTTAGAACTCTGTGAGCATAGGCAGTTTGCCAAGTTATGTCGCAATTACTCTCGGCCTCTAAAATAATTCCGTTAACAATACAGGAATAACCTTCCAGAAAAGGTAGTTTGTCTTCAATGTAAGTCCGTTCAAGCCAATCATCAGCCTCAAGAAAAACAATCCATTCTCCTGTTGACATCGACAGACCCAGCCGGAGAGTTGAAATTAAGCCCCGATTTGCATTTTTGGGATGAGTGAAAACAGAAATCCGTCCATCCCGTCTGGCATACTTTTTAGCTATAGATAGTGAATCATCGGAAGATCCATCATCAATGATGATGAGCTCGAAGTGTGGATAAGTTTGAGCAAGAACACTTTCAATTGCGTTGCATAAGTAATGGCAATAGTTAAAGCTAGCTATAACTATTGAAATTTTGTTTATGTTAACTTTATTGAGTCCGTTCATAGGGAATAAAACGTTTTTAATTCGTTAATTTTATTAGACCTGCCAATAAATCATTAAAAGACCTTCTGAGTCTACTGAGTAGCCTACATTAAATAAGTTTTTCGGGAAAGAAGAACTGCTGTTATTAAATTCTGTCAATCAGAGCGATAGGATAACGAGCATCTCGTATGTTGAAACTGTGGAAAGCGCAGAGCCTGTCCATGCTACTTACGAGGAGGAGATTGTCCAGACAACGCAAGCACGAAGATATTTTACGCACATATGAAAAGGGACGACACTTCAGAAAATAGTAGAGTTAACGAAAGCGAAAGCAAGGGGAATTATCGTCGTCTGCATCTTGTAATACAAAACTGAGAGCATTCAAAGACCTGTAAGATGTAAGTCCAAGGAGTCAAGAAATAGCAGTAATTCCGCGTGTACATTAATGTCCGGCTACGTTACAAAGAACAGTTATCCAAAGAACGTTGCGTTAAGGAAAATACAATAGAAAACAGCCGCACTTGTTGTCCGCAATGTAAAACCTAAATCTCTGGGCTTAGTTCACATTCGCCCCATCACTGAAAATTATCGTTTGACAACGAGATGGAACTGAAACGACAAAAAAAGCCTTCGAGAGGAAGAGAGTATACAAAGTGTCCACTCCGAGGATTACGAAAGAATTATAGTTAGGAAAGGATGCAGTTTGTCTCTGTATTTTTTCTTTGGAATTTAAGTGCTCACAGTGATGATTACCCTATCAAAGATGCAAATAATTCTCAAATTTGTCATGCAATAGCCCATAACCAAAAAAAAGTCGTCTAAAGGTAACATCAAAAATTTAGACAATGATAGCTGTTAGCTGGCTCTGCGTTTTTTCTTCGAAGCCGGGTACTCCCAGCAATCTAAAGAACAACCGACCACGTTTTGTATCACCGCTTCTTTGTGTATCGGACACTCCCTCACTTTTTAGGTTAGTTAACTCTATGCAGTCGAACCAATCAATTAAGCTTTGCATCGACTGCTTATCCAACCACTTGAGTAGCTCTGCTCTTTGCTCCCTTTCCTTTTGTGCAAGACTTCTGTCAGCCAGATTTGACTGCAGCTTCTCTTTGAGTTCTTTAATTTTCATGTGAAGGAAGCATTGATATCCAAGCCCTACAAATTGGCAGAACATTCGCCCTTTCAGGGTATCACCATCCCAAACGCGAGTTCGCATGCCGTCCAAGCGATTCTTCGTATCTTTGAAGGCTTCCTCGATCTTTTCCCGCAAACGATAATTCCTCAAGGCCTCGAAGCAGTCTCCCGCTTTATTGGAGACAAGCGCAAAGTAGCCATAATCTCTTCTGGCTTGTGCATACGCATCTTCGTTTATGGTAACTTTGAGCTTTCCGCCTCTGCCAAGACGGCTTATCTTGAGATACTTATCCGCCTTCCTTTGAGCAGTTTCACTCAGATCATCCCACAGGCCCATCTCGATGTCATTTTTTAATGTCATGAGATCCGTCGCCAGCCGCTTCTCATCCTCTCCGACCCTCTGACGGTTCAGATAAAGATGCAGGTATAGGCGTCTGGTTTCGCTGACAGAATCTCCTTTGGCCGCATTGCCTCTGTTACGCTGCCTCTGATATGTGAACTCTACATTGACCGGAACCGTAATCCCATGGATATTAAAGTCCCAAGGGCAGAGGCTTGAGGCAGTTTCCAAGCCGGATTTATTTTCCTGAAGATAACGGTTAACCCAAGTGAGATCTATGGAGACCGCCGTTAAGAATTTAATGTGCTTGCGAAGCATTTGTCCTATATTGTTCTGGCTGTAATACCCCTTGTCAGTAACAATTTTGGCCTTGGAAATGTTTAAAAAGGAGAGCTTCTTCAGCGCGTTTTCTATACCGGATACGTCAGCTAAATTTCCCGGCTCTCGAGCAAAAGCAATAGGCTGATGCGTGGCTAAATCAAACAGGGTGATAAGCTTAACTGTATCCAAGCCGTCGCCGGCTTTGTTAAAGCCCTGACGTGTTTCTTTAATGTGTCGGGAGTAGGAAGAGATTGTGGAAGAGTCAAAGGCGATGGCGTCCCCTTTATGACAACGGTCGGCTCTTGCGCGGAAATAGTTTTGAACGATGTCTTCACTTAATCCGAGATGCTCAAACAAATCATGATAAACATCTTTTGAAATAGGACCTGCATAAGGGGTGGGATGGAGAAACTGCCACTTCTGCATTCTTTGCAGCCTGTCACCCTGATTCGCTAACCAAAACTGAGCGATGGTGTCGACTTTTTGAGTCGCTTCCCTTATCCATACACCCGAGTAAATCTTCTGTAATTCCGCTTTGTTCGCCTACCCATCGCAGAAGCACGGAAGCTCCAACTCTAGAGCGAGTAGCGGAAACAGATTCGGCAGCATCGGACTTTTTGCGTTTTGGCCTTGTAGGTACGATTTCTCCGTCGGGTGAACCGGCAGGAATTTTACCAAGCAGCTTTCTGGAGATTTCCTTCGTCTTTCTGGTCTCAGGAAGGTAAATAGTTTTCCTTTCCCAGACGTAAATATCACCGTTTTCCCTCTTTTGCTTCCAATTAGAGGTAGAAGTTTTTCCCGTAATTGGCTTAGACATAGTAAAAATACACTCTAGACATACCTACTCTAATACACATATTTTAAAATGTCAGAAAAATCCTATATTTTTCAATAGGATTAAGAAAAAACAAGATTCCGTTCAAGATGTATTTATTGGACGATGTTTAGGTCCATAAGTACTCTAGACAGATATGTGGTTTGGCTTTGTGTGGTGAGGCGTTTACACTCGCCAATGATAGTCCTCACTCGCCTGAAGGCAGTAAAGGAATAGCGTTCGCAGACATAAAAAACACAGGGGGAGTAAGTAAAAAGGCTTGGGACAGATGCCCTAACCTTTTTAGGGTATTATCAAACTTACGAATCTCTTCTTTTAAGTAATATAACCTTGATGTTTGGATACTAGTGTTTTAAACCTGCCAGACTATTGTGATTTATTTCTAGATTCCCTTATTCGAACTGCTAGGTTCTTTGAGTCTTTTATGTTATCTATCTCTGGGGAATCGAATACCTTTTCTAAAAAACTTAAATCTTGGTCATTACAATACAGACAAAAATTCTTGGCCAATTGCAACCAAAGTTCCATGGTGAAAAATAATTTTTCTTCATAGCCATAAGTAGCTATAAAATCTTCACAATAAGAAAGGATACCTTTTAGTATTTCTGGGTAGATTTCGCTTCTTATTCCCACTTCTTGACCATATACAGGACTTCCGTTCTCTAATATATCTGTTATCGGTTTTTCAGGAGATGAAATCAACAACTCACTAAGTTTTAAAGCAAGATCATCCTGAAAATCAAATCGCCTATTAGAGAACGTTTCAAAAATTAAGCTTTCATTTTCTTTGAAACTTCCGGTAAAAAAGCCGGTAACTATTTTGCTACCAAGAGCCCACTTTGCATATCTTAGAGAGGAAAACAATCCGGTCGTCATATCTACAACGGCCACTGACTCAGCTTCCCTAGTTTTTTTAACGAGATGCGAAACAAAAGATTGCTTAGACTTCGAGGACCATTTTTTAAGCTCTTTATGATACTTACTATATAAGAGCTGATTTGTTTCAAAGGAATTTGTTGGTTTTCCTTTACCTGTTTCTTTATAAAACAAATTTAGCAAGCTATAGAGATATCCGGGGTCTTTAGCGTAATCTAAGGACGCTCTTAAACCCACAGCTCTAGAAACGTAACCATATTCAGAGATAATACTTTTTTTATCTTTATTAAAAAATTTGTCATATACGGCCTTCAGAGCAAAACCATCTCGTGAGATAAAAAGAAGTTCATCAACATGATTTTTTTTCGCCTCTTTGTCTATAAAGGATACGTAGGAGAGTGCGAGGGGACCCCCGTATGTATAACCTAGATATTCCCAATATGAGCAATGGGTATTTTGCGCAGTGAACCTTTGAGAAATCAGAGCAGAATGAGCGGATGACGCGATGCTTGCATTATTCATGAAAAACATCCTCCGAGCAATATTACTTGGAGAGCTCAAATAGCTCTCTGCATACTTTAAAACTCTATAGGCCCTTAACCCTAGCTTTCTAGGGACTTCACAATCGGCAACCTGATTATCTCCAAAATGAATAATTGAGTTCTTGTCGCACCGCAATTCCTTTAATGCATGCAAAAATAACGACCCTGACCCCTTGGTTTTCCGCTCATCTCCGCTGACGAAAACTCTACGAATTTTATCGAAGCCATTTTTCCTTAGCACTTTCATCAAAAAAGATTCTGGGAGATACATGTCCGAGATGCAAACAATATCCTTACCGGCCTTCACGGCATCGGAATAAATCTTTACGCCTTGTTCGCTTGGGCGAAGGAGAAATTCCTCAGTAGCAAGTTCCACATTGATTAAATCTCTAAATTTAGGTTTTATTTCTTTATAAATTTCTTCAATCTGGATGTCTTCCTCTAAACTTTTTTTCCTCGCTCTTTTTTCTGCATTAACTCTTTCTAGAGCAAATCCTTCTCGCTTATAGCGGTATTCTATGAATAAAAAAACATCGGTGGGTGCTATAAAAGGTCTAATTAACAAGGTATCAAAAATGTCAAAAGAAACCACTTCCGAATCACCTATCGCATACGTAGCCTCTCTGGCAAGAGGATCGAATAACAAATTTGCAAAGGACTGCGACGCTTCATGACCAATCCCCCTTCGCTCAAGGTCTTTAACAATTACCACCCCAAAATCAGAATATCTATCACGTATATAATTCAAAGAATCTGTACCACTTTCCTTAAGATCAGAAGCAAAAGCACCTGTCAACGCTTTGATTTTTATAAAAGGAAAATCATCCTTCAAAAGAGACAACGGCCAGACTGTAGCATTTTGGTTGCCCGCTAGATAAGATCTTGCGTTATTAGTCGCATATGATTTAAACAAAACTCCTGATTTGAATTTTTTTGTAAGTTTCGCTGTTAATGTTCTTTCATATTTGTAGACTGCATCATGAAAAGAAAGAGAATTGCCGATTGATTCAAAAAAATCATTAAATTCTTTTGAATCAAAGACTTCTCTTTTAAAGACGAGAAAAAAAGATAATATGTGATAGTCGGTGTCGTAACTATCCAACAACCCCCAAAAGTCTGAATCTAAAGCCTCTTTAGATGCAAAGTAATTAGAAAGTGGTATGAACGGTCCGTAAACGGAATCATTTACTAATGTCAGGCTTTGGAACTTAGCGATAGACTTATTCTTTCTTAGATATTCAAGTCCCCTTTTCCATGAGCCAAAGTCATAAGTGTTGTGCCGTCCAAAAATTGCAACATCGACGACATTTTCAATTTTCTTAATCTCTTCAGTGCTGCTTAATTCATTATCAGCAACGAGAATAATAAAAATTGAAACTTTCCTTAGTTCTTCAACGTATTTCACAACATAATCGGGAATGATTCCTTGGTTGCTATACGTTGCCATGATGACACAATTACCCTCAAGTCCTTTCGATGCACATACTGCGACATCTTCTTGTGCCCCTGCAATATTGGCGTCTTTTCTCCAAATATACTCAGACCTGCCAAGATGGCAGAGTTTGTTACTCTTTGCTTTTCTATAAAGAAAATATAGTGAATTTAAAGATAAATTTGCGAGTTTGGAATTGACTGTTGACCTGTGCAGGAATTTTTTTAATGCTTCAACCGTGTCGTCCCTGAAACAGAAATTCCTTTTTATCTTTGATGTAAGCTCATCCATTCTAACTCTTATTGATACAATTTAATTCATGTTAAATCCGGCTGGCAGATTTTACCTCAATTTGTTAAGTCACATGAATTAGGGGCTATTCTTGCTAAGCAAACGCGATTTTGAGAGCAGTAAAACAACACGATTTTGAGAGTAAAAAATTTATCAAATATTGAAGGTAAAAAATTGAGTTAACTTAACATTACCTTTCGATTGTCGTTTAGGATGGGGTATGCTGCGGAGCGTAGCGAAGCGGCATACCCCATCCTAAAAAATTATTTCTCAGCGCTTACCTCCTCT
>NZ_WSRP01000058.1 GCF_009767915.1 Parasutterella muris
ATCGTTGTTGATGAACAGCACCTGCTCACACAGGCTGAATGGGATGCCATCTTCAACACTCAGAACCTGATCAATCCTAAATTTGTTAAGTAATTAAAAATCCGTTAAGGATGTTAAATACCTTTCGGGTCGGTCTCACATGACGCTTCCGATCCGAAGGGGGGAATAACGGCGCTGCCCATAAATAGGTGCCGGCCACTTGAAGTCAAACTATCCGCTTGATTTCTTTCGGAGGATATATGGATATCATGATTATTCTTCAGATCATCGTCCTGCTGGGCGCGATCTTCATCGGTGTTCGCCTTGGCGGCATCGGCATTGGTTACGCTGGCGGCGCTGGCGTTCTCGTACTCGGTCTCTGCCTTGGCATGAAACCGGGCAACATCCCCTGGGATGTGATCCTGATCATCGCTTCCGTGATCGCTGCTATCTCTGTAATGCAGCTCGCGGGCGGTCTCAACTATTTGGTCTACATTGCTGAGAAAATTCTCTACAAGAACCCAAAATACATTAACTACCTCGCTCCGCTGGTCACATATGTTCTGACAATTTTTGCCGGTACAGGCCACACAGCTTTCTCGATGATTCCGGTTATCGTTGAAGTTGCTAAAGGCGAAAATGTTCGTCCCGCGGTTCCGCTCTCTATCGCTGTTGTTGCTTCCCAGATCGCGATTACCGCTTCTCCGGTTTCCGCCGCTGTTATTTATATGACAGGTGTTCTGGAACCCTTCGGCTGGAGCTATCCGGCTCTGCTTGGTGTTTGGCTTCTGACAACATTCGCTGGCTGCATGGTCACAGCGTTCGTCATGACGCTCATCTCTAAGATGGACCTCTCTGCAGACCCGATCTATCAGGAAAGACTTAAAGAAGGTCTTGTCAAACCGACAGTTGGTCTTCATGAAATGAAGATTGATGCCAAGGCTAAACTCTCTGTTTGGATCTTCCTTATCGGCGTTCTCTGCGTTGTTTTCTACGCTTCCGCCATTTCTCCGGCTGTCGGCCTGATCAAGAACGTTGTCGTTCCTCGTGACGCAGCCATTATGAGCCTGATGCTTACAGTCGGCGCCCTTATTACCGTCCTTTGTAAAGTTAAACTCGGTGACGTTGCCGGTACATCCGTCTTCAAGTCCGGCATGGTTGCCTGCGTCTGCGTTCTCGGTGTTGCATGGCTTGGTGATACATTCGTTTCCGGTCACACCAACGAAATCAAGGCGTTTGCTTCTCAGACTATCAGCCAGTATCCGGCTCTGCTTGCCGTGGTGTTCTTCTTAGCCGCCATGCTCCTGTACTCTCAGGCCGCTACTGCTAAGGCGATTACTCCGACAGTTGTTGCAGCGCTCGGCATTACTGCTGCCAACCCTGACAACGCCTACATGCTGGTTGCCTGCTTCGCTGCTGTTTCCGCTCTGTTCGTTCTCCCGACATACCCGACACTGCTCGGCGCTGTTCAGATGGACGACACAGGTACAACACGCATCGGTAAGTGGGTTTTCAACCACTCCTTCTTCATCCCTGGCGTTCTGGCGATTTTCTTCTCCGTCGCTTTCGGATTTGTAGTCTGCGGTTTGGTATAACCCAATCCTAGATTGATGTAAAAGTCCCGACAGCAATGTCGGGATTTTTTTTGCCTGTTGATTTTTCATTTCCTGTCTGATCGGCGATAATTTCAGAAAATACCAAGGATCTAATAATTACATGTTTCGGAAATAATCTGACTGATCTCTCACTTCAGAATCAGGGAAAAATGCCGAAAAAATAAATAAAAAGGAACAGGCATGAACGAAAATCTGGTTGGCCCGATTTTTGACCTCCTCAAAGGCGACCGCGACTCTAAACAGATAACAAAACTGGTAAAGAAAATTTTAGTCGCCAATCGCCGCAATATAAAAATCGGCTCAATTACAAAACCTCAGCTCGAAAAAGTCATCAACGACGGCGTACTGGAAAAAAACAAAACTGGCGCACGTTGACTGAGCGCGTCGCCGAGCTGCTGTTTCAGCCGTATCCTCAGCTCCTGGATGCCATGTGGGCTCAGGTTCTTGCAAGTGAATCTGATGACTCGAAAAAGAGTGACGAATTATCCCTTGAGATTGCTCAGCAGTTGAAAATAGTTTTTAATGAAAATGAAATACCGTCTCAAACCAGACATCGAATGACCTTGGCGCTTTGGGGTTTGGGGGCGGATTCCTATACAGATTTTGTCAATCGAATCAACAAGCCGGTATTCGATGAACCTCTTGATGAACTAACTCCTGCTGCATTCTTAGAGCAGCAAAAATCACAAAATACTGAACCGAAGCAGGGAGGCAGCGCCGCAGATAAACAAAACGAGCCCTCTAAAACTGAAGGATTAAAAGAATCGAACGGTACTTCTTCTGTCGAAACTTCCGAAGAGGCAGGAAATCAAAACGCCGATATTTCTTCAGCCGCTCCGGAAACAACTGAAGATAATACAATCCCCACGCTGGAAGAAGAGCTGAAAGAACTGACGAATAAAACGGACGCTGCGACAAGCGACTCCGATCAGTTTGATACGGATATTAAAAAACTCGAAGAAGAATGCGCGCTAGCAGATTTAGAGACTGAAGAAGCGGAAATCCGACAGATCAAACGCCCTATGGTGACCGGACTGCTTAGATGCTTCAACAGCTCAACTATCTGCAATTTTTATCCGCTTTGCAGATGGAATAACGGACTTCCTTACAAAATCGAAAATGCCAAAGAACTGTATCCCGAGATGGCCAATATTCTCTTGGGAGACGCAAATCGAGTCGGCAGAAAGGAACGGTTAACGCTGGCCAACGGAATTCTTCTCAACATCCCCTTCGAAGATTCCGAACTTGAAAGCACGTTTTTCGAAAACAAGAGCAAATTTACTCTCGATATCTATTCGCTTTTTGCAAAAAAAGAAGTCCGAAATGCCGCCTTTGACGACCGTGAAAACGGATATTGGCAGGCTTTTTATATCGTAGAACCAGTTGACCCCGAGTCCGTGTCCCTGGATAAGAAAATTGAAATCAAACTCAACGGCTTAACATATATTCGTCCGGAACTCTCCGATTTGGCCAGAGGACAGTTCGTTGTTCTGAAACTAAATAACAAATATTACGGACCTCTTTCCTTAAAAGAAGATGCCTTGAAACGACTCTATGTCGCTCCGCTGACATCTTCGGAAAACAGAGGCATTGTCGACTGCTTCGAAGAAAGACCCGATGCGCCGGTCAGTCCGATCTTTAAAGTTGAAGGCATCAATGTTCTTATCAACTTAAAAATGATTTTCACCAATCCGCTTCTGGTTCGCAAAACGACAGTGGATATGGTTTCTGATGAAGCGCTCGTCAAGGAAGTCATCCGGAAAATCCCGCGTGCAAAAGGAACTCCCGAAGTCATTTCTCGTTGGATGCTCGATAATCTTCATAACGGTTTCTTTGATTCCGGCTCCGTCATTACCAAACAGCGTGCACTAAGACTGCTCAAATACCTGCAGCTGAATCTTCCGGAATCCAGACAAATTGAGCAAATCGTCGAGATGATCAGCTCGGCAATGAGCTCAGCAGCAAAGAGAAAACCCGAACTGTTCGAGGAAATTTATAAACGTGTCATAACTGATCAGGACGTTCTTAAATCGCTTCCGGCCCACAAGCTGATCATGGAAGATCTCAAAGAGCTCGAAGACAAACGCGAGGATCTCCAGAGACAAATTTCCGAGCTGGAACATCGCAAAAAAGATAAAGAACGCGAAGCGGCAAATAAACGCCGCAAAAGCGAGCTTGAAAAAGAAATTGAACTGCTCGAGAGCCGTTTGGAAGACCTAAAAGAGATAAAAGACATCCGTAAGGCTCGAGATGATGAACGAGGTGAATTGGTCCGCATCCGCAAAGAGGTTAGGCTGGCCAATGAAGAACTCGCTCAGGTTAAGAAAGAACGTGAAGACTTCGATACTAAGCTCGAAGGATTCAACAAGAAGATCAATGAAACTGTAAGGACGGTAGCCGATCTCGCTTTCGACGGCCAAGTGACTGCAAAAATTATGGCAGCTGCCAACCGGTGGAACGACGAAAGGAATACGGAAGCGACAAGAAACCGTGTGAACTTCTTAAAGCAGATCAAGAAATCTTCTCTCACCGGCAGAGCGCTAAATGATGAACTGATCAAACGCCTGAGTCGATTCAGAAAGTATGATCCGAACGAGTTCACCAACATGTTTGTCTGTATCGCGCAGAACTTCCTGACGGTATTTTCCGGAACTCCGGGTTCGGGCAAGACTTCTATGTGCAATTTGATTGCGGTCAATCTCGGCCTAAATTCAATTGCTAAAGAACAGGAGGTGCCCGCACTATGGAACGAACAACGCGAACTCGCCAATCGTTATGTTCCTGTGTCCGTAGAGAAGGGCTGGACTTCAAAACGCGATTTGATCGGATACTACAACCCGCTAACCAGACGCTTTGAGAGCCAGGACCTGCATCGCATCGAATGTTTCCGCCAGCTGGATGCTGAGTGCGGCGTCGGATTCCAAGAGCTTCCTTACTTCATACTGCTTGACGAAGCCAACCTCAGTCCGATGGAGTACTACTTCGCAGACTTTATGAATATCTGCGACGTGCGCGATAGCTTCAGCTACATCTCGCTCGGAAACAATATGAGCTTTAAGATTCCCGACACGCTGCGCTTTCTCGCGACCATCAATAACGACCACACCACAGAAAATCTCTCGCCGCGTCTTATTGACAGAGCTTGGATTATTACGCTGCCTGACACCGATAGCGTCACCGAACATTCTTCCAGCGAAATGTCCGAAGCGACCGATTTTGAACCGATCAATTGGCAGAATTTCCTTGCCACTTTCGGCAAGACAAGCTCGGTGAATCTCTCCGGCAGCGTCACAGAACTTCTCCAAACGGCAAAGTCGATGTTTAACAATCTCGGTGTTCAGGTTTCTCCGAGAACACAATTCTCAATGGCAAATTTCATCCAGACATCGTCTGCCTTGATGAAGAGCGGCGACGGACAGAGCTCTGAGCTGCTCTCACTGGATTATGCGATCGCGCAGAAGCTTCTGCCCACAATCAACGGCGTCGGGGAAGGCTATAAGGAGCAGCTGAACGAGCTTCAGTACTGGCTTAGCGACACAAAACTAACCAAATCTGCAGGCATTCTTGAGCAGATCATCAGCCAAGGCGAAAGCCGAATGGACTACTTCGGATACTTCTAATGTCAGATTGGGACATCCAAATCTCTGCAGCGCTTAGAAAATCCGTTCCCGGATCTGATGAAAGTGAAGAGCTGCCTCTGATTTTTCATAGAGAAAAGCCGACGATCGACCGTTTCATCAGCGGACAAACTATCGTCAGCGTGTATGACGACGTTTCTTATGCGGTTGAATTTGCGTCTGAGGAATTTCTTGATTCCTTTGATCTCTTTGATATATCAATAGAAAGCCAGTCCGTTTACAAAGGACGAGCTGACACGGCTCGTCATTATTTCAAACAAAGGGCGAATTTTTCGACTGAATATAAAAAAATATTCTCAAACAGTCTCGGACTGGTTTATTTGGAACTGACTCTTCGTCGAGATGATTCCGAAGAGACACTCCGGCTTTACTCCGATTATTTTTCTGTCTGCCTCGCAAGGGGAGTAGAGAGTGAGAACCTTTACGGCATCTACGAAAAAGTCCGCAAATACAGCGCACTGCTATACAGTGAGAATGTGACGCTTCTTTCAAGATCGGCTGATTCTGATGATGAGTCCGAACTGATAAAAATTTTTGATCGTTATCTGCTCACCCTGAAAAAGATCATTAGCGTCTATTCTTACAACGCTGTCTTTTTCTCTTCAAACAGCCGTGCTCGTTTGGAAATGAACGGAAGCATCGATAACTTTGAAAAGCTGACCGAAGTAAAACCGGAAACCTTGTTTTTTATCGCGAATCATCCGGACGAACTTGAACCGACTCATGAAAAAAACGACATTCAAATCGGCTCTTTCTTTTACCTGCCAAGAAAGACTTTGGTTTTCAAAAACAAACTTAATTTTGATGTTTATGAAAACCGGGTTGTCGTCAGTTTTCTCGAAGACGTGATTCTTAAAACTAAAGGCGCGGCGAACAATCTGGGACAGTTTTTTGAAGGCTTGCCGCTGCTTTCACTATCCGACGAGTTCTATATCAACACTTCAAGCATTGTGCTTGAAGAATATAAAGGGCTTTATAACGAGATCAGCCAAAAACTGCTGGAAGCTTTAAAAGAAATTAAAAAAATTCATTTTCAATACTCCAGATTCCTTCCGGTTACGCGACTTAAAGGCGGTTTTACGCCGAAACCGACGCCGGTTTTTCTCAATATTCCGCAATATCGGCAGATCTACGCTGTGATGCGGGAATGGTATGGAAACCGTCTTAATTCCGGGTCGGCCCAGTTCGTGATGTCGACTGTCAGCGAAAGCTCAAAACTCTACGAGCATTACCTGCTTATCAAGATTATTGAAGAACTGACCCGACTTGGTTGGAGTATGACCGAAAAGAAATTTGAAAATTGGCTTCAGCTTCAAAAGAATACCGGTAATCCGCCTTGTAATTATTTTGAATTTGTACGCGGAGAAAAAACACTGTAGCTTTTCTTCGAACCCGTCATTTCCTGCAGCAGGGAAGAGAACGTCCTGACAGGACTATTCAGAAACAGCACGGCCTACATTTCTTCTTCTTCCGCTTGTCCGCTGACTCTGCGGTCAAACGCTAAAGAAGAGGCCGTCTACACGCCGGACTATGTGTTGAAGCTCAATGACGAAGGAAAGTCCTACTACTTGATCCTTGACGCGAAGTTTTCCAACCTTGCGTCCGTAATCTCCGCTCAGCTTCTGCCGCTGATTTTCAAATACATTCTCGGCATTACACCGATCAATGCGTCTGACCGCATTGAAGGCCTGCTGCTCGTTTGCGGAAAATATACTAAGGAGTATGAAAGGTCGCGCCGACATCCGCTTTGGAATGTCGGCGCAGGGGCTTTTGAAATTTTCTCAGCTGAAAAGATTAATGTCGTCGAAGTGAACGAAGCCTATGCGCCTAACGGCTTGACCGAAATGCTGTCTAAATTTTTATGCCGTTTCGAGACCTCTTAATCATCAAAGAAATTCCTGCACCGCTATTAGAAAATTCGATCTCCATACTCCCTTTGGCATATGGGTAAACCATTGTCAATTTGCTCACTTTGGTGCAAAAATTACCTTTTAAATTAACAAGCTAATTAAGAAATACGCAATAAACCAAAGAGTTATAGTCGATACCATACTTATTTTATAGGTATCTCGTTTTCCCTTAGCTTGTCGGGATAACCATATATTTTTCTTTTGATTAAGACTAAAATACACAGCCATGAAAGAGAAGCATATTAAAAGATTCTCATTCATAAGCAGGATTTGACCGGGTGCGTCGAGTCCTATTAAAACATTCAGTGGCGCATGACCACGGTTTTAGGACCGGCGCGGCTGATCGGATAACCCGGAATACACGGGTTCTTTTTTAAATAGAGGAGTTTAGTAAATGACTCGTATTGAACATGATTTCATTGGTGATTTAGAAGTACCGGAAAACGCTTACTACGGCGTTCAGTCCCTTCGCGGTAAAGAAAATTTCTTCATCACCGAAGAAAATAACAATCAGGAAATCTACTTCATCAT
>NZ_WSRP01000059.1 GCF_009767915.1 Parasutterella muris
CAGGGATTACTCTTTAAACAGTAAACTTTAACTAGGTTTAACAACATCAAGTAGTCAACCGATTTCAGGAAATGACACTGGCAGAACAATTAGCTAGCTACTATTACGAGAGGGGGCGTTCGAACACTTGAGAACACCGTTCGAATGGTTGAGAGAATTCATTGAGCATGCTTTACAGCTGCCTGAACAATTGGGTTCAAATCATTTCGTGAGAGAAATGAAAGCCAATTGTCTAACAAAGATTGCAATAAAAATGGATTTGGCGGAATATAAATTGCCTTCTCAATTCCATCTCCAGGGCGCCCAATGTGTACCTGTACTTTTCTTGGCTCACCTGGAGTTTTATACATGCCTCTTGCTCCATCTAGCAGCTTGGAATGCAAGCCCTTCACAAAGGATAAAGAGATATTCCTGTTTTTATTGATAATTTCATCCAGACCATCAAGCATAGCATCTCGATAGTTCAATACCTCTTGGACGTCATCTTTACGTGATGCTGAAACAGGGCGAACGTGTCGGTATCTTTGTTGCCAGAGACGTGGACTTTTCCAAGGTTTATCAGCTGAAACCCGCTAACCGATAAATACTCAAACAAATATTGCCTGAAAAAAGAAGGGGATGTAGCAAAATTGATATCAATTTTGCTACATCCCAGACCATCTATAAACCGAGGAAACTTTCAAAATTTTTATGATCCAAATAAGACAATAACTACAACTTTTGTTTCCATTAATCCCAACGCAATCCTATCTTCAGAATGCTAAAGTGGGATAGGGGAAAAACTCAATTTCCCAGTTTTTCTTGGTTGTCTTTTCTTTCTGTTTTTATGCGGTATAGATAACCCTGATTAGATCGAACTTTTGCAACAATTCGTTCTCCGCGCTTGCTCTCAATTGTTTTAACGAACCCTAAGGTCTCCGGTTTATTCTTCTTACAGTATTTAAAGTGCTTTTTCTCCTCTTCACTTTGAGGATTTTCTGGAAGCGGTTCAAAAGATGCTCTCAGCTCATGAGAACCAGAAGAAAGATAAAGTACAGAACGTTCTCGAGGATATAGAACCATAGTTAATTGGCCGTCCAGCCATAATCCTATACCGCATTCTCCTGTTGCTTCTCCCGTCTCTAGATACAATGGGAAAGTTCCTGATTCCTGAGAGTGTGGAATAAAAATTCTGTTTTCAGGAACGGGCTTTAATTCATCTTGGACACTGTTTGTTTGAGCCAGAGCTACAGAAGACAAACTGGCCATCAGACATAAAAAGTACAATTTTCTTTTCATAAGCTTCTCAGGTTGGAGTTGTAGACTCCAACCCCTCTAACATTATTTGGAATTAGAAAACATAACGCAATCCTATGTCTGCTCGATATTCTTGCTTGACATCGGAAGCGAAAGAACGTTTTACTTGAGCAAAACCAAACACATCTTTGCGGAAGTTGTAACTACCGCCGACTGTTATCTCGCCCCATGTATCTTTCAGGCTTATTTCGGTTTTGTTTTTGGTTCCTGAATCTAGTGAGTAAGTACCTTTGTACTTCGCTGAAAACTCCCTCAGAGCGTCAACTTTTACGAAGGCACTTCCTTCTTTAAATTCACGTCCGACTGAAACGCCCGCGCGCCCAATCAGACTATTGAGTCCGGAAGTTCTGACGTTTATATCTGAACTAGTTCTGCATTTTGCCCCTTTAATATGGCCGTAATTTAATTGCAACTGTGGATCAATGTACCACTCATCATTCACCATGAACTTTTTGCCAAACTCCGCTCCAATCTGATAAGCATATGTATGATATTTTCCTTTCGAAAGGTATCTCATCTTATTGCTTATCGCTGTATAGTCATGATGAATTCTGCTTGCTTTAAAAATTAAGTCTAAGTAGGCATTGTTATTAAATTTTTTTACTCCGTACAGAGAGACTGAGCCAAGCCAATTTTTCCCGCTGCCACTATTTCTTAGGTCTGTTTTACCGCGCGTATAAGTTAATCCGCCACCTAATATCCAACTTCCGCCGTCTTCTTTATTAAAGACATGATCAAAACCAAGTTGAATACCATAGTACTCATGCTTAAAGTAGTGATTTCCTTTGTCTAATGTATTTTTCCCGCCTAATACTCGAAACCAACCGCCTTCAAGATCAGCTCTATCTCGCACCTCACCCATTCGCTGGTACAAAGTTTCATTTTCTAAACGCCAAAGGTAATAGTCTGACAAAGCTACAGAGTCGATAGCATTGACAGTAGACGATGGTTCTTTAGGAGGGTCTTTAGGGGGATCTTTAGGAGGATCTTTTTCCTGCACAGTCTCTTCAAAGATTTTTTCGCCTATTTCTCCTTCCCAAGCATAAAGTGCTTTGGCATTATCGGTGGTAACTGTGATAGCTAAAGGAAAGCCATTTTCATCCACGAACTGACCTTCTTCATTAACTGTTATTTCTTTGAAATCTCCAGCTTTGTTTGTATATCCGAGTTTACCGTCCTGTACTACCAAGGTCAGAGGAGTTCCTGCCGCAGGTATCTCATCGTTTGGATCATCTGGGTTTGAATTATCCAAATCTCCTGCCCCGCCAGCCGCAATGTTGGTATCTAAGGGAGAGTCGCTAGGCTCTTCTGTAGATCCTCCGGCCGAGTCAGGGTCTTTGGGTTCGTTTTCTAAATATACAGCGTTATAACTTGTGCGAGGATTTGACTCAAGAGCTAAAGTGACTTTTCTATCGGACGCCGTGTAAGAAGTAAAATTTCCGTTTTCGTCTACCAACTGGCCATCAGTGGGAACCAATTTAAGAGTAGCTAAGTCTAGAGGGTCCCGAATATTGTTTTGATTGCCAACTATTTCAGGATCTTCATAGTAATACTCTTCTTCATATCCGCCATTGATTTTGCCTTCATTAATATAGACTTTACCGGCTATGTACTTATATTTTTCGTAGACTCCCTTATCGTCTTCCCATTTTTCTAAATCTACACGCTCTCGTATATTATCAATACCCTCATTGACAAATAGATTATTCACGGCTGAACGCATGATCTGATATGCAAAGTGCTCATCAGGGACATCATCGGCTGAAATAGGAATCTGAACATCTAAATGGGAATTATTATTGGCTAGAGTTTTTTCCACGTTCTTCAGAAGAACCCCTCCGCTTATGATTCCGTAACCTTTACCAACGAAATTCCATCTTAAATTACCCTCTCCACTTGTATTTTCAGTGTCGTTTGCTTTAGCTGCCTCGAAACTATCTTTATCAAAATAAGCCGAAATCAGTCCTCTACCGCGAAATACACCTTGATCATTAATGGAACTGTACTTTCCCAACGCAACGTTGTATGTTTCAGTTGTTTCGTGTCTATCATCCCCCAACACTAATTGGGTCGTTAGTTTAGAAAGCTCAACATCCTTTGCGCCTTTGCTTACGATAAGGTTAACGTTATCGCTTAAAATCAATTGGTTCCTGTGGGAATCGTCGGCTATCAAATATAAGGTCGAATTACTTGGATATAAATTTTGAGATGTGGTTGTATTAGCTACTACGACATCTCCTTTCAGAATACGAAAATTGCCTTTTAGCCAGGTTGATGTCTCTGCTTTTTCAAATGCATCCCCGTCCATTAATGGATTAACGAATACAGAAAAAGCGCTGCTGCCTGCTTTGGAATTATCTACATGTATATCCACATATTCCCGTAAACCTGTACCGGTTGGTTTGGATTCTATAGTTTGGACTCCGCCGCGGTTGTAGATTCCATAGCTCTCATTAACCTTTGAAGCTTGAACTCTAATCTCCTGAGTTAATCCTATGTACTGTGTTCCAATGTCTCGTTCGTCTCCTCTTGCAGCTCCGCTATCGCTCCAGTTGTAAATTCCTACAACCGGCAAAATCGTAGAGACATAATCTCCCTCGGGAGTCCAAGCGCCTCCTGAGATATTACTAACTGCGTCACTGACAAGAATTCTGTCGACAGAATTAATTCTTTGCTCTCCTCTATCGGAGGTCATTGCAATAGTTCCGCCGGCTATTCCAAAATTAGTAGCATAGATTGTTCCGATTCTATGGATGTATTGCTGCTTCCCATATACATCTTCAACTCCTGCTGTAAAAGGCTGATCTTCATCTCCTATCTGTTCAATAGGCATATAGATCATTTGTCGAGCTTCAGCTTCAAAATTCCTGACAGCAACTCCCCTACCAGTTGAACTTTGAGTTCCTGTTAAAGAACAGTTAATTGAAATCTTCTCAATTACACCTTCGGGTTTGGTGGGTGATTTACCTAAAATCTGTTCACCGTGCGAATTGTAAATAACGCCTCCATCACTTCCTGAAACGCCATAGCCGAATAACAAAAATCCTGGGCGTGAGGGCTTATTGGCTCCAACATTAGCTAACAGTTCTTTAAAATTACCAGTGATAATTTGGGAAGATCCAACCCCATCAGTATGAAATATATTTCCCGTTTCAGATGAGATAATTGTTTGGCCTGTTAAAGCAATAGTTTGTTTTCCCGCGCTTTTAAAAACCTTTCCGCCTTTAGCGGAGATGTGCAATTGAGGCACAGTAGAAAAAATGTTTTGTTCCAATGAAGAACGGAACAAAGCCATCGTCCGGTTATTTCTTTCTGTCAAACTAATAGAAGAGGAGATATCTCCGATAATTTGGTAGCCGGCCCCTAGGTTTTCGACACTTCCTAGATCGCCAATAAGTTCAGAAGCTAATGTATTGAAAGAAAAGGGGGAAATAAGCAAAAGGGCTAAAGCCTTATACCCCCCCACCTGCGTAATAACGATTTAAGGATTAAATCATGCATATTTCTTACCTCGGGATTTATTTATGTAATACGCTTACATTTTCCCTCTAAATAAAACTCCTGAGAAATAGTACTTCTCTTGTTTTAGGGTTTATTTGATTAGTAATAACGTGTAATCATTTTTCCTAGAGTCTAACGTTACCCATAAGTTAACTTGGATAAATATCCCGCTAATTTAATAGATAGTTTGCTAAAATTTCGCCACTGACCCGATTTGTGCGATTTTTGAACTGGAATTGACCGGTTTGTTTTGAGAATTCAGTCAACCGCATCGGTAAATAACAAAGCAAAACGGCCAAGGATTCGCACTCCGAGGCCGCTTTAAGGAACAGATAAAACGCATCGTTCTAAATCTGTCGCCACTAGCATAAAACTATCAGGCCAAGGTACAATCCTTTGACCACAAAAGGAAGTGCCTTCATCCGAAGTCCTCGCTCTCGAAACCTACGCCAATCCCTTAATTATGGGAATTAGCAAAGGATTACGGCGTCAGCCGCAGCTGAATTTTTGCGTTTCTTGATACTTCAAATTTAATCAACCAAGTCAAAGTATAAAAAACTTATTGAAATTTAACGAAATTTTCTCCCAAATAGTCTTTTTTCATGTAAAATATAGATACTCTTTTTATGGCATCAATCATGAAATATCCAAAACTTCCTCCCTTGATCTTGAAATCAGGTCATTCGAATTACTACCTGTTTACGTACAAAAACGTATGGGATCCTCTCAAGAAACGCTCGCGCCGCACAGAAAGCCGCAAGGTTGGAGTCATCATTTCCGGAAATAAGGAAGGACGTATTAAGTGGAACGATGAATTTCTGAAACAAAAACCGGAACTTGCAAACTTTGTTTGCGAGCGCAAAGGCAAGGAATATGTTTTCACGCCGCTCGGGGAAAATGGTCTCACACTAACTCAGGCTCTTTCAGTCAAGACACTCCATGCCGGAGCGACCTGGGCGCTGGACAGGATAGTTCAGGCGTCCCCTCTGGGAGGCGCTCTGCGAGAAGCGTTTCCGCGTTTCAACGACTACCGTAAGATTCTCTCACTCGCCTATTTCATCATCCTCAACGCAGACAATAATGTCAGTCGTTATGCTTCTTTTGCCGAAACGACAAGGCTTCCGTGGCAGCGCCCCTTGAGTTCCTCAGCATTGAGTCGGCTCTTTGACCGCATTGGAGAGGAGCGCATAGAGGTATTCTTTCGGGCGATGCACCGCGCTTGGCTTGAAGAGAAGCAAGCCGCAGGAAAAGATCGCAGGATTGTTCTTGCACTGGACTCAACATCCATTTCAAGCTACTCGAAAAGGCTTGCAAATGTGGAATACGGCTTCAACAAGGACGAAGACAATCTGCCGCAGATCAATCTTCTCCTTCTCGTTGACCAGGAAACCGGATTACCTGTTTACTACCGTTATTACGATGGTAATGTGCCTGATGTCAGTACCGTAAGAAGGGTCATAGCAGACAATGCCCGATTGAAACTGGAAAATGTGATGCTGGTGTCGGATAAAGGTTATTGCAGCACCAACAATATCAATGATTGCCTGAGAAATGGCGTGAGTTTTATCTTCAATATGCGGTGTGGGGCAAGGGGAAGCCTCGCTCAGGAGTTAATTGAACAGTCCCGCAGCGCCCTTGAAGACCTTAATCGTCGCGATTGGTTCACACGTACGGCTTGCGTTACCCAAGAGCTGGAGTGGCGCTTCGACCCATACCCGATAGAAGGGAAAAAAGCGCGAAACGACGAAAGACGAAAACTCTATTGGCATATCTTCTTTGACCGCCGGTGCGCAGAGGAAGCTTCTGAAACGCTTCTGGAGCGTCTTGATACGGTACGCCGCAAGCTGGATCAAGGCAAAGCACTTGATGACAATGAAACTACTCTTCTGGAGAAGTTCTTTACGCAGGCCAATGACGGCCGTTACTGCGTCGTCAACAGCAAGGTGCAGCAGTATCTCGCCTTCAAGGGATACAGAGTGCTTGTGAGCGACACTGAAAAAGACGCCCGCAAAGCTTGGATCGCCTACAAAGAACGTTGGATAGTGGAAGATGCCTTTAAAACTCTCAAGTATCGCCTAGGCTGCTCGAGGAATCGTACTTCGAGAAACGGGACACTGGTCGGTAAGATCTTTGTGCAGTTCTTGGCAACAGCCATTTCGATGATGGTGCGCTGTCGGATAAAGCAATATGCCTTTAACGCAAACAAAAATCAAAAGATCAACGTAGTCTACGAGAGTGACGGAGCAATTCTCGCCTTGTTAAACAATGTCCAGCTGATACGGTTCAATGAGGGGAATTACTTTGGCGAGGTCGCCGGTAAAAGGCGCCGCTATTTTGAAGCTCTTGGAGTTCCTGTCCCTGTAGCCGGGGCTCAGCTCTCTGAGGACTACGACGGCGAGGAAGATATCGACGACCAGGAAGAGCTTCAATCCGATCTCGTAGTGTAGGGTTTGATAGATACCTCAAAAACGCAAAATTTCAGGCGGATGCTATTTGAAGCTCTTGGAGTCCCGGTTCCTGATGCAGAGCCGGAAAAGATACGGGACTATGAAGACGACGAAGAAGAGGCTGACTTCTAGCCTGAATTCCCAAAATTCTAGGAGCTATTTTTACAAATAGTCTCATCTTCAATTTAACTAATTGATTTTATACCCCTTTTGAGCAATGCATGGATGGACTTCTTTAACTTCATAGGCGATAATTATAACCTATGAAAGAAACCAATCACCCTACAAATATG